>NZ_BAABBA010000002.1:0-375493 GCF_039537705.1 Georgenia daeguensis
CCACCGTCTCCACCGCCACCCGCGCCACCGGGTCCTGCTCCAGGATCGCGTCCAGGATCGTGTCCGAGATCCGGTCACACACCTTGTCCGGATGCCCCTCGGTCACCGACTCGGACGTGAACTGACGGAAGACGGAAGAAGTCACCGCTCGATCGTAGTGGCAGCGCGCAGGCGGGCCGCGACCGCGTCCCACACCGCGTCCGCCACCTGAGACTTGGTCCCGCTCCCCCGCCCGACGACGGAACCGTCGGCGTCGAGAATCGTCACCTCGTTGGGGACGTCGCCGAACCCGCGGTCGGCACCGACCTCGTTCACGGCGAGCAGGTCAGCCCCCTTGCGGCGCGCCTTCTCCCGCCCGTGGGCGAGCACGTCACCGGTCGCGTCGCCCGTCTCGGCGGCGAAGCCGACGACGACCTGCCCCCCGCGCAGCCTGTCGGCGGCCAGCTCGGCGAGGATGTCGGGGTTCGTCTCCAGCTCGATCGGCGCGGGACCGGACGACGTCTTCTTGATCTTGTGCGTCGTCGTCGTCGCCGGGCGGAAGTCGGCGACGGCGGCCGCCATGACGACGACGTCGGCGGCGGCCCCGGCGTCCCGGACCGCGTCGCGCAGCTCGAGTGTGGTCTCCACGCGCCGCACCGCGATGGCTGGATGGTCCGGCACCAGCCCGTCGTCGACGTTGGCGGCGACCAGGGTCACCGTGGCGCCGCGGCGGGCGGCGGCGAGGGCGAGGTCGACGCCCTGGCGGCCCGACGACCGGTTGCCGAGGAAGCGGACGGGGTCGATCGGCTCTCGTGTGCCGCCCGCGGAGACGACGACGGAGCGGCCCGCGAGGTCGTCGAGGGCGGGAGAGACGAGGGCGAGGGCGGCGCTGACGATCGCGGCCGGCTCGGGGAGCCGGCCCGGGCCGGAGTCGGCGCCGGTGAGACGGCCCGAGTCCGGGTCGAGGACGTGCACGCCGCGGCCTCGCAGCGTCGCGACGTTCGCCTGGGTAGCGGCGTGGAGCCACATCTCCGTGTGCATCGCCGGGGCGAGCAGGACGGGGCAGGTGGCGGTGAGCAGTGTCGTCGAGAGCAGGTCGTCGGCCAGCCCGGCCGCCGCCTTGGCGAGGAGGTTCGCCGTCGTGGGCGCGACGATCACCAGGTCGGCGCTGCGACCGAGGGCGACGTGGTCGACGTGCTCGGCGTCGTCGAAGACGCCGGTGCGAACCGGCTCGCCGGAGAGCGCCTCCCACGTGGGACGCCCGACCATGCGCAGCGCGGCCTCCGTGGGCACGACCCGGACGCGGTGGCCGGCCTCACGAAGGAGCCGGAGAACCAGGGCCGCCTTGTAGGCGGCGATGCCGCCGGTGACCCCGAGGACGATGCGCAACGCGCCGCCCGACGATGTCGTGGCGGCGCGTTCCTGTGTGCTGGTCATGCCAGCGATTCTGCCTCAGTGAGCGAGGTAGGTGCTCAGTCCTCGATGCGGGTGAGGGTCAGCATGCCCTCGTTGACCTCGCGCATCGCGATGGAGAGCGGCTTGTCCTCCTGCGCGGCCGGCACGAGCGGGCCGACGAACTCGAGGAGGCCCTCCTGGAGCTGCGCGTTGTACGTGTTGATCTGGCGCGCGCGCTTGGCGGCGTAGATCACCAGGGCGTACTTGGAGTCGACCTTCTCGAGCAGCTCGTCGATCGGCGGGTCGGTGATGCCCTCGGGGGCGGCGACGGTTCCGTACATGGGTGACCTTCTCCAGGCTCGGTTTCGCGGGGCCGCGGGCGGACCGGGAGGGCCCGCGCGGGACGTCCCGCACGCATACAGCGATCTAGTCTACCCGCTCGGTGACGCCCATGAGGGTGAGCAGCTCGTCCGTGGCGCGTTCCACGTCGTCGTTGACGACGACGTGGTCGAACTCGTCGACCGCTGCGAGCTCCTCGCGGGCGGTGGCGAGGCGGCGCTCGCGCTCCTCCGGGGTCTCGGTGCCACGCCCGACAAGACGCCGCACGAGCTCGTCCCAGGTAGGCGGGGCGAGGAAGACGAAGCGGGCGTCCGGCATCGCCTCGCGCACCTGGCGCGCGCCCTGAAGGTCGAGCTCGAGGAAGACCGGCCGGCCGGCGGCGAGCTCGCGCTCGACCGGTCCCCGCGGCGTGCCGTAGCGGTTGGCGCCGTGAACCAGCGCCCACTCGAGCATCTGGCCGTTACGGATGAGCTCCTCGAAGCGTTCCGGCGTGAGGAAGTAGTAGTGGACGCCGTCGACCTCCCCCGGGCGCGGGGCGCGGGTGGTGGCGGAGACGGAGATCCAGACGTCGGGTGCGCGGCGGCGCATCTCCGCCATGATCGTCCCCTTGCCCACGGCGGTCGGTCCGGACAGGACGGTGAGGCGGGCGTGCGGAGAGTCCATCGGGGGGACGACGTCGGTCATCCCGCCATCCTGCCAGGTGCGAGCGGGCGAGCCCGGGCGCAGCGGGCTTCTCCGGTGGTGAGGGCCCTCACGCCCGCGCCGGACGGCGACGTGCTCGGGGCATGCCGCACGGGGCGGTACGGGCGGGCGTCACCCGAAGCGCTCGACGAGGGCGGCGCTCTGGTGCGGCCCCAGACCGCGTACGCGCCGTGCCTCGGAGATGCCGATCTCCGCCATCAGCGACCGGGCGGTCGCCTTGCCGATGCCGGGCAGCGACTCGAGCAGCGAGACCACCTTGAGCTTGCCGAGCGCCTCGTCCTTCTTCGCGGCCTCCAGCACCTCGGAGAGGCTGACCTGCGAGTACTTGAGCTTGTTCTTCACCTCCGCGCGCGTGGCACGGGCGGCGGCGGCCTTCGCCAGGGCGTCGGCGCGCTGCTCGGGGGTCAGGGGCGGCAGTGCCACGATCGGTCACCTCGTCAGTCCACGGATGGTGCGATGTCTGGACGTTAGCGGTCGGTCCGGAGGTGGGCAACGGCGGAGCGGGACGACGACGGGCTCAACTGTGCGCCGGGCTGGCCCGGGACCGCCACGGACGCGCCTCTCGAGGGCGCGGCACCCAGGCGGTCCCGGCCAGCCCGCACGCAGGTTCGGACCTGCGAGCCCCGGGCAGCCCGCAGTCCTCAGCGCCCGAGCGCCTCGCGCGCCTGGTCGACGGCGCGGGCGAGCGCGTCGACGAGGCCGTCCGGCCCGGCGCCGAGCACGCCGCGAGACGTGCTGGCGAGCACCTGGTGCCGGGCGGGGCCGAACACCTCGGCGAGCTCGGCGGCGCCGGCACCCTGGGCACCCACGCCTGGCGCGAGCAGCGGACCGCGCACGGAGGCGAGGTCGAGCCCCAGGTCCGCGACGGCGGACCCGACGGTCGCCCCGACCACGAGGCCCACCGAGCCCAGACGCTCACCCGGCGCGACGGCGTTCTCGGTGCGGGCGCCGTCGACCATCTCCCCCGCCACCGAGCCGGCGGGCGTACGGGCGTGCTGCACCCCGGCCCCCTCGGGGTTCGACGTCAGCGCCAGCACGAACACGCCCCGCCCGGTCCGCCGCGCGAGGTCGAGGGCGGGGCGGAGCGAGCCGAAGCCGAGGTAGGGCGAGAGCGTCACCGCGTCGGCCGCGAGGGGGCCGCCGTCACGGAGGTAGGCCTCCGCGTAGCCGGCCATCGTCGAGCCGATGTCGCCGCGCTTGACGTCGAGGACGGTGAGCGTGCCGGCGTCCCGGGCCGCGGCGAGCACCTCCTCGAGGGCGGCGACGCCGGCCGAGCCGTGCCGCTCGAAGAACGCCGACTGCGGCTTGAGCGCCGCGACCCGCCCTCCGAGGGCCTCGACCACACGGAGCGCGAAGGCACGCAGGCCCGCGGCGTCGTCGGAGAGACCCCAGGACTCCAGCAGGCCGGGGTGCGGGTCGATGCCCACGCACACCGGACCGTGCACGTCCATGGCCGCCGCGAGCCGGTCGCCGAACGGGACGACCGCGCCGCCGTCGACGGTCATCCCACGGCCCCGGCCACCCGGGCCGACCCCGCCAGCCGGGCCGGCGCGGGCTCGCGGCGAGCGGCGCGGTCGGCGTCGTGACCCTGGAGGCTGCGGACCGCGAACGGGCCGGCGGTCACCGCCTCGATCGCCTGCACGGCGGCGCCGAACTCCTGGACGGTGGTGATGATCGGCTTGTCCGCGGCCGTGGTCGCCGCGCGGATCTCGTAGCCGTCGGCGCGGGCGCCCTGGCCGCTCGGGGTGTTGATGACCATGTCGATCTCGCCCTCGGTGATGAGGTCGATGATCGTCGGCTCGCCCTGCGGGCCCCGTCCCTGCGAGGCCTTGCGCACCACCGTGGCGCGCACGCCGTAGCGGCGCAGCACCCCCGCGGTGCCCGCCGTCGCCAGGACCTCGAAGCCGAGCTCGACGAGGCGGGTCACCGGGAAGATGATCGAGCGCTTGTCGCGGTCGGCGACGGAGACGAACACCCGCCCCGTGGTGGGCAGGCCGCCGTAGGCGGCGGACTGGGACTTGGCGAACGCCGTCGGGAAGTCGACGTCGAAGCCCATCACCTCGCCGGTCGAGCGCATCTCGGGGCCGAGCAGCGTGTCCACGATGGACCCGGCCCCGGTGGCGAACCGCTTGAACGGCAGCACCGCCTCCTTGACCGCCATGGGCGCGTCGAGGTCGAGTACGCCGCCGTCCTGCTCTGGCAGGAAGCCCCGCGCGCGCAGCTCGGCGATCGACTCCCCCGCCATGATCAACGCCGCAGCCTTGGCCAGCGGCACGCCGGTGGCCTTGGCGACGAACGGCACGGTCCGCGAGGCGCGCGGGTTGGCCTCGATGACGTACAGCACGTCCGAGACCAGCGCGAACTGGATGTTGAGCAGGCCGCGCACGCCCACGCCCTCGGCGATGGCCTGCGTCGAGCGGCGGATCCGCTCGAGCTCGGCGGCCGACAGGGTCACCGGCGGCAGCACGCACGCCGAGTCGCCGGAGTGGATGCCGGCCTCCTCGATGTGCTCCATGACCCCGCCGAGGAACAGGTCGGTGCCGTCGAAGAGCGCGTCGACGTCGATCTCGATGGCGTCGTCGAGGAACCGGTCGATCAGCAGCGGGGCCGCGCGGCGCGACGCCTCGGAGCCCTTGCCGTCCGAGGTGCGCGCGAGGTAGTCCCGCAGGCCGGGCTCGTCGTAGACGATCTCCATCCCGCGCCCGCCGAGCACGTAGCTCGGGCGGACGAGGACCGGGTAGCCGATGCGGCCGGCGACCTGCAGGGCCTGGTCGGCAGAGGTCGCCGTCCCGAAAGCTGGCGCGGGGAGGCCCGCGCGGCCCAGGACGGCCCCGAAGGCCCCGCGGTCCTCGGCCAGGTCGATGGACTCGGGCGACGTGCCCAGGATCGGCACGCCGGCGTCCGCCAGGCGCTGGGCCAGCGACAGCGGGGTCTGCCCGCCCAGCTGGACCACCATGCCCGCGACCGGGCCTGCGGCCAGCTCGGCGTGGTAGACCTCCAGGACGTCCTCGAACGTCAGCGGCTCGAAGTAGAGCCGGTCGGAGATGTCGTAGTCCGTCGAGACGGTCTCGGGGTTGCAGTTGACCATGACGGTCTCGTACTTCTCCGCCAGCGCGAGGGTGGCGTGCACGCACGAGTAGTCGAACTCGATGCCCTGGCCGATCCGGTTGGGTCCCGAGCCCAGGATGATCACCGCCTCGCGCTCGCGCGGGGCGACCTCCGTCTCCAGGTCGTAGGCGGAGTAGTGGTAGGGCGTCCGGGCGGCGAACTCGGCGGCGCAGGTGTCCACCGTCTTGTACACCGGGCGCAGGCCGTAGGCGTGGCGCACCTCGCGCACCGCCTCCTCCCCCAGGCCGCGCAGGCGCCCGATCTGGAGGTCGGAGAAACCGTTCCGCTTGGCCAGGCGCAGCACGTCCTCGGTGAGTGCGGGGGCGGTGCGGACCTGCCCGGCGACCTCCTCGATGAGGAGGAGCTGGTCGAGGAACCACGGGTCGATCGCCGTCGCCTCGTAGAGCTGCTCGACGGTCGCGCCGCCGCGGATGGCCTGCTGGACTTCGACGAGGCGGTGCTCGGTCGGCGTGCGCACCGACTCCAGGAGCGCCGCGGTCTGCGCGGCGTCCGGGGCGGGGCCGTCCCAGTGGAACGTCGTGCCCTTCTTGTCGATGGACCGCAGCGCCTTCTGCAGCGCCTCCGTGAAGTTCCGCCCGAGCGCCATGGCCTCGCCGACGGACTTCATCGTGGTGGTCAGCGTCGGGTCGGCGGCCGGGAACTTCTCGAACGCGAACCGGGGGACCTTGACGACGACGTAGTCCAGCGTGGGCTCGAAGCTCGCCGGGGTGGAGCCCGTGATGTCGTTCGGGATCTCGTCGAGCGTGTACCCGACGGCGAGGCGGGCGGCGATCTTCGCGATCGGGAAGCCCGTGGCCTTCGACGCCAGGGCCGAGGAGCGCGAGACGCGCGGGTTCATCTCGATGACCACGACGCGCCCGGTCGTCGGCTCGACGGCGAACTGGACGTTGCAGCCGCCGGTGTCGACGCCGACCTCGCGGATGATCGCGATCCCGACGTCCCGGAGCTTCTGGAACTCGCGGTCGGTCAGGGTCAGGGCGGGCGCGACCGTGATGGAGTCGCCGGTGTGCACACCGACGGGGTCGACGTTCTCGATCGAGCAGACCACGACGACGTTGTCCGCCTTGTCGCGCATCAGCTCCAGCTCGTACTCCTTCCACCCCAGGATCGACTCCTCCAGGAGCACCTCGGTGGTGGGCGAGTAGTGCAGGCCCGCGCCCGCGATCCGGTTGAGGTCCTCGGGGGTGTGCGCGAAGCCGGAGCCGAGGCCGCCCATGGTGAAGGACGGGCGCACGACGAGCGGGTAGCCGAGCTCGGCGGCGATCTCGTGGGCCTCCTCGAGGGTGTGGGCGATGGCGGAGCGGGCGCTCTCGGCCCCGCAGCGCTCGACGACGCCCTTGAACTTCTCACGGTCCTCGGCGAGGTGGATGGCGTCGATCGAGGCGCCGATGAGCTCGACGCCGTACTCCTCGAGCACGCCGTTCTCGGCGAGGGCGATGGCGGTGTTGAGCGCGGTCTGCCCGCCGAGGGTGGGCAGCAGGGCGTCGGGCCGCTCCTTGGCGATGATCGTGGCGACGACCTCGGGGGTGATCGGCTCGACGTAGGTCGCGTCGGCCAGCTCGGGATCCGTCATGATCGTGGCGGGGTTGGAGTTGACGAGGATGACGCGCAGGCCCTCCTCGCGCAGCACCCGCACGGCCTGCGTGCCGGAGTAGTCGAACTCGGCCGCCTGGCCGATGACGATCGGCCCGGAGCCGATGACCATGACGGACGAGATGTCGGTGCGCCGGGGCATCAGCGGGCCTCGCCTTCGGTGGTGGTGGTGGTGGAGCGTTCGCGCATGAGGGCGACGAACCGGTCGAAGAGGTGCTCGGCGTCGTGCGGGCCGGCGGCCGCCTCGGGGTGGTACTGCACCGAGAAGGCCGGGATGTCCAGGGCGCGCAGGCCCTCGACCACGTTGTCGTTGAGGCCGACGTGGGAGACCTCGACACGGCCGTAGCGGCCGCCGTCGAACGGGGCGACGGAGGCCTCCCCGATCGGGGCGTCGACGGCGAAGCCGTGGTTGTGAGCGGTGATCTCCACCCGTCCCGTGGCGCGGTCGAGGACCGGCTGGTTGACGCCGCGGTGGCCGTACTCGAGCTTGTAGGTCCCGTAGCCGAGGGCGCGGCCGAGGAGCTGGTTGCCGAAGCAGATGCCGAAGAACGGCAGCTTGGCATCGAGCACGCCGCGGAGCAGCTCGACCTCGTGGGTGGCCGCGCCAGGGTCGCCGGGCCCGTTGGAGAAGAACACCCCGTCCGGCTCGAGCGCGAGCACGGCGGAGAGCGACGTCGACTGCGGGACCACGTGGACACGCACGCCGCGGGCGGCGAGCTGCTCGGGGGTCCGCGACTTGATGCCGAGGTCGACGGCGACGACCGTGGCCACCGGCTCCTGGCCGGCGTGCTCCCCCGTCGGGTCGACGACGTAGGCCTCCTCGGTGCTGACCTCGCGCGCCAGGTCGGCACCGGCCATGTGCGGGGACTCGCGGACGACGTCGAGGAGCACCTCGACGGCCTGCTCGCCCATGCTCGCGGCACCGGCGGGCAGGGCGTCGCCGGAGAAGATGCCGGCGCGCATGACCCCGCGCTCGCGCAGGTGGCGGGTCAGGGCGCGGGTGTCGACGTCGCAGATGCCGACGACGCCCTGGTCGGCCAGCTCGTCCTCGAGCTCGCGCACGGAGCGCCAGCTCGAGGCCCGGCGGGCGGCGTCGCGCACGACGTAGCCGGCCACCCAGATGCGGGACGACTCCGGGTCCTCGTCGTTGACACCCGTGTTGCCCACGTGCGGGGCGGTCATGACGACGATCTGCCGGTGGTAGGAGGGGTCCGTGAGGGTCTCCTGGTAGCCGGTCATCCCGGTGGAGAAGACGATCTCGCCCACCGTGCGGCCGGTCGCGGCGTAGGCGCTGCCGCGCAGGACGAAACCGTCCTCGAGGACGATCAGGGCGGGCTCGCGCAGGGCGCCGCGGGGCGCGCGGGCAGACCGGGCGTCGGTCGCGGGGTTCTGGGCGGCCGGACCGCCGTGGGCACCGGATTGGTTGGTGGGGGCGCTCATGCGCCGACCTCCTCTCGCGCCACGGGGGCGCCGTCGAGCACGGTGGCGCGTCCCCGGAGGAACGTCGCCATGATCTGGCCGGGCAGCTCGGTGCCGGCGAACGGGCTGTTGTTGCTGCGGGTGGCCTGGGCCGCGGGGTCGACCACCCGCCGGACCGTCGGGTCCACCAGCGTGAGGTTGGCGGGCTCTCCGACGGCGACGGGGCGGCCGTGGTCCTGGACCCGGCCGATGCGGGCCGGAGTCACCGACATGACGCGCGCCACGTCGGACCAGCTCAGGCGCCCGGTCTCGACCATGGTCTCGATCACCACGGGCAGCGCCGTCTCCAGGCCCGTCATGCCGAACGCACCGGCGGGCCACTCGCAGTCCTTGTCCTCGACGGCGTGAGGGGCGTGGTCGGTGGCCACGATGTCGATGGTCCCGTCCTCGAGCCCGGCCCGCACGGCCTCGACGTCCTCGGCGGTGCGCAGCGGGGGGTTGACCTTGAAGCGCGGGTCGTAGGACCGCGCCAGCTCGTCGGTGAGGATGAGGTGGTGCGGGGTGACCTCGGCCGTCACGTCGATTCCCCGGGCCTTCGCCCACCGCACGATGTCGACGCTGCCGGCCGTGGACAGGTGGCACACGTGCAGCCGGGAGCCCACGTGCTCGGCGAGCAGCACGTCGCGCGCGATGATCGACTCCTCCGCGACCGCCGGCCAGCCCGCCAGCCCGAGCTCGGCGGAGACCGCGCCCTCGTGCATCTGGGCGCCCTCGGTCAGCCGCGGCTCCTGGGCGTGCTGGGCGATGACGCCGTCGAAGGCCTTGACGTACTCCAGCGCGCGGCGCATCAGGACCGGGTCCGAGACGCACCTGCCGTCGTCGGAGAAGACCCGCACCCGGGCGGCCGAGGTGGCCATCGCGCCGAGCTCGGCGAGCATCTCGCCCTGCAGCCCCACGGAAACGGCGCCGACGGGGTGGACGTCGACCCAGCCGGCCTCGCGGCCAAGGTTCCAGACCTGCTCCACGACGCCGGCGGTGTCCGCGACCGGGGTCGTGTTCGCCATGGCGTGGACGGCGGTGAACCCGCCCGCCGCGGCGGCCCGGGTGCCCGTGAAGACGGTCTCGGTGTCCTCACGGCCGGGCTCACGCAGATGGGTGTGGAGGTCCACCAGGCCGGGCAGGGCGACGAGCCCGTCGGCGTCGACCGTGACCGCGTCCGGCCCGGCCTCGCGGGCGGCGTCGGCACCGGTCGCGGCGATGACGCCGTCGCGCAGGAGCAGGTCCGTGGGGTCGCCGCCCAGGGGGCGGGCCGCGCGGAGCAGGTAGTCGGTCATGAGATCCCTCCGGAGGTCTCCTCGCCGCCGGCGAGGAGAAGGTAGAGCACGGCCATGCGCACGGAGACGCCGTTGGCGACCTGCTGGACGATGGTGGAGCGCGGGGAGTCGGCGGCGTCGGCGCTGATCTCCAGGCCACGGTTCATCGGCCCGGGGTGCATCACGATCGCGCGTTCGGGCAGCCGGCGCAGACGCGCGCCGTCGAGGCCGTAGCGGCGGTGGTACTCCTGGGGGGACGGGAAGAACCCGCCGCCCGCCGAGGACATGCGCTCGCGCTGGACGCGGAGCATCATCACCGCGTCCGGCCGCGCCTCGGAGAGGGCTGAGTCGAGGTCGTAGCTGATCCGGCACGGCCAGGACTCCATGCCCACCGGGAGCAGCGTGGGCGGGGCCACGATCGTCACCGTCGCGCCCAGGGTGTGCAGGAGCTGGACGTTCGAGCGGGCGACGCGCGAGTGGAGCACGTCTCCCACGATCACGACCGAGGCGCCCTCCAGGGAGGACCCCTCCGGCGCCGGCGCGTCCTGGCCGGTGGTGAGGTGGCGGCGCAGGGTGAACGCGTCCAGCAGCGCCTGGGTGGGGTGTTGGTGGGTGCCGTCGCCCGCGTTGAGCACCGGGACGTCGATCCAGCCCGCGTGGGCGAGGCGGTGCGGCGCGCCCGAGTCGTGGTGGCGGATGACGACGCCGTCGATGCCCATCGCCTGGAGCGTCAGCGCAGTGTCCTTGAGCGACTCGCCCTTGGAGACCGAGGAGCCCTTCGCGGAGAAGTTGATGACGTCCGCGCTCAGGCGCTTGGCCGCGGCCTCGAAGGAGATCCGCGTGCGGGTGGAGTCCTCGAAGAAGAGGTTCACGACCGTGCGGCCGCGCAGGGTGGGCAGCTTCTTGATCGTCCGGCCCTGCGTCGCGGCCATCGCCTCGGCGGTGTCGAGGATGAGGACCGCCTCGTCCAGGCTGAGGTCGGCGGCCGAGAGCAGGTGCCTCATCGGACGACCTCCGCGGCCGGGGTGGAGATGGTCACGGCGTCGGCGACGCCGTCGGTCTCCGAGAGCTGGACGCGCACGCGCTCCGCGCGGGAGGTGGGCAGGTTCTTTCCGACGAAGTCGGCGCGGATGGGCAGCTGCCGGTGCCCCCGGTCGACCAGGACCGCGAGCTGGACCGCGGCGGGCCGGCCGAGGTCGTTGAGAGCGTCGAGGGCGGCGCGGATCGTGCGGCCGGAGTACAGGACGTCGTCGACGAGCACCACGACCTGGTCGTCGATGCCCGCGGCAGGAAGGGTGGTGCGGCCCAGGGTCCGGGTCGGCTGGCCGCGCAGGTCGTCGCGGTACATGGTGATGTCGAGCGCGCCGACGGGGACGGAGGCGTCCTCCGTCTCGTTGATCCGGCGGGCGATCCGCTCGGCGAGCGGCACCCCCCGGGTCGGGATCCCCAGCAGGACGACGCCGTCGCTGCCGTGGTTGCGCTCCAGGATCTCGTGCGCGATGCGGACGAGGGAACGCGAGATGTCGGATTCGGTGAGCACCGTGCGCTCTGCGCCGGCGCTCGTGGGCATGGTGGCCACGAGGACCTCCTTCCCCGCCTCACGGGACGGGCCTTAAAGGATGTCGGACGCGGCGATGCTACCTCGCTCGATGGCGGGCGCCGCCGCCTGCACGCCTGGTGGGACGGGGTGTGACGCGTCCCTCAGCTGCGCCCGCCCGAGGTGCGCAGCGCCTCCGTCAGCGACGCCCTGCCCGGCGCGCCCCCCACTGCTCTGCGCGCCGGGTGTCCCCGCTCAGCTGCCTCGGACGAGGTCGACCAGCATGCGCAGCGCGTGCAGCGTCGTCGCCTCCACCACCTCGGTCGGCCCGCCGTCAAGGTGCAGCTCCGCCGTGAGGCTCCGGGCACCGGCGCGTCCGCCGACGTAGACGGTGCCGGCCTCCTTGCCCTCCTCGGGGCCCGGTCCGCCGACGCCGGTCACGGCGACGGCCACGTCGGCGGCGAGGAGCTCCGCCACGCCGTCGGCCATCTGCCCTGCGCACGTGGCCGTGACGACCGGGCCGCGGTCGACGTTGAGCACGGAGTACTTCGTCTCGTTCGTGTAGGCGACGACGCCACCCGCGAACCACGTGGAGGCGTCCTGCGCCGCCCCGAGGTGGGAGGCGATCTTCCCGGCCGTGAGGGACTCGGCGACCGCCACCGTCCGGCCGTCGCCGTCGAGCCGGGAGGCGATCTCGTCGAGGAGGGGCTGCGCGCCGTCGATGATGCCGTCAGTCATGCTCTCGATCCTGACGGGTGACGCGGCCGGCGGCACGTCGGGCGCGACTGCCGGTCGGGAGGTGATGGGCTCGTGCTCCGGCCGCCGGGCTCGGGCTGCGCCAGCCGGGCTCGGGCTGCGCCAGCCGGGCTCGGGCTGCGCCAGCCGGACTCGGGCTGCGCCAGCCGGACTCGGGCTGCGGCCGCCGGCCCTGAGCCGCGCGGCGACCCGGGCGCGGGCCGGCCGCCGGTCTAGAGGGTGGGCTTCAGCTCGAGGAGGCGTCCGAGCAGGCCGTTGACGAAGGTGGGCGAGTCGTCCGTGGAGAGCTCGGCCGCGAGGTGGACCGCCTCGTCGACGGCGACGGCGTCGGGGACGTCCTCGTTGAACAGCAGCTCCCAGGCGCCCAGGCGCAGGATGCACCGGTCGACCGTGGGCATCCGGTCCAACGTCCAGCCCTGGGAGTAGGTGCTCAGGAGCTCGTCGATCTCGGCGCGGTGGGCGACGACGCCCTCGACGATCTCGACGGCGTACTGCGGGAACGGCCCCTGCGCGACGGTGACGTGCATCCGCTGCTCGAGCAGCGCGAGCAGCTCGTCACTGGACTCGATGCCCTTCTGGTCGGCCTCGAACAGGACGTCCAGCGCCCGTCGGCGGGCCTTGGTGCGTGCGGCCACGAGGGTCCTCTTCTCTGTCCAGTGGTGTCGGGCACGCCGGGCGGCCGGTCCCGCGATCAGCTGCGGGACCGGCCGCCTCCGGCTGGTGCGATCGTCAGTCGGTGACGCGGCCGAGGTAGTCCCCGGAGCGCGTGTCGACCTTCACCTTGGTGCCGGTCTCGAGGAACAGCGGGACCTGGATCTCGTAGCCGGTCTCGATGGTCGCCGGCTTGGTCCCCGCGGAGGAGCGGTCGCCCTGCAGGCCGGGCTCGGTGTAGGTGATCTCCATGACGACGGAGGCCGGCAGCTCGACGAAGAGGACCTGGCCGTCGTGCATCGCGACGATCGCGTCCTGGTTCTCCTTGAGGAACCGGGCGGTGTCGCCGACGGTCTCCTCCGAGATCGGGATCTGCTCGTAGGTGGCCGAGTCCATGAAGACGAAGTCGGTGCCGTCCTTGTACAGGTACTGCATGTCGCGGCGGTCCACCGTGGCGGTCTCGACCTTGACGCCGGCGTTGAAGGTCTTGTCGATGGTCTTGCCGGACAGGACGTTCTTGAGCTTGGTCCGGACGAAGGCCGGCCCCTTGCCGGGCTTGACGTGCTGGAACTCGACGACGGACCACAGCTGTCCGTCGATGTTGAGCACCAGACCGTTCTTCAGGTCGTTGGTCGAAGCCATGCGGGGGCCGTCCTCGTATGTCGGGTTCTGTCGGGAGCAGCGGCCGGTGGCGGTTGGCTCCGCCGGGCCGCGCAGCGCCCGTCAGGATACCTTGCCGAGCACCAGGATGCCGACGACGCCGCAGAGCCCCGCCCAGGAGTAGCTCGCCAGCGTGCCGATGATGAAGCGCTCGGCGGCCGGGCTCCGGCGGTCGGGATGGGCCTCCCGCAGCTCCGGGTACCGGCCGAGGCCCTTGACCGCCAGGACGACGGCGACCGCCTCGGGGAACCCTGCGAGCACCGATCCGGTGATCGCGAGACGCTCCAGCATGCCGATCCATGCGCCTCCGCGGAGGACGCCCGGTACCGCCGGCCCGGGCTCGACGCGCTTGAGCACCGCCCAGACGAGCACCCGTCCGAGCAGGACCGAGACCACGAGGGCGGCAAGCACCGCCACGACCGTCGCGGTGGTGGAACTCACGCCTCCCCCTTCTCCCCCGCTGCGCGTCGCAGCAGCCTGGCTGCCAGCGGACGGACGCGGCGTTCTTCCTCCAGCAGTGCTGACCGTACCCGTTGGCTGACGGCCTGCTCGGATATGCCGAGCGTGGCGGCGACGTCCTTCTGCCGGACGCCGGGGCCGAGGAGGTCGGCCACCTCCCAGCCGGCGGCGGAGCGCCGTTGCACGACGGCGGCGAGCAGCTGGACCAGCCCGGACGCGTCGTCGGCGGCCTCGGGATCGTCACCGGTGACGACGACAGGCACCGGTTCTGCGCGACCGCGCGCACGCTCGACCGCGGTGCGGGCGTGGACGAACGCGGGTCCGGAGCTGGCTCGCGACGTCGCCGCGAGCGGCTCGTGCACCGCGCCCGCGCCGATGCCCACGGCCCAGTCCCCCAGGCGGATGAGATGAAGCGCGAGGTCCAGGGCGGTCTCGGCGGTGGTGAGCACAGTCTGGACCTCGTCCCCGACGGTGCGCTCGAGCGGCAGGGCGACGTCGCGCCGGTGCCGGGCCTGCCAGGAGCCCAGCTCGGCGAGGAGGGTCTCGACCATGTCTCCGCGGCGCTTGCTGGCGTGCTGATCTGCGGTCACCACGAACATGCATCCAGGCTAGCGCCTTGATCTGGTCACATCAAGGGTTCAGGCTTGACCTGGCCAGATCAAGGCAGCCGCCGTCGGGCGCACCGATCGGGATGGCTCACGGTGCCTAGCATGCGGCGAAGGACGAGATGTCGATCTGACCGAGTCCCTCGAGAGCGGCCGACGGGCCGGGCGAACGAAGGAGAGCGGCCGGGCCGACGGGCCGGGCGAACGAACGAGAGCGGCCGACGGGCCGGGCGAACGAAACAAGAGCGGCCGGCAGGCCGGCCGAACCGAAACAGGTCAGCCGACAGCGGCGAGCACTCGCTCGGCCACCTCGGCCACGGACAACGATGACGTGTCGACGACCGTGCGCGCCACGCGCTCGTACACGGGCCGCCGCGCGGCCGCCATCGCCGCGAACTGGGCCCGGGCGCTACCGAGCGCGACCGAACGCGGGGCGTTCAGGCCGACGCGCGGGACGCCGGCCGACATGGACACGTCCAGGAGCACGACCGTGCCGCCGCTGTCGACGTAGCGCTCCAGGAGCGGCACGGCGTACTCGACGGCGCCGCTGCCCAGAGCCAGGACGCCGCCGGTTCCGAGGGCGTCGACGACGACCTCACGCTCGAGCGCCCGGAAGCCGTTCTCGCCGAGATCGATCATCAGGTCACCGACCGGGGCGCCGCCGCGCTCGGCCACGAGGTCGTCGGTGTCGACGAACGGGACGCCGAGCCGGTCGGCCACCATCGCACCGACGGTGGACTTCCCGGCTCCGGGCGGGCCCACGAGCACGACCCGGGGAGCACCGGAGAACGGCTCCCGGCGAGGTGCTGCGGACGAGGGCGCGGGGCCGGTGGAGGAGGCGTCGGGGGTGGAGGAGGCGTCGCCCGCGGGGGCGTCGGGTGTGGAGGAGCCGCTCACCGGATCACCGTATCCGTTCGCGGGCGTCCGGCCGACCGGCGCGCTGCCGTCGGGCGTCGGGCCTCCCGGCGAACCGGTGTCCGACCGACCGGCAGACCAGCGGCTGCCGCACGCGTCCGTCCTCCGGCGTCGTCCGACGCGAAGCCGGCTGCCTCGATCCCTGGCTCCAGCGGGATCACGCCTGTCAGCCCTGCACCGCCGCGTAGGCCGCCTCCAGCTGCTCCGGCGCCGGGGCGCGCAGCATGGTGGTCCGGGCGACGTCCTCGAGCACGACGAACCGCAGCGCGTTGCCGCGGACCTTCTTGTCGTGGGTCATCGCCTCGTAGAGCTCGGCCCACCGGCCGGCGGCATACGTCGTCGGCAGCTCGAGCAGGCCCAGGACCGCGCGATGCCTGGCGACGACGCTGTCGGCGAGCACTCCCGCGGCCCGGGCGAGCTCGGCCGCGAAGACCATGCCGACGGCGACCGCGTCACCGTGCCGCCACCGGTAGCCCTCGGTGCGCTCGATCGCGTGCCCGAAGGTGTGGCCGTAGTTGAGGATCTCCCGCAGCCCGGCCTCGCGGAGGTCGTCCCCCACCACGCGCGCCTTGACGGCCACGGCCCGCTCGACCAGCTCGCGCAGGACGTCCGACCGCGGGTCCTGCGCCCCCAGGCCGCCGTCGGCCTCGACGAGCCTCAGGATCCGCTCGTCGGCGATGAAGCCGCACTTGACGACCTCGGCGAGCCCGGCCCGCAGGTCGGCGGCGGGCAGGGTGGAGAGTGAGTCGAGGTCGCACACCACGCCGGCCGGCAGGTGGAAGGACCCGACGAGGTTCTTGCCGTGGGCGGTGTTGATGCCCGTCTTCCCGCCGACGGCGGCATCGACCATGCCGAGCAGCGTCGTCGGCACGTTGACCAGGCGGACACCGCGCAGCCAGGTGGCCGCGACGAAACCCGCCACGTCCGTCGTCGCCCCTCCCCCGACGGCGACGACGACGTCCTCGCGGCCGAACCGCTGCTCGCCGAGTAGCTCCCAGCAGCTGGCGAGGACGTCGAGGGTCTTGGCGTCCTCCGCGTCGGGCAGGGCGCGCAGCAGCGCGTCGACGCCGTTGGCGCCGAGCGCGTCGGCCAGACGGCGGGCGAGATGCTCGGTGGCCCGTGCGTGGAGCACGAGCGCCCGGGAGGCCCCGTCCGTGAGGCGGACCACCTCGTCGTCCAGGTGGCGCCCGACGACGACGTCGTAGCTGGAGGGACCGGCGACCGGGATGCGCGTGGGGGCCACCGACCCGGACGGCGCGCCGGACGGCGTACCCAGGCGCTGCAGGGCCTCGTCCGGGACCGGGGAACCGTCGGTCTGCGCGACCGCGCGCAGGACCTCGGCGGCCACGTCCTGCGGGCGCCGGTCGCTCGTGCTCACCGTCACGGTCGCGACCCGCTCGTAGACCGGCAGACGGTCATGACGCAGAGCCGCGAACGTTCCCGCCGGGTCGTCGGCAAGGAGCGGACGCTCGCCGGAGAGCGCGACGCGTGCCAGCGCGCGCTCGGGAACCACGTCGAGGAGGACCACCGTGTGCCCGCGCAGGGCTTCCTGCGTCCCCGGGTGGAGAACCGCTCCGCCGCCCAGCGCGAGGACGCCGTCGTGCTCGCTGAGGGCTCGTGCGACTGCCTCGTGCTCGAGCTCACGGAACCGGGCCTCGCCCTGGGTACGGAAGACCTCGGGCACGGTGGTGCCTGCGGCACGCTCGACGAGCTGGTCGGAGTCGACGAAGTCCACAGCCAGGGCCCGTGCGAGGAGGCCACCGACGGTGGTCTTGCCTGCTCCGGGCAGCCCGACGAGGACGAGACGGGGACGGGAGGTGGTCACGCGGTCACGCTACCGCCGGGGCGTCGCCTCAGATGTCGAGGTCTCACCGTCCAGACGCGCGGCCACGGCGCATCCCGACGATCCGCGGAGGCTCGATCGGCGAGAGCACTCGCGGGTCACCGCAGGTGTCCGGGGCTCGCGTGGCCGCGCGTCACCGGAGCTCCTGTACCCGCGTGGCCGCAGGTCAGCGCAGGTGCTCGGGGATGGCCTCCAGGTAGCCGCGCAGGTTGCGGGCGGACTCGGTGACCGAGTCCCCGCCCACCTTCTCCAGGAGCGCCTGCGCCAGCACGAGAGCGACCATCGCCTCGGCGACGACGGCGGCCGGGGGTACCGCGCAGACGTCGGACCGCTGGTGGATGGCCTTCGCCGGCTCGCCGGTCGTGATGTCGACCGTGGCGAGGGCCCGCGGCACCGTGGAGATCGGCTTCATGGCGGCGCGCACCCGCACGACCTCGCCGTTGCTCATGCCGCCCTCGGTGCCGCCGGCGCGGTTGGTGGCGCGCCGCAGCCGGTCGCCGGGCCCCGGCACGATCTCGTCGTGAGCGGCGGAGCCCCGCCGGGCGGCAGTGCGGAACCCGTCGCCGATCTCCACGCCCTTCACGGCCTGGATGCCCATGACCGCGCCGGCCAGGCGTGAGTCGAGGCGGCGGTCGCCCGACACGTGCGAGCCCAGCCCCGGCGGTACGCCGTAGGCGAGAACCTCGACGACGCCGCCCAGGGTGTCGCCGTCCTTCTGGCACTGGTCGATCTCGGCGACCATGGCGGACGACGACGCCGCGTCGAAGCAGCGCACGGGGTCGGCGTCGAGGGCCGCGACGTCGTCCGGGCCGGGCACGGGAGCGTTGTCGGGAACCGCGACGGGACCGATGGCGACGACGTGGGAGACGAGCCGGACTCCGGCGACCTGCTCGAGCAGGGCGGCGGCGAGCGTGCCCAGCGCCACCCGGGCGGCGGTCTCGCGGGCGCTGGCCCGCTCGAGGACCGGGCGTGCGTCGCGCAGGTCGTACTTCTGCATCCCGACAAGATCGGCGTGCCCGGGGCGGGGGCGCGTGAGCGGCCGGTTGCGGGCGACCTCCCGCTCGTCACCGGTGCCGGCGTCCACCAGGAGCGACTCCGGCGGGACCGGGTCCGCGGACATGACCGTCTCCCACTTGGGCCACTCGCTGTTGCCGATCTCGACGGCGACGGGGCCGCCCATGCTCACGCCGTGCCGGACGCCGCCGAGGATGCGCACCTCGTCCTGCTCGAACTTCATGCGCGCGCCGCGCCCGTGACCGAGACGTCGGCGGGCGAGGGCCTGCCGGATGTCCTCGGTGGTCACCTGCACGCCCGCGGGCAGTCCCTCGAGCACGCCGACGAGCGCGGGACCGTGGGACTCTCCTGCCGTCAACCATCTGAGCATGGGGCCGATCCTGCCACGGCACGGCGAGCGGGCCGCAGCCGCGTCCACGCCGGGACCCGTGCGGATCGCCGCGACGCCCGGGCATGACGGCAGGCCGGTAAGGCAGGCCGGCGCGGCGGGCCGGGCGGTACGGCGGGCCGGGCGGTACGGCAGGCCGGGGCGGCGGGCCGGGCGACCGTCGCCGGTCCCTCAGTAAGGCAGGGCGTCCGCGAGGGCCCCGGCTGTCGCCGCGGCCGCACCGAGCAGCATCCAGGGACCGAAGGCGAAGGCCGACTTCCGGCCGGCCCTGCCGACGAGCAGCAGCCCCGACGCGAAGATGCCACCGAGGACGAAGGCGACCACGGGACCGGCGAGGACGGCGGACCAGCCGAACCACCCGAGCCACAGCCCGAGGAGCCCGCCCAGCTTGACGTCCCCCAGGCCGAGACCCCCGGCGCGGGCGAGCCCGAGCAGCAGGTAGCCGGTCGCGGACGCGAGCCCGGCCAGGACGGCCCGACCGAGCGTGCCCGGTTGCCCCGTGACGGCGGCCGCGAGCGTGAGCGTCAGGAGCAGCCAGCAGACGCCGGGCCCGACGAGCCGGTCCGGGAGGCGGTGGGTCCGCACGTCGATCACGGTGAGCACCACGGCCAGCGCGGCCAGGCCCGCTCCCCCGGCGACGACCGCCCAGTGCTGGCCGGCCAGCCCGGCCACGGCACCCGCGCCGACGACCCCGGCGACCATGAACGTCGGACCGCGGACGCCTGGGGGCAGACCCGCGCGGGAGTCGTCGTCCTCGGGAAGGGACGTGGAGGCTGGCCCCGAGGCCACCTGGCCCGGGACCGGGGCCGCGTCGACCTGGGCCACGTCGCCCGGCACCGGGATCACGTCAGCCGGGACCGTGGCCGCGTCGCGCGGCACCGGGGTCACATCGGCCGGTGGCGTGGTGTCCCGGCCGCCCGAGGTCGCAGCCGGGGACCCGGTGGCTCGGCCGCCGGCCGTGGCCGCCGGGTCGTCCTCACTCACGGCCACCTCTTCCTCACGCACGGGCAGGGAGGTCGAAGACGGCTGGCGAGTCGGCCACCTGGTGACCTGCGTGGCGCCGGTCGAGCTCGGCCAGCAGGGACGCCCGCATGACGGAGACGTCCGGCGTTCGGCCGGTGAACAGGCGCACCTGCGCCTCCGCCTGGTGCAGCAGCATCGCCCACCCCGGCGCGACGGCACCGCCCGCCGCGCGCCACGCGGCGGCGAGCGGCGTCGGCCAGGGGTCGTACACGACGTCCAGCAGGACCGCCCCGGCGAGGGCGTCCGCGCTGCCGTCCAGCCTGTTGGCCAGGGCCGCGGCCACGTCGTCGGCCACCCCGGAGGGCACGGAGGAGACCACCACGTCCGAGGCGAGCAGCGCCTCCGCAGCGACCTCGGCGGACGTCCAGGAACGGTGCGTCGTGCTGACCCCCATGCGGTGGGCGGCGGCCGCGGCGGAACCCGGACCCGCCACCGACCGGGCCACGAGCGTTGTGCTGGTGACGCCCAGCTCGCCGAACGCCGCCAGGGCGGACGAGGCGGTCGCCCGCGCACCGAGGACCACCGGCCGTTGCGGGCGCCAGTCGGGCGGAGCCACCTCGCGCAGGGCCGCGACGATGCCCTGGACGTCGGTGTTGAACCCCACCAACGGGCCCGTCTCCCCGTTCCGGCCGGGCTGGACCACCAGCGTGTTCACCGCCCCGGTCACCTCCGCGAGCGGATCGACGACGTCCAGCAGCGGGATGACCGCCTGCTTGAGCGGCATGGTCAGGGACAGGCCGCCCCACGTCCCGTCGAGCTGCTCCAGGACAGCGGGGAGCTCACCGGCCGTGACGTCCTGCAGCCCGTAGGCCCAGCCGGTCAGACCCAGCTGGGCGTACGCTGCGCGGTGCAGCGTCGGTGACAGCGAGTGCCGCACGGGGTGCCCCAGCACCGCGGCGCGCCGCTCGACCCCCCCAGCCCGCAGATCCTGCCCCACCACCGACATGTGCGTCCCTCCTCGCGACTGCTGACGGCACAGGTCTACCAGCAGCACGCGCGCCGGCGGCGGCCCGGTCCACAGCCGCGGACAGGGCGATCCGCCGTACGACAGGCACGCTCCGCGCCGCAGCTGTGCCGGGCCGCTGCTGCAGCGGCCCGGCACAGGTGCGGCGCGGGAAGAGGGACGGGCGACGCCGGTCGGCCCGGCTCACGCGCCCGTGGCACGGGGTGACAGCGTCAGGGGTCAGCCGTCAGACTGCGGGTTCTCCTCGAGCCACTTGCGCAGCTCGGCCACGTTGGCGTTGTGCTCCTCGAGCGTGGCGGCGAACTTCGTCTCCCCCGTGTCGAGGTTGACCGTGGCGAAGTAGAGCCAGTCGCCGGCCGGCGGCTTGAGCACCGCGTCGATCGCTGCGGCGCCGGGCGCACCGATCGCCGTCGGCGGCAGCCCCGGATGCAGGTAGGTGTTGTACGGGGTGTCCTTGTCGAGATCGGCCTGCGTGGGCACGCCGCCGACCTTGCCGAGGCCGTAGAGCACAGTGGAGTCCATCTGCAGGCGCCCGTTGACCTCGCCGTCGTCGGCCAGCCGGTTCTCGATGACCCGGGCGACGTGCCCGTAGTACTCCGGCAGGTTCACCTCGCGCTCGACGATGGAGGCCTTGGTCAGGACGGCCTGGCGCTGGTCGGCGGGCACTCCGCGCTCGTCCAGCCGGGAGACCGTCTGCTTGACCATGGTCGACAGGATCGCCGCCGCGTCGTCGCTGGGCTGGAAGGAGTAGGTCGCCGCGGCGAGCCACCCCTCCGGCTTGCCGCCCGCCTCTGCGGGCAGACCGATGGCCGCCGGGTCGGCCGCCGCCGCCTCGACCTCCTCGATGGGGATCTGGGCGACGTTGGCGATGCGCTCGTAGACGTGGTCGGCGTGGAAACCCTCGGGCACCGTGATGGTGACCTCGGCCTTGTTGGCCGGGTCCAGAAGGGCGACGACGGCGTCGGCAGCCGCCATCTCCTTGAGGAGGGTGTAGGTCCCGGGCTGGATGCGCGAGGCGTTGACGTTCTCGCCGAACGCGCCGGTGAAGGCGCGCTGGGAGGCCACCACGCCGGCCTCCTGGAGGATCGCGCCGATCTCTGCGCCGGAGGCGCCGGAGGGGATCACGACCTCGACCTCGCCCTGCCCGGGCCCCGGGAAGTCCTCGGCCGCCGTCGTCGGGCGGTCGGCGATGGCGTCGCGCACCTTCGGGAACGCCCAGACCGAGAGGGCGGCGACCAGCACGACGGCGATCGTCATGACGATCAGCGAACGACGTCGCCGCTGGCGACGCCGGGCCTCGCGGGCGCGGCGGTGCTCCCGCCGCTCCCGGCGGGGCTCGACGTGCTCCTCCTGCACCTGCGCGCCCTGGAAGAGGTCGTTCACCCGTGCTCTCCGTCCTTCGCCGGTGCCTGCGGGCGGACAACCTCGCCGGCAGGCGTCCCGGAGCGTCTCTCGATCTCGAGGGCCTGTTCCACGATCATCACCGCGGCGACCTGGTCGACCACCTCACGGTGCCGCCGGCCGGGCCGGCCGGAGGCGTGCAGCGCCTGGTGGGCGCTGACGGTGGTCAGCCTTTCGTCGACCAGCCGTACCGGGACGGGGTCGACGGCCGCCGCGACCCGCACAGCGTACCCGCGAGCCGCCTGAGCCGACTTCCCCTCGGCGCCGGACAGGCTGCGCGGCAGGCCCACCAGCACCTCCATCGCCTCGTGCTCGCGCACGAGGTCGGCGATCTCACCGACGTCGCCACCGTCCTTGCGGCGGGCGACGGTGCGGACGGGGAGCGCGAGGATGCCCGCGGCGTCGCACCGGGCCACCCCGACGCGGACCGTGCCGACGTCGATCCCGAGGCGCACGCCGCGGCGCAGGGCCGGCGTGACGTCCCCGGCAGGCTGAGCGCCGGCTGTCTCGGCGCCGGGCGGCACGGCCCGGGCCGGATCGAACCCGTCCGGCGCGGGCGTCCCGCCCGTCGTCGGTGCGTCGGTCATGCGCCCACCAGGGTCGCGACCTCGCCCCGGACCGCGTCCAGCGCCTTCCCGAGAGCGGCCGCGTCGGTCCCGCCGCCCTGGGCGACGTCGTCCTTGCCGCCTCCGCCGCCGCCGAGAGTGGTCGCGGCGATCTTCACGAGGGCGCCGGCCCGCACCCCCGCCTCGCGGGCGGTGGGGTTCGTGGCGACGACCACGGCGGGCCTGCCCTTGGCCACCCCGCCGACCGCGACGACGGCGGGGGCGGAGTCGCCCAGCCGGGCCCGCACGTCGAGGGCGAGGGTACGCAGGTCGTCCGCCGAGGCGACCTCACCGGCGTCGTGGGTCACGACGCGGGTGGGACCGACCGCCTCCGCGGCGTCGGCGACCCGGCCGGCGGCGGCGAGGAGCTGGCCCTGGCGGAGGGCCGCCAGCTCCTTCTCCGCGGCCTTGAGCCGGTTCATGAGCGCGTCGACCCGCTCGGGCAGCTCGTCCGGACGGCCGCCGACGATCCCCGTGACCTGGCTGACGAGCGCGTGCTCCTTGGCCTGGAAGCCGTAGGCGCCGGCCCCGACGAGGGCGTCCACGCGCCGCACGCCCGAACCGATGGACGCCTCGCCCAGCAGGGTGACGAGGCCGAGCGCACCGGTGGCGGAGACGTGGGTGCCACCGCAGAGCTCCTTGGACCAGTCGCCGCCGATGGAGACGACGCGCACCCGCCGGCCGTACTTCTCGCCGAAGAGCGCCATCGCGCCGGCGGCGCGGGCCTCGTCGATGTCCATGATGGCGTCGGTGACCTCGAGGTTCTCCGCGAGCTGGGTGTTGACCCGCTCCTCGATCTCGTTCAGCACGTCGCCGGGAACGGCCGAGCCGTGCCGGAAGTCGAACCGGAGCCGGGACGGGGCGTTCTCCGAGCCCGCCTGGGTGGCCTGGTCGCCGAGGTGCTCGTGCAGCGCCTTGTGCACCATGTGGGTGGCGGTGTGGGCGCGCGCGATGGCCTTGCGGCGCGCGGTGTCGATCGCCGCCACGCCCTTCTCGTCGAGGGTCAGCGTGCCCTCGGTGAGGCGGCCGCGGTGGACCGAGAGGCCCTTGATGGGCGCCTGGACGTCCGCGACGTCGACGATCGCCCCGCCCTCGAATGCAATGGTGCCCTGGTCCGCGAGCTGCCCGCCCGCCTCGGCGTAGAACGGGGTGCGGTCCAGGACGATCTCGACGTCCGCCGGCGCCGCGGCGGTCGGGGCGGGCCGGCCGTCGACGAGCAGGCCGACGAGGCGGGCCTCCGCCGTCGCGTCGGTGTAGCCGAGGAACTGCACCGGGCCGCCGAGGCGCTCCTGCAGGTCCGCGTAGAGCGAGGTGTCGACGTGGCCGGTCTTCTTGGCGAGCGCGTCGGCGCGGGCGCGCTGGCGCTGCTCGTCCATCAGCTCGCGGAAGCCGGCCTCGTCCACGCTCACGCCGTGCTCGGCCGCCATCTCGAGGGTGAGGTCGATCGGGAAGCCGTAGGTGTCGTGGAGGGTGAACGCCTCCCTGCCGCCGAGGACCGGCGCCTTGGTCGAGGCCTGCTTCGCCTTGGCGACGGCGGTGTCCAGGATCGTGGTGCCCGAGACGAGGGTGCGGCGGAACGCCTCCTCCTCCTCGTAGGCGACCTGGGAGATCCGGTCGAAGTCGGCCTCGATGTTGGGGTAGGACGCCTTCATCGCGTCCCTGGAGACGGGCAGCAGGGAGGGCAGGCTCGGCTCGTCGACGCCGAGCAGACGCATGGAGCGGACCGCGCGGCGGATCAGCCGGCGCAGGACGTAGCCGCGGCCGTCGTTCGCGGGGCGGACGCCGTCGCCGATGAGCATCAGCGCGGAGCGCACGTGGTCGGCCACCACGCGCAGGCGCACGTCGTCGGGGGCCTGGCTGTTCGCGCCGAGGGTGTAGGTCTTGCCGGAGAGCTGCTCGGCGGCCGAGATGACGGGGAAGACCTCGTCGATCTCGTACATGTTCTCCTTGCCCTGGAGCAGGTACGCCACGCGCTCGAGGCCGAGGCCGGTGTCGATGGCCTTGCTCTCGAGCTCGCCGAGGAGCGGGTAGTCCTTGCCCCGGCCCTCCCCGCGCAGGTACTGGTCGAAGACCAGGTTCCACACCTCGAGGTAGCGGTCGCCGCCCGGGTCGACGGTGCCGCCCTCGGCGTCGGGACCGTACTTGGGGCCGCGGTCGTAGTGGAACTCGGCGCACGGGCCCGCGGGCCCGGGCTGGCCGGTGTCCCAGAAGTTCTCCTCGCGCGGCAGGCGCACGATGTGGGCCGGGTCGACGCCGACCTTGGCCAGGGCGTCACGGGCCTCGGCGTCCTGGTCCCAGATCGTCACCCAGAGGCGGTCGCCGTCGAGGCCGTAGCCGCCGTCGTCCTGCGAGCCGGTCAGCAGCTCCCAGGCGTAGTCGATGGCGCCCTGCTTGAAGTAGTCCCCGAACGAGAAGTTGCCGCACATCTGGAAGAAGGTGCCGTGGCGGGTGGTCTTGCCGACGTTCTCGATGTCGTTGGTGCGGATGCACTTCTGCACGCTGGCGGCCCGCGGCCACGGCGCCTTCTCCGTGCCCACGATGTAGGGGATGAAGGGCACCATGCCGGCGATCGTGAACAGGATCGAGGGGTCCGGCGAGACCAGCGACGCGCTCGGCACGACCTGGTGGTCGTTCTTGGCGAAGTAGTCCAGCCAGCGGGTGCGGATCTCGGCGGTGCGCATGTTTCCTCGGGTCAGTGGGGCGGGTGGCGGGTGGCGGCAGGTTGCCGGTCGGAGCCGGAGGTCACCGCGGGTGGCGGTGGTCCGCCGGGGGGTCGGAGGCGACGACGCCGGCTCAGAACGCGTAGGGCAGGTCGTCCCCGGCGTCGGCCGGGCTGACGGCGCCCGTCGGGCCAGCGTGGGTGCCGGCCGGAGCGGCGTGGGTGCCGGCCGGAGCGGCGTGGGCGCCGGCCGGAGCGGCGTGGGTGCCGGCCGGGACCGCGCCGAAGCCACGGCCGGTGGACCGGCGGGCGACGACGTCTGCCCGGGCGGCCGCGACGGCGTCATCGTCGGGGATGAGGGCGGCGCGCAGCTCGGCCTCACGCTGCCGGTAGGCGGCGGCGAAGTCCTCGGGCAGGGCGCGCAGACGGTCCAGGACCGACGGCGCACGGCCCGCGGCGAGCAGGATCGCGGTGCCGGCGAGCGTGACGCCGAGAAGGCCGACGCCGAGGAGCACCCTGGGGTTCATCGCTCCCGTCCCTTCCCGCCCAGGACGCTGCGGACGGCGTAGGAGAACGCGGACAGCTTGATGAGCGGCCCGCCGACGGTGGCCGAGACCAGCGTGGTGAGCGCGGAGACGTCCTCGGTGACCTGCGCGGCCGAGGTGGTGATGGTGTCGACCTTCTCGAGCTGACCGTTGGTCGCCCGGATCGTCTGGGCGGCCTCGTCGATCGCGGGGAGGGTGTGCTCGGTGAGCTGCCGGACGGTGCCGCGGGCCTCGTCGAGGACCTTGCCGAGCTTGAGCAGGGGCACGGCGAGGAAGATCACCAGCGCCACGAACGCGATCGCAGCGATCAGGCCGGCGATGTCACCGACGGACATAAGGGCTCCTTGAGGACGAGGGTCAGACCCGGCGTGCGGCCCCACCTGGGCCGACGCCGCCTGGAGGAATCTACCCTCTTCACGGCGACGCCCCGGGAACCGGCGTGGTGAGCCGGCTGCCCGGGGCGCAGCGGTGGGACGAGATCAGGTCAGCGCGAGTAGTACTCGACGACCAGCTGCTCGTTGCAGGTCACGGGGACCTCGGCGCGCTTCGGGCGGCGGACCAGCTCGGCGCGCAGCTTCTCGACCTGGACGTCGAGGTAGGCCGGCACGTTGGGCAGCACGTCGCGGTGGGCGCCGGCAGCGGCGACCTGGAACGGCACGGTGGCCTGGGACTTCGGCTTGACCTGGATGACCTGGCCGGGCTTGACGCGGAAGGAGGGGCGGTCGACGAGCTTGCCGTCCACGAGGATGTGGCGGTGCACGACGGCCTGGCGGGCCTGGGCGATGGTACGGGCGAAGCCCGAGCGCAGGACGAGCGCGTCGAGGCGCATCTCGAGCAGCTCGACGAGGGACTCACCGGTCAGGAACTGCTCGCGGCGGGCCTCCTCGAAGACGCGCTGGAGCTGTGCCTCGCGGATGCCGTACTGCGCGCGGAGACGCTGCTTCTCCTTGAGACGGACGGCGTAGTCGGACTCGGTGCGGCGACGGGCGCGGCCGTGCTCACCGGGGCCGTACGGCCGCTTCTCGAAGTACTTGACGGCCTTGGGGGTCAGGGCGATGCCCAGGGCGCGGGAAAGGCGCACCTGACGGCGCGTGCGGCTCACTGCCATGTCTTGTTGACTTCCTGTCGTTGTGACGTCACACCGGCGACGGCGGTTGCCGCCCGGCGCGGGGTCGACCCGATGGCCATGACCCCAGGGGAGCGCCCGCACCAGAGCGCGGGCAACCGGAAAAGCCTAGCATCTACCGGCCGAGCAGCTGCCTGATGCGCTCCAGGCGCGCTGTGATCTCGCGCTCGTGACCGTGACCGGTGGGGCGGTAGTAGCGGGCGTCGACCAGGTCGTCGGGGGCGTACTGCTGCGCCGCGATGCCGTGCGGCTGGTCGTGTGAGTAGACGTAGCCGAGCCCGTGGCCGTGGCCCTCGGCCCCGGCGTAGTGGGCGTCGCGCAGGTGCGCCGGGACGGGCGCGACCTTGCCCGCGCGCACGTCGGCGATGGCGGCGTCGACCGCCTTGTACGCGGCGTTGGACTTGGGCGCGGTCGCCACGTGCACGACCGCCTCGGCGAGGATGATCCGCGCCTCCGGCATCCCGATGAGCGACACGGCCTGCGCGGCGGCCACCGCCGTCTGCAAGGCGGACGGGTCCGCCATCCCGACGTCCTCCGCCGCGGCGATGACGATGCGCCGCGCGATGAACCGCGGGTCCTCCCCCGCCACGACCATCCGGGCCAGGTAGTGCAGGGCCGCGTCGACGTCGGAGCCCCGCATGGACTTGATGAAGGCGGAGATGACGTCGTAGTGCTGGTCGCCGGCCCGGTCGTAACGCACGGCGGCGACGTCGATGGCCCGCTCGACCGACTCCAGGGTGATCGCTTCCTCGCCGGCCGCCTCCGCGGACCCAGCGGCGGCCTCGAGGATCGTGAGCGCCTTGCGGGCGTCCGCGCCGGCGAGGCGGACGAGGTGGTCGGCGGCGTCGTCGTCGAGCGTGAGGGCGCCGCCGAGCCCGCGCTCGTCGGTCAGCGCCCGTGCGACCAGGGAGCGCACGTGCTCCTCCGCGAGCGGGCGCAGCGTGAGCAGGAGCGAGCGGGACAGCAGCGGCGAGATGACCGAGAAGCTGGGGTTCTCCGTGGTGGCGGCCACCAGGGTGACCCACCGGTTCTCCACGGACGGCAGCAGGGCGTCCTGCTGGGTCTTGGAGAAGCGGTGGACCTCGTCGATGAAGAGGACGGTCTCCTCCCCCGAGGTGACGAGGCGGCGCCGGGCGTCCTCGACGACGCCGCGGACGTCCTTCACGCCGGCCGTGACGGCGGACAGCTCGGTGAAGCGCCGGCCCGAGCCGTGCGCGACGAGGTAGGCGAGGGTGGTCTTGCCGGTGCCCGGCGGGCCCCACAGCACCACGGACGACGGCGCGATCCGCCGTCGTCCCTCCGGGACCGGCTCCACCAGGCGGCGCAGCGGCGAGCCCGGCTCGAGGAGGTGGTCCTGCCCGAGCACCTCGTCCAGGGTGGCCGGGCGCATGCGCACGGCGAGCGGCGCACCCTGCCGGACGGCGGGCACGCCCGCGTCGTCGGCTCCGGCCGCCTCGAAGAGATCCACCGGTCCAGGCTAGTCGGGCCGTCGCGGTGGTCCTCCCCACCGCCCGGCTCTCGACGGCGGTCGGGTGCGGCTCCGCCCGGCTCGCCGGTCGGAGTCGCGGCTCGGCGCGGCGCCCTCCTCGCCGGACGGGGTCGCAGGCTGGCGCGGCGCCCTCCTCGCCGGACGGGGTCGCGGGCCGGCGCGGCGCCCTCGTGCCGGAGGAGCGCCGCGGGATGGGAAACTGGACGGTGTGTTCGCCCTGATCGGCCGGCTTGTGACCCGGCACCCGCGCACCGTCATCGTCGGCTGGGTCGTGCTCGCCCTCTTCTCCGGCGTCGCGGCGCTGACCGGGTTCGCCGGCCAGGGTCTCTTCGAACGGCTGCAGACCGGCGCCCCGGTCGTTCCCGGCTCGGAGAGCGCGCGCGCCCAGGAGATCCTCGACGAGGAGGGTGAGGGCGGGCCGCAGATCTCCCTCGTCGTCCGGGGCGCCGACCTCACCGACCAGGCGGCGGTCCCGGAGCTGACGGCGGCGCTCGACCCGGCACGGGCGGACCTGGCCGAGATCGACGGCGTCGCCTCCGTGGTCGACCCGTTCGTCCTGCCCCAGGGGCTGGCGAACCCCGCCGCCGCCGGGCTCGTCTCGGCCGACCGGGACGGCTTCCTCATGGCGGTGGTGCTCGAGGAGGCGCTCGACGACGGCGCCGAGGAGAGCGCGCACGACGCCGTCGTCGAGCGGCTCCGTCAGGTGCCCGGCGACCTGGCGGACGTCGCGCCCGGCGCGGAGGGCATCGTCAGCTCCACCCCGCTGATCGCCGACTCGATCGTCGAGCAGGTCCAGGAGGACCTGGTCAGCGGCGAGGCGTTCGCCATCCCGCTGGCCCTGCTCATCATGGTGGTGGTGTTCGGCGGGTTCCTCGCCGCCGGCCTGCCGATCGTCGGCGCCGTCGTCTCCATCGTCGGCGGCCTCGGGATCCTCCTGGCGCTCACCTACTCGGTGGACGTCGACTCCTTCGTGGTCAACGTCATCACCGTCATGAGCATGGCGCTGTCGATCGACTACGGCCTGCTGGTCGTCTCGCGCTACCGCGAGGAGCTGCACCGGCTCGGCGACGTCGAGCCCGCCGCCCTCCCGACGGCGGTCAGGGCGCGGCGCCGCCGGCGGCCGGGGCACGACCCCGTGCTCATCGAGGCGGTCCGCACGACCGTGGCGACCGCGGGGCGGACGGTCGTCTTCTCCGCCCTGACGGTCGCGTTCTCGATCGCCGGCCTGCTGCTGATGCGCCCCGAGGTGCTCAAGGCGATCGCCGTCGCCGGAATCGCGTCGGTGCTGCTGGCCGTCGCGTGCGCCGTGACGCTCGTCCCCGCGATCCTGCTGCTGCTCGGCGACCGCATGCGCAAGCCCTCGGTCCTCTCCCGCGTCCCCGGCCTGCGGGTCCTCGTGCGCGGGTTGGGCGACGTCGCGCCGCGCGACGGCATGTTCTCCCGCCTGGCCCGCCGCGTGCACGCCCACCCCTGGGCGTTCATGCTCGGCTCGCTGGCGGTCCTGGTGGTGCTCGCCTCCCCCGTGCTGGGACTGTCGATGCGCAGCGCGACCACCGAGCTGCTGCCGGAGGACTCCGACCAGCGCGACTACATCGCGGCCCTCGCGGAGGACTACCCCGGCTCGCGCACGCCCGAGATCGTCGTGGTGGCGGACGCAGCACCGGGCGAGGTGGCCCAGCTGCGCGAGGACGTCTCCGCCGTCGCCGCCGTCGAGATCGTCGGCGAGCCAGCCGCCTCCGGCGACCACACCGTGCTGCCGGTCTTCCTCGACGTCGACGACGCCGCGGGCGACGAGGCGACGGCGGCCGTGAAGGAGGTCCGGGCGCTGGACCCGGGCTACGACACATTCGTGACCGGTCAGGCGGCGACCCAGCTGGACTTCAACGACTCCCTGGTCGAGGGGCTCCCGGTGGCCGGCGCCGTCGTCGTCCTCGCGATCTTCGTCCTGCTCTTCCTCATGACCGGCTCGGTGCTCGTCCCGCTCAAGGCCCTGGTGGTCAACCTCCTCTCGCTGGCGGCCTCCCTCGGCGTGACCGTGTGGATCTTCCAGGGCGGGCACCTCACCGGCCTGCTCGGCTTCACCCCGGTCGAGGGCCTGGAGTCCTACGTGGTGGCGATCGCCGTGGCCTTCGGCTTCGGCCTGGCCATGGACTACGAGGTCTTCCTGCTCTCGCGCATCAAGGAGTACTGGGACGCGGGCAGCACCAACGACGAGGCCGTCGAGCGGGGCCTGCAGCGCTCGGGCCGCATCATCACCTCCGCCGCGCTGATCATGGTCGCGGTCTTCGCCGGGTTCATCACCGGCGAGCTCATCGTCATCAAGCAGGCGGGCGTCGCGCTGGCCGTGACCGTGCTCGTCGACGCCACGCTCGTGCGGATGCTGCTCGTGCCCGCCACCATGACCCTCCTGGGCCGGTGGAACTGGTGGGCGCCCGCGCCGATGCGGCGGGTCTACGAGAAGTTCAGGATCGTCCACTGACCTGCCGGTCCTGACCCGACTGCGGGTCAACGCCCCGGGCGGGGCCGCCTCGGTGCTCGCCGTCGTCGCGCTCGCCCGGTGGCAGCGGGGCTTCCTGGCCTACGACGCGCGTCGCCCGGTGCCCTGACGCGCCCGCCGACGGCGGACGTGCGCTGTCCTCATGGTGAGATCCCGCCCGGGGCGCTTTGTGCGGGCCCGGGGAGGGCCACGAGGGTGGAACGTGCCGGCCCTGTCGGTCTCACCCCAGCCACACCCAGCGAGCGGAAGCACCGATGAGCCTGAGCACCGACCTGGTCGGGCAGCAGCACACCCACACCTCCCCCGACGGCGCGGGTGCGCAGGGCGGTGCGGACGTGCATGACGTCGTCGTGGTCGGCGGGGGGCCGCGCGGCGTCTCGGTGGTCGAACGGCTCACGGCCCGGCACGAGGGGCCCGACCCGCTGCGCGTCGCCCTGGTGGACGCGGTGGAGGTCGGCGCGGGCGCCACGTGGCGCACCGACCAGACGCCGCACTTCCTGAACAACACCTACGCCGCGCACACCACCGTCTACCCCGACGACTCGACCCCGATGGACGGTCCCGTCACGCCCGGCCCGGACCTCGTCGCCTGGGCGGCCTCGCCGGAGGCGCCCGCGGACCGGCCGGCCTGGGTGGCCGAGGAGCTGCGCGACCTGCGTCCGTGGTCCTACCCCACCCGCCGCCTGCAGGGTGTCTACTTCCGTGAGCAGCTGGCCGCCGTCGTCGCCCGCGGCCGGGTGCAGGTCACCGAGGTCGTGGGGACCGTCGTCGACGTCGCCGCCGAGGGGCCCTCCCGGGTGGTGCGCCTCGCCGACGGCCGGACCCTTCGGGGCAGGGTCGTGGTGCTGGCGCAGGGCATGGTCCAGGGCCGGCGGTCCGCCCGGACCCAGGCCCTCGCCGACGCCGCCGCCGAGCACGGGCTGGTCTACGTGGAACCCGGCATGCCGGCCGAGCGGGACTGGTCCGTCCTGCCCGAGGGCGAGCACGTGCTGGTCGCCGGCCTCGGGGCCAACTTCTTCGACGTCGTCGCCCAGCTCACCGCCGGGCGCGGAGGACGGTTCGTGGCCGGGGCGACGCCGTTCGACCTGACGTACGTCCCGTCCGGCCGGGAGCCGCACCTGCTCGTCGGGTCGCGCCGCGGCCTGCCGTACCGCAGCAAGTCGTTCTACGGCGCCCTCCCGCCGCGTTACCTCCCCAGGATCGCCACCCCGGACTGGTTCGACGAGGCGGCCCGCGTGCCCGGCCAGGACTTCGCCGCAGACCTCTGGCCCCAGCTCGCCCGCGAGCTGGTCCTCGCGCACCTGGCGACCCTGCTCGAGCGACGCCCCTCCGCGGTCCGTGCCGCGAGCACCGGCGAGCTCGTCGACCGGCTCACCGGGGTGCCGCTGGAGGACCTCAACGGTGTGGTCCAGGAGCTCGCCGACCCCGAGTGGTGGATCGACGTCACCCGCCTCGACCGGCCGGACGTCGTCCGGCCCGACGGTGCGGAGTGGGACGCCTGGGTCGAGCGCTGGCGGGCCGCCGAGCTGGACTCGATCACCAGTCCGTTGCTCAGCCCTCGCGCGGCGGTCAACCGTGCGTTTGCCGCCCTGCGTGTGCAGGTGGGCCGGCTGGTGAGCGCCGGAGCGATCGACGCCCGGTCGGTCGCGACCGACGTCCAGGGCTGGTTCGACGCCCTCGGGCTGGCGCTCGCCTCCGGCCCGCCGCCCGAGCGGACGGCGCAGCTCCTGGCGCTGGTGGAGGCCGGCGTCGTCGAGCTCGTCGGCGAGGAGATGACCGTCACCGTCGAGGGCGGCGCGTTCGTCGCGCGCTCCGCCGTCCGGGGCCGCGTGCACGGCGCGCGGGCGTTCGCCGAGACGCGCATGTCCAAGGGCCATGTCGACATCACCCACGACCCCCTGCTGCGCAGCCTGCTCGACTCCGGCCGCGCCCGCCTGCACACGCGCCGGGCACCGGACGGTGGGTCGGTGACGACGCGGTCCCTGGACGTCAGCGCGGACCGCTACCTGCTGCTGGACGCGGCCGGCGTCGCCGACGAACGCGTCGTGGTGCTCGGCATCCCGGCGGGCGACGTCCAGCCGGGCTCGGCGATCGGGGCGACCCCGGGCACGCCGTCGCCCCTCCTCGCCGGCGCCGACCGGGCCGCGGCGCACGCCCTCGAGCTCGTCCGGCCGCGCGTGCCGGTGGGCTGAGGCGGCGGCGACCCGGTTTCGACCGGCGCCCCGGGGCCCCGGCGGGTACGGTCGGCGTTCACCACACTCGTGCGCAACGCGGACGGGAGAGATGGACGACGACGTCACACCAGGACGGCACGCGCGCCGGAGCCGCAGACGCCTCGTCCGCGCGCTCGCGCTGCTGTCCGTGCTCGCCGCGCTCGTGGCCGTCCGGGCGCTCGCCGACGGTGACCCGGGTCCCCTGGCGCACGCCTTCCTGCTGGTGGCGATGCTCCTCGCCGCCCAGGCGCTGTGGTTCGAGCAGCAGCTCGAGGCCCCGGCACGTGAGCCGGTCGCCCCGGACCGGCTGTCCGCCGGCCCGGACGAGGGCTGAACGCGCGCCGTCGGGTCAGGCGAAGCGTGAGGGGTCCCCCGCGCCGGTGCGCAGGACCTCGGGCGTGCCCGACGTCAGGTCCACCACCGTGGTCGGCTCGGACGAGTCGACGTCGGAGTCCACGATCACGTCGAGCAGACCCTCGAGCTCCTCCTTGACCATCCAGCCCTCCGTCATCGGCGTCTCCTGCCCGGGCAGGATCAGCGTGCTGGAGAGCAGCGGCTCGCCCAGCTCCGCGAGCAGGGCCTGCGTGGTGCGGTGGTCGGGGATGCGCACCCCGACCGTGTGCTTCTTCGGGTGGAGCAGGCGGCGCGGAACCTCCTGCGTGCCGCGGAGGATGAAGGTGTACGGGCCCGGGGTCGCCGACTTGATGAGCCGGAACACCGCGTTGTCGACGATGACGAACTGGCCGAGCTGGGCGAAGTCCCGGCACACGAGCGTGAAGTGGTGCTTGTCGTCGAGGCGGCGCATCAGCTTGATCCGGTCCAGCCCTTCCTTGTTCCCCAGGGCGCAGCCGACGGCGTACCCGGAGTCCGTGGGGTAGGCGATCAGCCCGCCGCGGCGCACCACCTCGACCGCCTGGGCGACCAGTCGCGGCTGGGGGTCCTGCGGGTGGATCTCGAGGTAGCGGGCCATCCGCACATTGAAGCGGGTGACGGCGCCCGCGGCCACCGAGACGGCGAGCGGAACCCACGTCAGCAAGCGGCGGCGAGCGGAACCTGCGTCAGTACGCGGCGGCCACCAGGGCCTCGGCCGCCGCGGCGCCGTCGCCGACCGCCCCCGGCGGCCCGGCGGCCTCGGCGAGCTCGGACTGGTGCCGCATCATCGCGATGACCCGGCCCGCGGCCTCGTCGACCCTGGCACGTTCGAGCGTGCCGTCCCGGAGCGCGGCGACGACCCCGGCGTGGGCGACGGCGTTGTCCGCGGGGTTGAGCAGCAGGTCGGCGCCAGCCCGCAGCGCAGCGACGGCGACCTCGCCCGGGTCGCCGATCTGGGCCAGGGCCCCCATGCCGAGGCTGTCGGTCACCGTCACCCCGGCGAACTCGAGCTCCTCGCGCAGCACGCGGTACGCCTCCGGGGACAGCGACGCAGGGACCCCGGGGTCCCAGGCGGGGACGTCGACGTGCGCCACCATGACCATCGGCACACCGGCCTCGACCGCCTCGGCGAACGGCGGCAGCTCGGTGGCGGCGAGGTGCCCGGCCCCGGCCTCGTGGACCGGCAGGGCGAGGTGGGAGTCGGTGGTCAGGGACCCGTGGCCCGGGAAGTGCTTGACCGCGGGCAGGATCCCGCCCGCCAGGAGCCCGCGGACCGCCGGGACGACGGCGGCACCCACCGTGGCGGGGTCCGACCCCGCAGCCCGGGAGCCGATGGTGACGTCCTGCCCGGGCACCGTGACGTCCGCGACGGGCGCCCAGTTGACGGTCACGCCGGAGGCGCGCAGCTCGCGCGCCATCGCGGTGTGCGCGTCGCGGACGAGCCAGGGCTCCCCGGCCGCCGCCACCTCCCCGGCCACGGCGAAGGACGGGAACGACGTCCACGGCCCGACCGCCCCGGACATGCGCTGGACGAGGCCGCCCTCGTTGTCGGTGCTCACGATGGCGGGCCAGTCGCGGCCGGAGGCGGCGACGGCGTCCTGCACACCGGCGCCGAGGCTCCGGACCTGCTCGAGGGACGCCACGGAGGCGCCGGTGATCATCACGCCGGCCAGGTGCAGGTCCATGACGAGCTGCTCGGCGGTGGCGGGGTCGGTGCCGTGCAGGCGCCCGACGATCACCTGCCCGGCCACCTCCTCGTCGCTCAGCTCGGCCGCGTCGGCGGTCGCGAGGGCGACCTCGGCCGCTGTGGGCCCCCACGGGTTCTCGGGCTCGGGTGGCGCCGTCGGGGACGGGGCCGACGTCGGGGCGGGCGTCACGGCCGGGGCCGGACCCGAGGCGGGCACGGACGAGGTGCAGGCGGCGCACAGGGCGGCTGCGGCGAGGGCGACCGTTCCGACGAGAACCTGGCGGCGCCCGGTCGGGTGCCCGGTCCGTCGCCCGGTCCGTCGCCCGGTCGGGGGCTCGGCCGGGTGCCCGGTCGGGGGCTCGGCCGGGTGCCCGGTCGGCTGCCCGGTCCGTCGAGCAGTCCGGTGTCCGGTCGGGTTCCCGGTCTGGGCGGCGGGTGCGCTGCGCCAGCTCATGCCACGACCCGCAGGTTCTCGACGCGATGCCCGACCGTGAACCCCAGCGAGGTGTAGAGGTGGCGTGCGGCGTCGTTGTCGGCCCAGATGCCCAGGTGCACGAGCGGGCCGACGCCGAGGCCCCACCGGGTCAGCGCCGCGGTCATGGCGGCCGCGACCCCGCTGCGGCGCCGGGTCGGGAGCACCGTGACGGCCTCGAGGTGCACGCCGGCGCCGCCGGCCCTGGCGTGCACCGGCGGGACGTCGGCGCCCGCGACCCCGGCGAGCTCGCCGTCGTCACCGGCGAAGCCCCACCAGGTCAGCTCCTCGTCGTGGGGCCGCCTGCCACGCTCGGGATAGCCCGCGTCGAGGCAGGCGTAGACCCGGTCGAGCCGGTCCGGACCGGACAGCTCGCCGACGCGCTCCTCGCCGAGCATCGTGCGCGGCGCGACGTCCGCGACGAGCCAGTCCCACGGCCGGCCGGGTTCGAGCGCCCCGCGAGCACTGCCGGGCAGGTGCGGCCAGGTGCCGCGCGTGAGCATGACGTGCTCGACGTCGGCGGAGAGCCGGGCGCCACGGAGCGGACCGCCGGCGAGGAGGTCCGCCAGGTGCGCCGGCTCCCCCACGCCGACCAGCGAGCGCCCGGACCCGCGGGGCAGCAGCACCGCGGCGGCGCCGTGGTCCTCCCAGCGCTCGAGCGGCACCCAGCGGTGGGCGTTCGCACGGAGGAACGGCCAGTCGCCCGCGGGCGGGGCGCCCGCCGACGAGCGTGCCGGGCCGGGCGCTGCGGGGCCGGGCACTGCCGGGCCGGGCACTGCCGGGCCGGGCACTGCCGGGCCGGGCACTGCCGGGCCGGGCACTGCCGGGCCGGGCATTGCCGGGCCGGGTGCGGCGGCCGGAGCCGCCGCACCCGGTTCACGGACGTGGGTCACCGTGCGGGCGCGGCCTGCTTCACCGCGCTGCCCTGTGCCTCGTCCTGCTTGGGACGCGCGTCCACCCCGGCCTCCTTGCGCTGCTGCGCGGTGATCGGCGCGGGCGCCTGCGTCAGCGGGTCGTAACCGCCGCCCGACTTCGGGAAGGCGATGACGTCGCGGATCGAGTCGGAGTGCGTGAGCAGCGAGACGATGCGGTCCCAGCCGAAGGCGATGCCGCCATGCGGCGGGGCGCCGAACTTGAACGCGTCGAGGAGGAAGCCGAACTTCTCCTGCGCCTCGGCCTCGCCGATGCCCATGACCGCGAACACGCGCTCCTGGACGTCGCGGCTGTGGATACGGATCGACCCGCCGCCGATCTCGTTGCCGTTGCACACGATGTCGTACGCGTAGGCGAGCGCCTCGCCCGGGGACTCCTCGAAGCGGTCGATCCACTCCGGCGTCGGGGAGGTGAAGGCGTGGTGGACCGCCGTCCACGCGCTGTGGCCGAGGGCGACGTCGTCGTCCTCCCCCGTGGGCTTGAACAGGGGGGCGTCGACGACCCACACGAAGGACCACGCGTCCTCGTCGATCAGGCCCACACGGCGGCCGATCTCCAGGCGGGCCGCTCCGAGCAGGGCGCGGGCGTCCGAGGCGCGGCCGGCGGCGAAGAAGACGCAGTCACCCGGCTTCGCGCCGACGGCGGCGGCCAGGCCCTCGCGCTCGGCGTCGGAGATGTTCTTGGCGACCGGGCCCCCGAGGGTGCCGTCCTCGCCGACGGTCACGTATGCGAGGCCCTTGGCGCCGCGCTGCTTGGCCCACTCCTGCCACGCGTCGAACGTGCGGCGCGGCTGGGAGGCGCCGCCGGGCATGACCACGGCGCCCACGTACGGGTTCTGGAACACCCGGAAGGGGGTGTCCCTGAAGAACTCCGTCAGGTCGGTCAGCTCCAGGCCGAAGCGCAGGTCCGGCTTGTCCGTGCCGTACTTCTCCATCGCCTCGTGGTACGTCATGCGGGCGATCGGGCGCGGGATCTCGTGGTCGATGAGCTTCCAGAGCTCGGCCAGGACCTCCTCGGCGACGGCGATGACGTCGTCCTGGTCCACGAAGCTCATCTCGACGTCGAGCTGGGTGAACTCGGGCTGGCGGTCGGCCCGGAAGTCCTCGTCGCGGTAGCAGCGGGCGATCTGGTAGTAGCGCTCCATGCCGGCGACCATGAGCAGCTGCTTGAACAGCTGCGGCGACTGCGGGAGGGCGTACCAGCTCCCCGGCGACAGGCGGGCCGGCACGAGGAAGTCGCGCGCGCCCTCGGGGGTGGACCGGGTCAGGGTCGGCGTCTCGATCTCGACGAAGTCCTGCTCGTCCAGCACCCGACGCGCGGCCTGGTTGACCTTCGCGCGCAGGCGCAGCGCGTGGGCGGGGGCCTTGCGGCGCAGGTCGAGGTAGCGGTACTTCAGGCGCGCCTCCTCGCCGACCTGGCCGGCGTCCTCCGCGTGCTCGGACACCTGGAACGGCAGGGGCGCCGCGGCGTTGAGGACGACGACGTCGTTCGCGATGACCTCGATCTCGCCCGTCGGGAGGTTCGGGTTCGCGTTGCCCTCGGGCCGCGCGGAGACCTCGCCGGTCACCTGGAGGACGAACTCCGCGCGCAGCTCGTGCGCGACGTCCTCGTCCCGGATGACCACCTGTGAGATCCCGGAGGCGTCGCGCAGGTCGATGAAGGCGACCCCGCCGTGGTCGCGCCGGCGGTCCACCCATCCGGTGAGGGTGACGGTCTGTCCGATGTCACCGGCGCGCAGGGAGCCGGCGGTGTGTGTGCGGAGCACAGGGGTCCTTCCGATCGACGACGCGCACCGCGAGACGGGCGGGCGCGTGGTCGATCCTAGTTGCCCGCCGATCCGGTTGGCCCCGCCGGGCCAGGCCCCGCCCGCTCGGCCCCGCCCGCTCGGCCCTGCCCGGGCGGCACGGGACAGGCTGATCGGTCGGGGGCGGCGGGGCGGGGCGCTGTCCGATGGCCGCGGCGTGCCGTCGTCGACGATGATCTAGGTCGTGAGCGCCCAGGACAGCCCCGACGTGGCGGCCGCGTCCTCCGGCGGCGCAGCGGCCCGGACCGCCCCTGCCGAGGTCGAGCAGCAACCGCAGGTGGTCCGGCTGCTCCTGGTCGCCTCGGTCACCCTCATCACCCTCGCCGCGTTCGAGGCGCTCGCGGTGGCGACGGTCATGCCGGTGGTCGTGGAGGACCTCGGCGGACTGCACCTCTACGCAGTCGCCGCCGGCGCTCCGCTCGCGGCCCAGCTCGTGGCCACGGCGGTCAGCGGAGCGTGGTCCGACGCCCGCGGTCCGCGCGGCTCGCTCCTCGCGGGTGTCCTCCTGTTCTGCGCAGGCCTCGTGGCGGCCGGCCTGGCGCCGACGATGGCGCTCCTCGCCGTCGGACGCGCCGTCCAGGGCTTCGGGGCCGGGCTGCTGATGGTCCCGCTGTACGTGCTGGTGGGGTCGATGGTCCCCGCCGCCCGCCAGCCCCGGTTCTTCGCCGCGTTCGCCGCCGCCTGGGTGGTTCCCGGCCTGGTCGGCCCCGCGATCGCGGGCACGGTCGCGGACGCCGCGAGCTGGCGGTGGGTCTTCCTCGCGGTCCCCGTGCTCACCCTTGCGGCCTTCACCGTGCTGCTGCCGCTCCTCCGGCACGTCCCGCCCACCCGTCGGGGTCGCCCGGACGCCTCGGCACGGCGACGCACCCGCGCCGTGCTCCTGGCGGCCACGGGCACGGGGCTGGCCGCCGCCGCGCTCCAGGTGGCCGGGTCCGACGGCGGCACAGCGGGGGTCGTCCTCGGACTGGCCGGTCTGGCCGGCCTCGCCGTGACGGTCCCGCTCCTGCTCCCTGCCGGCACGCTGAGGCTGCGCCTCGGGGTGCCCTCGGCGGTGGCGTGCCGCGGACTCCTCCACGCCGCCTTCGTCAGCGCCGAGACGTTCCTGCCCCTTCTCCTCGTCCGTGTGCACGACTGGTCCGCCCGCGAGGCAGGTCTCGTGCTGACCGTCAGCTCGCTCACCTGGGCGGCGGGTTCGGCCGTGCAGGGAAGGGTCCACGGACCGGGCCGGCGTGCGGTGCTGCTCCGGCTCGGTCCGCTCCTGCTCGCCGCGGGGACTTTCGTGGCGGCCGCGGCCGCGCTGCCCGGTGCGGGGACCTGGTGGGCCGTGGTCGGCTGGACCGTGGCGGGTGGCGGCATGGGGCTGGTGTTCCCCGCCCTGTCCGTCCTCGCCCTGCAGGCCACTCCGCGGGCCGAGCACGGCAACGTCAGCTCGTCGCTCCAGATCTCCGACGGCCTGGGCGCCGCGCTCGGACTCGCCCTCGCCGGCGCGCTGTTCACCGCGCTCGTCGGGACCGGCGGGACCGGCGGCTACCTGGCCGGCCTGGTGCTGGCCGGGAGCCTGGCGCTGCTCGCCGTGGGGGCCGGCGCTCGCGCGGCGCACGTGCAGCGGGGCTGAGCGGCCCCCGCCGTGGACTGGGCGGATCCGAGGTGCTCCGCCGGAGGCCGAGCGCCCTCCCGGAGGCGACCTCTCCCGGGTAGCGGCCTCCCCCGAAGCGGCCCTCGCCTCGCTGGGGAGACCGCGTCCGCCGCCGCCCGCGTCGCGGGGAGCTTGCCGGACGCTGGTGAGACTCCTCACGCGGCGCCCGTCCGGTGCTCGGCGGTCGCTCAGACGTACGGCTCCGGCCGATATGCGCCCTGGCCTGGGCGCACGTCTCGCGCCGCCACCTCCGCCCGCGATCTCGCACCAATTCCGGACGGCTGCGGGTGTAGTCAGCACCTCATGGTTTCGGGTTGGACGTGACCGTTCTGTTACTTACGGTCGACCGCTGGCCCCCGCACACCGCGCCGGGCGAGCACGTGAGGAATGCATGCCCCAGAAGACGAACACACCGAGACGGACCTCTGCCGACCACGGCCGCGGGCCAGCCTGGCGGCCGGTCGACCACGACGCCCTCGGGCCCCGGCGCACCGACCGCGCGACCACGCCCGTGCTCCCGCGCCGCGTGCTGCGCGAGCGCGACCGCGCGGAGCAGCTCGCCAGCCTCGAGGTGGCCTCGCCCGAGCGCCGTGACTGGGAGGCGCGCCTGCGGGGAGTCGGACAGGGGCAGCGGAACCTGGAGTCGCCGTCGCTGACGATGCTGGTCCTGCTCGCCACGATCGGCGTGCTGCTCTACGCCTCGTTCCTGCTGCGGCCCGAGAACTCCGGTGACCTGCTCCCCTGGCTCATCGTCATCGGCTGCGAGTCGATCATGATGGGGCAGGTCCTCATCTCGCTGTGGACGCAGCTCTCCTCCACGCACAACCCGCGCGACTTCACCTTCAACGAGGCGAGCCGGAACCTCTTCGTCCCGGTCGACTGGGACCTCAACGCCCCGCTCGCCACGGACCAGATGCAGCTCGACGGCGTCCCGGTCACCGTCGACGTCTTCATCACCACCTACGGCGAACCCGTCGAGACCATCCGGGCCACCGCCACCGCGGCGCGGGCCGTGCGCGGCAAGCACGAGACGTGGATCCTCGACGACGGCCGGTCCCCCGAGGTGGAGGCGCTCGCCGCCGAGCTCGGCGTCAACTACCTCACGCGCCCTGACAACGCGGGCGCGAAGGCCGGCAACATCAACCACGCCCTCAGCAGGACGACGGGCGACTACTTCGTCATCCTCGACGCCGACTTCGTCCCCTCCCCCGACCTCCTGGTCGAGACCATCCCGTTCTTCGCGCAGGAGAAGGTGGCGTTCGTCCAGACCCCGCAGGTCTACGGCAACATCCACAACTTCATCACCCGCGGCGCCGGCTACCTGCAGACGGTCTTCTACTCCCTCATCCAGCCCGGCAAGAACCGCTTCAACTCGGCCTTCTGCGTGGGCACGAACGTCGTGTTCTCCCGGGAGGCGATCGCGGAGATCGGTGGCATGTACACCGCGTCGAAGTCCGAGGACGTGTGGACCTCGATGAAGCTCCACGAGCTGGGCTGGCGATCGGTCTACATCCCCACCGTGCTCGCCGTCGGCGACACCCCGGAGAACATCGAGGCCTACACCAAGCAGCAGACGCGGTGGGCCACCGGCGCCTTCGAGATCCTCTTCCGCGCCAACCCGCTGACCAACCGGCGGCTGTCCGTGGACCAGCGCCTCCAGTACTTCGGCACCGCCGGGTTCTACCTCGGGGGCCTGGTCACGTTCGCGCTGCTGCTGCTGCCGCCCCTGCAGATCTTCCTCGACCTGACGCCGATCGCCACCGATCTGCCGCTGTGGGAGTGGGCCCTGTACTACTCGGGCTTCTACCTCATGCAGATCGTCGTGGCGACGTACACCATCGGCTCGTTCCGCTGGGAGACGCTGCTGCTGTCCACGGTGTCCTTCCCGATGTACATCCGCGCGATGGTCAGCGCCCTCCTCGGCCGCGACCGTGCCTGGCACGTCACCGGCCGCGCCGGGCAGGCGGCGTCACCGTTCAACTACATCGTCCCCCAGATGCTCATGTTCCTGGCGCTCGTCGTGACGTCCGTCGTCGGCTTCTGGAAGGCGGAGTGGAGCTCGACCATCACGCTGGCGCTCGTGTGGAACACGGTCAACGCCGTCGCGCTGGCCGTCTTCCTCGGGATCGCGGTCCGCGAGGCCCTCGCCCTGCGCCGTGCCCAGCGTCCCACCCCGCCCGCCCACGTCGCCGCCCCGGCCCACGCCGCCTGAGAGGTCTCCCCGTGAACTTCCGCCGCTTCGTCTCCCTCATCCTTGGTGCCGCCGTCATCCTCGGGCTCGGTGGGCTCGGACTCGTCTACACCTACGGCCGCGCGCACACCATCGACGCCGTCGAGGCGACCGTCGAGACCGACGTCTCCAGGGTCGGCACGCCGTTCGCCGGCCACATCCAGTCGCTCGAGGTCAGCGCCGGAGACCGCGTCAGCGCGGGCGAGGAGATCGCCCGGGTGCAGAGCCCTGGCCTCGAGCAGTCCCTCGAGACCGGCTTCCCCGAGGAGGGGCTCGGCTACCGCGTCGACGGCGACGACGTCATCGTCTTCACCGCCACGGCGGACGGCGTCGTCGGCAGCACCGAGCACGCCGTCGGCTCCTTCGTGACCGCCAACACCCAGATCGCCGCGATCGAGGTGGAGGGCACCACGCGCGTCAAGGCCAAGGTGCCGATGACCGCCGCGGACTTCGCGCGCCTCCCCGCCGGCTCGCCCATGACGGCCAGGCTGCCCGACAGCACCGAGGTCGCCACCGAGGTCTACGAGGTCCAGTTCGAGGAGACCGAGGACGGCGACTCGCTCGCCGTCGTCCGGGGCCGCAGCCCCGAGCTGGCCACGGCCGGGACGTTCACCAACGGCGCGCCCGTCACCGCCCAGGTCAAGCTGGACGACGCCGAGGGCTTCGGCTCGTGGGCCGCCCGGCAGCTCGCCGAGCTCATCACGCCCAGCGGCGCCACCATCTGACGCCCGGCGGCACCACCACCAGGGCGGCGTTTCCGCGCCGAGTCCGACTCCCGCCCACGCCCGCACACCATCACCTCTGGAGCTCCGTGACCGTCCGCCGCGTGACCACCCTGCTCGCCTCCGTCGTCGTCCTCGCCGGCTGCACCCAGCCCGCCGACGGCGGCGCCTCGACCGAGGAGCCCACCACCGCTCCGGCGGTCGACGCCACCGCCGCGAACCTGCCGACGACGTCCGGCCCCTTCGACGGCGAGATCGCCGTCGCCGACGGCGTGCTGCCGCCGACCAACTCATGGCTCGCGCCGGCGGTGTTCGCGCCGGCGGACCGGCCGGTGTTCACCGGGACGCTGAGCGTGCGGCTCCGGGCCGACGGTCTCGGGCTCGGCTTCCCCCAGCCGCAGGCGTCCGCGGGCATCCTCATGGGTGCCCACCCGGACCACGTCCAGCTGGGCCTGCCGGCCGACGACTACGTGCTCGAGCGGGTCGACGAGCTCTCCGGCACGTTCGCCTACCGGCAGGACGGGCAGACCACGGGCCGGGTCACGGTCGCCGAGGGCTGGCCGTACGTCGCGTACACGGCCGCCGCCGCCCACTCGATCGAGCTCCCTGCCTCGACGGTCGCCGCCGAGGGCGGCGCGAGCGCCGAGGTCGGCGGGATCACCTACCGCTTCGTCACCGACGGCGCGCTCACCGGGACCGCCCTCGACCTCGCCGAGGGCGGCTCGCTCGTCGTCTTCGCCGAGCCCGCCGGGGCCTCCGAGTCCGACCGCGCGTCCCTGCTCGCCGGGGCGGTCCCGCTCGCGGGCACCGACGTCGCCTACGCCGTCGAGGACGGCCGGGCGACCACCACCCTCACCTACGACACGGGCGGCGCGCCGACCGTGGTCGCCTCGCTGCCGCACCAGGGGACGACGACCGACGGCGAGCCCCTCGCCGCCACCGTCCCGTCCGTGCACGGCGACCTGGCGCTCGCCACCGGGAGCGAGGCGACGTTCTCCGTCCCGGCCGGTGAGCCCGTGCCGGCGCTCGACCTCGGCAACCTCGACGACGCCGAGCGGGCCCGGGTGAGCGAGCAGCTGCGCGCCGACGTGGCCGCCGTGGCGTTCGACGCGGACGACAGCTACTACGCGGGCAAGCAGCTCCAGCGCGCGAGCCAGCTCTACCAGCTGGCGACCGGTCTCGGCCTGACCGACGAGGCGGCGGCGGTCAAGGAGCAGATGGTGGGCGAGCTCGACAAGTGGTTCGACCCCGAGGGGTGCGCCACGCGCGCGGAGCGCTGCTTCGCCTACGACGACACCCTGAAGGGCCTCGTCGGCATGGAGCCGTCGTACGGGTCGGACGAGTTCAACGACCACCACTTCCACTACGGGCACATGCTGTACGCGCTCGGCGTGCTCGCCGCCGAGGACCCGGCGCTCGCGGAGCGGTACCGCCCGGTCGCGGACGCCGTCGCCCACGACATCGCGGCGCCCGAGCAGACCGGGTCGTTCCCGCAGCGGCGCGCGTTCGACGACTGGTGGGGCCACTCCTGGGCGTCCGGCACGGCACCCTTCGGGGACGGCAACAACCAGGAGTCGTCCTCCGAGGCCGTCAACGCGTGGGCCGGCCTCGCCCTGTGGGCGGACGCCTCGGGCGACGCCGCCATGGCCGAGCAGGCCCGCTGGATGCTCGCGAACGAGACCGCGACCGCCCTGGAGTACTGGGTCGCGCCCGAGCTGCCCGCGGCGTTCGGGCACAGCAGCGTGGGTATCAACTGGCAGGGCAAGCGGGACTTCGCGACGTTCTTCGACGCCGACCCCTCCGCCGTCGTCGGCATCCAGCTCATCCCGATGAGCCCGACCCATGCCGCCTACCTCGCGCAGGAGCCCGAGGCGGTGCAGGCGATGGTCGAGGCGGCCGTCCCCGACGGCAACCCGGCGGGGCGTCCGCTGGTCGACTACGTGATCATGGCCCAGGCGCTGACGGACCCGGACCGGGCCGCCGCGATGCTCGAGCGGCTCCCAGCGGAGCAGGTCGACAACGGCAACTCGATGTCCTACCTGACGGCGTTCGTCCTCGGCCAGGACTGACTCGTCCTCGGCCAGGACCGAGGGGTCGACAGGCGCCGCACGCTCCCTGTGCGTGAGGTCACGGGAGCCTGACCTGCCGTTTCGGGCCCCGGGCCGATACGCTGGGGGCTCCTGGAGTGCACGTCACCGCCCAGGCCCCAGCGGAAGTTCGCATCTCGTCCGGGCCTCACACGAGCGGAACGGTGCTTCGCCGTCCTGGCGTCGACACCCACACTCCGCCTCGTGAGACGGGTTTCATTTGACCACCCCTGTGACCGACCACGCCCACGCACGTCCCGACGAGGACGGCTTCGCGCCCAACGAGCTGACCGCCGACGCGCCCGTCGCCGACGCCGAGGCCGACGCGCCTGTCGTTGAGGTGGAGGCCCTCGTGGCCGGCGCGCCCGCAGCGGACGAGGCGCCCGCCGCCGTCGAGACCGCCGAGCCGACGCGCACCTTCGCCGACCTCGGACTGCCGGCCGACCTCCTCGCCGCCGTCGAGGACCTCGGCTTCACGACGCCGACCGACATCCAGGCCGAGGCCATCCCGGTGCTGCTCTCCGGCCGCGACGTCGTCGGCATCGCCCAGACGGGCACGGGCAAGACCGCTGCGTTCGGTCTCCCGCTGCTCGAGGCGGTCGACCCCGCCGAGCGCTCCGTCCAGGCTCTCGTGCTGACGCCCACCCGCGAGCTCGCGATGCAGGTGGCCGACGCCGTCGCCTCCTTCGCGCACCGCACGAGGAACCTCACCGTGCTCCCCGTCTATGGCGGGTCCAGCTACGTGCCGCAGCTGCGGGCCCTCAAGGACGGCGCCCAGGTCGTCGTCGGCACGCCCGGGCGGGTCATGGACCTCATCGAGCGCGGCAGCCTCAAGCTCGGCGGCGTGCGCTTCCTCGTCCTCGACGAGGCGGACGAGATGCTCCGCATGGGCTTCGCCGAGGACGTCGAGCAGATTGCCTCCCACGTGCCGGCCGAGCGCCGCACCGCGCTGTTCTCGGCCACCATGCCGGCCGCCATCAAGCGCGTCGCCGCCACGCACCTCACCGACCCGGTCCGGGTCGCCGTCACGCGACCGGCGTCGACCGTCGCGACCGTCCGCCAGACCTACGCCGTCGTGCCGTTCAAGCACAAGACCGGCGCGCTCGCCCGGGTCCTGGCCACCACCGAGGCCGACGCCGCCATCGTGTTCGTGCGCACCAAGGGCACGGTCGAGGACGTCACGATCGAGCTGTCGGCGCGGGGCATCTCCGCCGCCGGCCTCTCCGGCGACGTGGCGCAGAAGGAGCGCGAGAAGCTCGTCGAGCGCCTCCGCTCCGGCGGCCTCGACGTCCTCGTGGCCACCGACGTCGCCGCCCGCGGGCTGGACGTCGAGCGCATCGGCCTCGTGGTCAACTTCGACGTGCCGCGCGAGAACGACGCCTACGTCCACCGCATCGGCCGCACCGGGCGCGCCGGCCGGACCGGCACCGCGCTGACCTTCCTCACCCCGCGCGAGCGCGGCCGCCTCCACCAGATCGAGAAGGCGACCGGGTCCTCCCTCGAAGAGGTGGCGATCCCGACCCCCGCGGACGTCTCCGCCCACAAGGCCAAGCAGCTCTTCACCCAGGTCACCGCGCGTCAGGAGGCCGGCCGCCTCGACATGTACCGCGAGGCGATCAACGCCCACCTCGAGGAGACCGGAGGCGACCTGCTCGAGCTCGCCGCCACCCTGGTCGCCCTCGCCGTCGGCGACGACGGCCCGCGCCACCGTGACACGGAGGACGGCGAGCACCGCCCGCGCGTCCGGCGCGAGGAGCAGGTCGACGAGGACGGCGCGTTCGTCGCCGCCCACTTCGACGAGGGCTTCGCCCCGCGCGACTCCCGGGGCTCCGCCGAGCGCGGCGGGCGCCGCCCCCGCGTGGCGGGCACCCGCTACCGGGTCGAGGTCGGGCACAAGGACGGCGTTCAGCCGGGTGCCATCGTCGGCGCGATCACCGGCGAGGGTGGGCTGCGCGGCTCCGACCTGGGCAAGATCGACATCTTCCCCAGCTTCTCCCTGGTGGAGATCAGCGGCGAGATGACCCCCGAGACCACGCGCCGGATCGGCGCGGCGCGGGTGGCCGGGCGTCCGCTGCGCATCCGGCCGGACGAGGGGCCGCGCGGCGCCGGCGACCGCCGGGGCGCCGAGCGCAAGCCGCTGCGCACCGCCAAGCGTCACCCCTCGGGTGCCGGCGAGCACCACGCGGAGCGCCCGTACCGGTCCTCGCGGCCGGCGGGCCGACGCTCGTACTGAGCGTCCGCCCGACACCGCACCACTGACGAGGTCGCCGATCTGGTCGCTGCCCGCGACCGGATCGGCGACCTCGTCGTCTGTCCGGGGGCTGCTGCCCGCGGCGACGCCTCGGACCGAGCCGGCGTGCGCGGCCCGCCCGGGCGGGTACTCCTACCCGACGGGCGGGTCCTCCTACCCGGCCAGCGCGGTAACCGTCCGGCGGAAGGCGACGAACTCGCCGAGCTGCTCCTCCAGCGGCGCGACGATCTGCGCCCGCACCGTCTCGTCCACCAGGGCCCGTAGCCGCTGGTCCACCCGTCTGGCCCGCCGGCGCGCGCCGAGCCTGGCCAGGACCGAGCCGACCAGCGCCAGCACCAGGCCGGCGAGCAGTCCGCCCACCAGCAGCGTGGTCGGCCACGGGACGGGACCGGCCATCGGGGTGACCGGCTCCGGGAGCCGCAGGTAGGCCATCCCGGCGAGGACGCCCAGCCACCCCGCGCCGACGACGGCGGCCGCCAGGAACAGCCACTGCAGGACGCCCAGGGCGCCCCACCAGGCGGGCCGGCGGGCCTGCTCGAGCTCGGCGCCGGCGATGCGCTGGTCGAGGGAGTCGACGAGCCCGGGGATGCGCGCCTCGACGTCCTGGAGCACGTCGTCGCGCCACGGGCCCGGCAGCTGCGTCGTCGAGGTGGAGACGAGCGCGTGGGCGGCCGACCGCACCGCGGCCTCCTGGACCGGCGTCGGTCCCGGCAGCGAGGTCCGGGTCAGTGAGCCGTCGTCGCGGGCGGTGTCCAGGTGCAGGCGGCGCATCGGGTCGGGCCGCAGGCGGGAGAGCCAGCGCACCGGCGGCCAGCCCACCCGGGCCCGGGCGGCCCGGACGTACGAGCCCCGCACCGCCTCGCGGACGGCGTCGACGCCCGCCGCCTGGGCCGCGGCGGCGCAGAGGCGGGCCGCGGCCCGGTCCCCGACCTCGACGGGTGCGCCGTCGCCCTCGATCTCGGCGGCGCGTGCCAGCTCGGCGGCGCTGGTGCGCACGTCGGCGGCCAGGCGCAGCCGGGCGGCGCGGGTGGTGGCCGCGACGGTGGTGATCCGGCTGCGCAGCTCGCCGACGCCCTCGCCGGTGCGCGCGGAGACGGGCAGCACCTCCACGCCGGTGAGCCCGTCCCGGGCGAGGATCCCGGCCAGGTCGCGCAGCACGCCGTCGCGCTCCCCCGGTGCGAGGGTGTCCACCTGGTTGAGCACCACGAGGGTCACGTCCGCGTGGGCTGCCATCGGGGCGAGGTAGTCGCGGTGGACGACGGCGTCGGCGTACTTCTGCGGGTCCAGCACCCACACCAGCACGTCCACCGTGCCGGCCATGCGCCCCGCGATGCGGCGGTGCTCCCGGGCGGTGGAGTCGATGTCCGGCAGGTCGAGCAGCACGAGCCCGTCGAGCTCGCCGGGCCCGGCGGCCCGGGTGCGCTCGGGCACGTCGAGCCAGTCGAGGAGCTCGCCTGCGTCGTCCTCGCCCCACACCGCCGCCAGCGGTCGCATGGTGGTGGGCCGGCGGGCGGCGGCCCTGGCCACCTCCCGGCCGACGAGCGCGTTGAACAGCGTGGACTTCCCGGACCCGGTCGCCCCGAGGAGGGCGACGACGGTCCGCCCGGTGGCGAGGTTCTGACGCTGGGCGGCCCGCTGGACGAGGGACTGCGCCCGCTCGAGGGCGGCCGCCGGAAGATGGCCTGCGGCGGCCTCGGCCGCCTCCCGCAGCCTGTCGAGGTCCTCGGGCAGGCTCGCGACCGGGTCCGCCCGGCGGCGGCGCAGGAGGCTCACAGGCCCGCCTCCGCCCGGCGCGCGGCCCGCACGGCGGTGATGGCCCCGCCGATCCGCTCGGTCGCGCCGGCGTCGATGCCCAGCTCCGAGAGCGCGTGCCGGTAGGTGTCGGCCTGCTCGGCGAGGAGGGCGCCGGCCCGCGCGTGGAGGTCCTGGCGGGCCGCGGCGGCCATCTTCCGCACGGCGTCGTCGCCGAAGACGGCCTCGAGCAGCTTCTGGGCGACGACGGCGGTCCCTCCGGCGATCGCGATCTCCGCGCCGGTCAGGCCTGCCGTCGAGGCGAACATCACGACCATCAGGGCGATCCCCAACCCGTTGACTCCGAAGGACAGCATGCGGGCGGTCAGCCGCTTGTCCGCGCCCTCGCGCCGGACCATGCCGAGGAGGTCGTCCTGCCAGCCGCGCACCTCGGCGGCGGCGTCGTCGACGAGGCGTTCCTCGCTGGGCAGGGCGGCGGTCGCGGCGGCGAGGACCCCGCGGGCGCCCGGCTCGCGGCGCCACAGGTGGTCCACCTCGGCGGCGGCGCGCTCGGCCTCCGCGACCAGCAGGGTCTGCAGGCCCGTCTCGATGGCGACCTCGACCTGCTCGGTCGGCGCGGGGCGACCGCGGAAGAAGTTCCCGATCCGGTCGCGGACCCGGCCCACCTGCGCCTCCACGGAGCGGAAGAAGTCGCCGGTGCCGACGAACTCCTGCCACCGGGCCAGCACCTCCCCGCGCAGCATGGCGCCGTCGGCGGTGGCGGACATGATGCGGTGGTGCGCCTGGGCGTAGGCCTCGTCCACGTGGCCGGCCAGGCGCACCAGCGTCTGCGTCTGGTGCTGGGCGCCCTCGGCGACGAGGGACGCGCGGGCGAGCGCGGCGTCCACGGCCCCGCCGAGGGTCTGGCGGGCCACGGAGGCCCGCGACCCGGCGTCGGCGGCGATCCCGTGCAGCCAGCCCTGCAGCGCGGCGACGTCGTCCGCGGGCAGCAACCCGTCCTCGCCCATCGTCGTCTCGCTGATCACGAACAGCGGTGCCCGGCCGAGCCCCTCCTCGTCGAGGCGGGCGGCGAGGTCCTGCCGCACCTCCGCGCTCACCCCGTGCGGGACACGGTCCAGGACGACGGCGACGACGATCCGGCGGTCAGCCGCCTCGGTGAGGAGCGCCCAGGGGATGGCGTCGCCGTACCGGGCGGCCGTGGTGACGAAGACCCACAGGTCGGCGGCCGCCAGGAGCTGGTTGGCGAGCTGGCGGTTCTCCGTGACCACCGAGTCGATGTCCGGGGCGTCGAGCAGGGCGAGGCCGCGCGGCAGCGCCGGGGAGGCGCGCAGCTCCAGCTCGCGGTGGACGCCGCCGTCCTCGGTGACGGCCGGGGTCGGCGGCGAGCCGGGGGCCACGGTGAGCCGGGCGAGGCCGGGGAAGATCCGGTCGTCGGCGAACCAGGCCGCGTCGTCGGGATGGTGGACCAGGAGCGGCCGGCGGGTGGTGGGGCGGATGGCCGAGGCGCTGGTGACGTGCTCGCGCAGCAGCGCGTTGACGAGCGTGGACTTCCCCGCTCCCGTGGAACCGCCGACGACGGCGAGCAGCGGCGCCTCGAGCTGCTCGTAGCGCGGGATCACGTAGTCGGACAGCTGGTCGAGGACCTCCTGGCGGTCCGCGCGGGACATCGCCGCGTCCTCGATGTCGAGCGGGAGGGTCACCTCCTCGAGCACGCGGCGCAGCTCCCCGAGCGCGCCGAGCACCGCACGGGCGGCGTCGCCCGTGCCCGAGGGCAGCGGGACGGTCATCGCACCCCCGCGCCCTGACTGTCGACGACCCGGGGCCAGCGGTCCTCGGCCGGCGGCTCCCAGCTGCCGGCGTCGGCGGGAGCCTGGTCGCCGGAACGGATGTCCTTGACCTCGTCGCCGTCCTCCCCCGGGAACCAGACGAACGGGATGCTGCGGCGGTCGGCGTAGCGGATCTGCTTGCCGAACTTCGCGGCGGTCGGGGCGACGTCGGCGGGGATGCCGCGGGCGCGCAGGGCCTTGGCGACCCGGTCGCTGGTGCGCCGGTGCTCCTCGTCCGTCACCGCGACCAGCACCGCGGTCGGCACGGCGCGCGTGGGCTCCGCCAGGCCGTCGGAGAGAACGCGGGCGAGCAGGCGGGAGACGCCGATGGACAGCCCCACGCCCGGGAAGGTCCGCTTCCCGTCAGAGGCGAGGGAGTCGTAGCGGCCGCCGGAGCAGATCGAGCCCAGGTTCTCGTGACCGACGAGCGTGGTCTCGTAGACGGAGCCGGTGTAGTAGTCGAGGCCACGGGCGATCTTCAGGTCGGCGACGACGGTGCCCGGCGAGAGCTCCCGGGCCGCCTCCAGCAGGGTGACCAGCTCCTGGAGCCCCGTGTCGAGGAGCTCGGAGCGGGCGCCGAGGGCGAGCACCTGGTCCGCCACCGAGGCGTCGGTGCCGCTGATCGAGGCCAGCTCGAGCGCCTGCGCGGCCTGGTCCGGCGTGGCGCCGGCCTCGTCGATGAGCCCCCGGGCGACGCCCTCCGGGCCGATCTTGTCGAGCTTGTCGATCACCCGGAGGGCGCCCTCGACGTCCTCGAGGCCGATGGCCTCGTAGAAGCCCTGTGCGACCTTGCGGTTGTTCACGCTGATGCGCACGGGCGGGATGGGCAGGGCGGCGAGGGCCTCGGCCATGACGAGCGGCAGCTCGACCTCGTAGTGGAACGGCAGGGTGTCGGCGCCGACCACGTCGATGTCCGCCTGGGTGAACTCCCGGAAGCGGCCGTCCTGCGGCCGCTCGCCGCGCCAGACCTTCTGGATCTGGTAGCGCTTGAACGGGAACGCGAGCTGGCCGGCGTTCTCGAGCACCCAGCGCGCGAAGGGCACCGTCAGGTCGAAGTGCAGGCCGAGCTGCTTGTCGGCGTCGGCGGTGTCCTGCTCGCCCTCCTCCTGCAGGCGGCGGAGCAGGTAGACCTCCTTGGAGGTCTCGCCCTTGCGCAGCAGCTGGGCGAGCGGCTCGACGGCGCGCGTCTCGATCCCGGCGAACCCATGGAGCTCGAAGGTGCGGCGCAGCGCGTCGAGCACATGCTGCTCGACGACGCGCCCGTCGGGGAGCCACTCGGGAAAACCGGACAGTGAAGACGGACGAACCATGGCGCCGATCTTTCCACCCCGGCGGCTTCAGGTGCGATTCGGCCCGCCGCACGGACAGGTCGGGTTCGCCGCCCCGCCCTCAGCGGGCCGAGACGGCGGCGCGCACGTGCGCGTTCGTGGCCAGCTCGCGGGAGAGGACCGTCGCGGGTCCGTGGCCGGGAAGCAGAACGGTGGTCGGGGGCAGGGAGGCGGCGAGGGTGCGCAGCGTGGAGATCATCTCGCGCTCGTCGCCGCCGGGCAGGTCCGTCCGCCCGACCGAGCCGGCGAAGATGACGTCCCCGCACAGGGCGAAGAGGTAGCGGCCGGTGGCGTCGGCGTGCACGTCGGACCCTGCAGGGAGCACGCCGGGGGTCACCGGGGAGCCGCTCACCAGCAGGACGGTGGAACCGGCGGTGTGGCCGGGCGCGGGGACCGCCCGGAGAGCCACGCCCGGGACGATCTCGGCACCGCCGCCGGAGAGGAGCTCCGAGGGGAACGGGCGCACGTCGGCGGGTCGGTGCCAGGGCTCGCCGGCGAGCTCGGTGAACAGCGTGGCGAGCGGCTCGCCGAGGGCGGCAGCGGGGTCCTCGAGGCGGTAGTCGTCGGGCGGGGCCACGTAGACCGGAGCCGATCCCGCGACGGCGGCCGCGTCCCAGAGGTGGTCGGCGTGGCCGTGCGTGAGCGCCACCGCACCCACCCGCAGACCGTGCTCGGCCAGGAGGTGCCGGACCTCGGGCGCGGCTCCCGCGCCCGGGTCGACGACGAGCGCCTCGGCGCCGTCGTGGGGCGCCACCACGTAGCAGTGGGCCTCCAGCACGGTCGTGGTGGTCCTCAGGAGCAACATGGCCACAGGCTATCCGGAGGGCGCTGCCGCGTCGGCGGCCGCGCCGCCGAAGGACCGTCCGTCGAGCATGCGGGCCCGCCGTGGTCCCCTGGGGTTGCGCAGGTCCCTAGACTGAGAGCCGCGTCACGCGCCCGTGTCGGACCAGTCCTTCCCGGGAACCCGCACCCGTCAAGGTGTGCCGCGTGGGCGAGCCCGGCGCCGCGGTGCCGGGGAAGGACCGAGAACGGTGTGGCAGACGCCTACCCCGTCATCCAAAGGAGCGACCCGTGACCGACCAGCCGACCCGGAGCGACAGCCCGGAGCCCACCCCCCACCAGGTGTCATCCGCAGGAGACGTCCGGCCCCAGGCCGACCCCGCTGGCGACAGCACGGCCGCGCCGGTGGTCGGGGCAGCCCCGAATCTCCGGGGCGAGTCGGCCCCGGTCGCCGAGGAGGCCGCGGTCCCGCCCGCCGTCAGCGACGGCGTGCCGGTGGCGCTCGGAACCGCCGACGACGCTGCACCTCCGACCGCCAACGACCGTGTGCCGGCGGCGCTCGGCACCACCGACGCCGACGTGCCCGCCGCCGACAGCAACGGCGTGCCGACGGCGCAGGGCCCCGCGCACCCGACCTCGGGTGGGGAGCAGGCGCCGTCGTCCGGCGCCGAGCCGGCGGGCGTGACCGAGGACCGTCCCGCGGAAGCAGCGGTCGAGGGCGACGTCGTGGTCCAGGAGGAGGGCGTGAGCGCCGAGGTGCAGACCCAGGCTCCCGACCTCGAGACCGCGACGCCCGACGCCCAGACCGCGACGCCCGACGTCGAGACCGCGGCGCCCGAGACCGACGCCCAGACCCCGACGCCCGACGTCGAGACCGCGGCGCCCGAGACCGACGCCCAGACCCCGACGCCCGACGTCGAGACCGCGGCGCCCGAGGCCGACGCCCAGACCCCGACGCCCGCAGATACTGCCGCGGAGACCGGTGGGGCGTCTGCGGCGCCCACGCCGCGCCCCGCTCCGGGACCGCGCCCACGTCCGCTCCCCCGCCCGGTGCCGTCCCCCGCAGCCGTGGTGCCGGTCGCGGCGCAGCCCGCCGTCACGCCCCCTGTGGACCCGCGGGACGCCGCGGAGGCGGCAGCCTGGGGTCGCGTCGACGACGACGGCACGGTGTGGGTCCGGGAGGCCAGCGGCGAGCGTTCGGTCGGTCAGTACACGGGTGCCGACACCGAGGAGGCGCTCGGCTTCTACGTCCGGCGTTTCCTCGACCTCCAGGCCCAGGTGGCCCTCTTCGAGGCGCGCCTGCCGCAGCTCGCGCCCAAGGAGATCGAGCAGACCCTGACGACGCTCACCGAGGCGCTCGAGGCGCCCGCCGCCGTCGGTGACATCGACGGCCTGCGCGCACGGCTCGAGCGTCTGCGCGGCGTCGCCGAGGAGCGCCGCCAGGAGGCCGCGGCGGAACGCGAGGCCGCCCGGGCGAAGGCTGTCGCCGAGCGGACGGCGATCGTGGAGAAGGCGGAGCAGATCGCCGAGCAGGACCCGGCCCGCACCCAGTGGAAGCAGTCGGGCCAGCGGCTCCGCGACCTGCTCGACGAGTGGAAGGACGCCCAGCGGAACGGCCCCCGGCTGGACCGGTCCACGGAGGACAAGCTCTGGAAGCGCTTCTCCCACGCCCGGACGGCCTTCGACCGCCACCGCCGGCAGTACTTCTCCGACCTCGACGCCTCCCAGGGGGCGGTGAAGGAGGCGAAGGAGAAGCTCATCGCCCGCGCGGAGGAGCTCTCGACCTCCACCGACTGGGGCCGCACGGCCTCCGCCTACCGCGAGCTCATGGACGAGTGGAAGGCGGCCGGTCGCGCCTCGCGCAAGGACGACGACGCACTGTGGGCGCGGTTCCGCGCCGCGCAGCAGCGGTTCTTCGATGCCCGCAGCGCGCAGAACGCGGAGGTCGACGCCGAGTACGGCGAGAACCTCAAGGTCAAGCTCGCCCTGCTCGAGCAGGCTGAGGCGCTGCTGCCCGTGAGCGACCCGCGGACGGCGCGCGCTGCCCTGCGCCCGATCCAGGACCAGTGGGACGAGGCCGGCAAGGTTCCGCGGGCGGACGTCCAGCGCGTGGAGGCGCGGATGCGCGCCGTCGAGCAGGCGGTGCGCGACGCCGAGCAGGCCGAGTGGGAGCGCTCGAACCCCGAGACCCGTGCGCGGGCCGAGGGGGCGGCGGCCCAGCTGCACTCCGCCATCGAGCAGCTGGAGGCGGACCTGGAGCAGGCCCGTGCCGGCGGCGACGAGAAGCAGGTCGCCGAGGCCGAGGCCGCCCTCGAGGCGCGCCGCGCCTGGCTCGACCAGATCCAGCGGGCCGCGCAGGGCTGAGCAGACCCGCGCGACCGGCCGCACGCCCATGCACCCGACGGGTGCGTGGGCGTCGTGCTGTCCGTGGTGGCCGCGCTCGGCGCCGGGGCCGTCGGGCACCGCCGACTCCGCGGCGCAGCGGTCGGGGCCTACGGCGCAGCTACTCAGCGGCTCAACCGCTCAGCGGCTCAACGGCTCAACGGCTCAACGGCTCAACGGCTCAACGGCTCAACGGCTGGGGCTTACGGCGCCGGGGTGCGGGTGCTGCGCGTGCCGGTCACGCGGTAGGCGTCGAAGACGCCGTCGATCTTCCGCACCGCGGCGAGCACGTGACCGAGGTGGGAGGGCTCGGCCATCTCGAAGACGAACTTGCTCAGCGCCACGCGGTCCCGTGAGGTGCTGACCGATGCCGACAGAATGTTGACGTGGTTGTCCGACAGCACGCGCGTGACGTCCGACAGCAGCGCGTTGCGGTCGAGCGCCTCGACCTGGATCTGCACCAGGAACGAGCTCTGGGCGCTCTTGGCCCAGCTGACACCGACCATCCGCTCGGGCTGCGACCGCAGCCCCTCGAGGTTGCCGCAGTCGGCGCGGTGCACGGACACGCCGGACCCGCGGGTGATGAACCCGACGATGGGGTCGCCGGGCACCGGGGTGCAGCAGCGGGCCAGCTTGACCCAGATGTCCGTGTCGGACATGCCCTCGACGACGACGCTCGTGTCGCCCGCCCGCGCGCGCGGGCGGTGCTCGCCGGGCATGGTCGCCTCGGCGAGGGTCTCCTCGGCGCCGGACTCGCCGCCCATCGACTGCACGAGCCGGTGGACGACGTTGCTCGCCGAGATGTGGTTCTCGCCGATCGCCGCGTACAGGGCGGAGACGTCGGCGTAGCGCATCTCGGTGGCCAGCGCGGAGAGGGAGTCGTGGCTCATCAGCCGCTGGATCGGCAGGTTCTGCTTGCGCATCGCCTTGCTGAGCTGGTTCTTGCCGGCCTCGATGGCCTCCTCGCGGCGCTCCTTGGTGAACCAGGCCTTGATCTTGTTGCGCGCCCGGGGGCTCTTGACGAACGCCAGCCAGTCCTGGCTGGGTCCGGAGCCCTCGGCCTTCGAGGTGAAGATCTCGATCGTGTCGCCGTTCTCCAGCGGCGAGTCGAGCGGAACCAGCTTGCCGTTGACGCGCGCGCCCACGGTGCGGTGGCCGACCTCGGTGTGCACGGCGTAGGCGAAGTCCACCGGCGTGGCGCCGGCGGGCAGGGCGAGCACGTCGCCCTTGGGCGTGAAGACGTAGACCTGCGCACCGGACATCTCGAAGCGCAGCGAGTCGAGGAACTCCCCCGGGTCCGCCGTCTCGCGCTGCCAGTCGACGAGCTGGCGCAGCCAGCCCATCTCCTCGGTGCCGGGCGCGCCGTCGACCTTGGCGCCCTTGGCGTTGGGGTTCTCCTTGTACTTCCAGTGCGCCGCCACGCCGTACTCCGCACGCCGGTGCATGTCGTGCGTGCGGATCTGGATCTCCACCGGCCTGCCGCCCGGGCCCACGACCGTGGTGTGCAGCGACTGGTAGAGGTTGAACTTCGGCATCGCGATGTAGTCCTTGAACCGCCCGGGCAGGGGGGTCCAGCGGGCGTGCATCGCGCCGAGGGCGGCGTAGCAGTCGCGCACGGTGTCCACGAGGACCCGCACGCCGACGAGGTCGAAGATGTCGTCGAAGTCGCGGCCGCGGACGATCATCTTCTGGTAGATCGAGTAGTAGTGCTTGGGCCGGCCGGTGACGACCCCCCGGATCTTCGCGGTGCGCAGGTCGTCCTCGATCTGCAGGCGGACCGCGCCCAGGTACTCGTCGCGGGCCGGGGCCCGCTCGGCCACCAGGTGGACGATCTCCTCGTACACCTTGGGGTACAGCGTGGCGAAGGAGAGATCCTCGAGCTCCCACTTGATGGTGTTCATGCCGAGCCGGTGGGCCAGCGGCGCGTAGATCTCCAGCGTCTCGCGCGCCTTCTTCTCGGCGGACGCCGCGGGTACGTACTTCCAGGTGCGGGCGTTGTGCAGCCGGTCGGCGAGCTTGATGACCAGGACACGGATGTCCTTGGCCATCGCCACGACCATCTTGCGCACCGTCTCGGCCTGCGCGGCGTCGCCGTAGGTCACCTTGTCGAGCTTCGTGACGCCGTCGACGAGCAGGGCGATCTCGTCACCGAACTCCGCCCGCAGCTGCGAGAGCGGGTAGCCGGTGTCCTCGACCGTGTCGTGCAGCAGCGCGGCTGCGAGCGTCGACGGCGTCATGCCGAGCTCGGCGAGGATCGTCGCGACGGCGACCGGGTGGGTGATGTACGGGTCGCCGCTCTTGCGCATCTGCCCGCGGTGCGCCTTCTCGGCCACCTCGTACGCGCGGACGATCAGCTGGGTGTCCGCCTTGGGATGGTTGGCGCGGACGGCCCTGAGCAGCGGCTCGATGGCGGGCGGGTTGGAGTGCCCGCGTGAGCCCAGCCAGACCAGGCGCGACCGCACGCGGGAACCGGGCACCACCGTGTCGGTGCCGCTCCCCTCGCCCGAAGCCGGGACCCGATCACCTGCCATTGGTCGATCCTACGGCGAACCCGGGCGCCCGCACGCATCGGTCCCCTGCGGGCGGACGGGGCGCCACCGACCCCCGCGACGGCGGAGGTGCGGGTCGGGCGTCCGAACGTCCGCGCCGCCGGACCTCGGGCCGCTCAGTAGACGAGGACGGAGTCCACACGGTAGCCGTCGAGCTTGCGCCGGCCGCCGAGGGCGGCGAGCTCGAGAAGCATCGCGAGGGCGACGACCTCGCCGCCGCTGCGCTCGACCAGCTCGATCGCGGCCGCCCCGGTGCCGCCGGTGGCGAGGACGTCGTCGATGACGAGGACGCGCTGGCCATCCTGGATGGTCTCGGGGCGCAGCTCCATGCGGGCGGTGCCGTACTCCAGCGCGTAGTCCACGCCGATCACGGGCCCGGGCAGGCGCCCCGCCTTGCGGACGGTGATCATGCCGACGCCCAGCTCGATGGCCAGCGGCGCCGCCAGGATGAAGCCGCGCGACTCGAGCCCCGCGACGGCGTCGACCCGGCCCCGGTACTTCTCCGCGAGGCCCCGGACGAGCCCCTCGAACGCGGAACCGTCCGCCAGGAGGGGCGTGATGTCGCGGAAGAGCACGCCTGGTGCGGGGAAGTCGGGGATCTCGCGCACGTGCTCGCGCACGAGGTCGGTCAGCTCCGCCGGGAAGCTCGGCGCGGGTGCTGTCATCATCGTCCCTTCTTGCGGCGGCGCGGCTGGGCCGCGTTGCCGAGGTGGTGCCCGGCGACGATACCGACGCCGGTGAGGTCCTCCGTGCGGGCGCCGAGGTCGACGGCCCCGCCGTCGCCGCTCTCGCCTGCGGCGGCGCGCCGCCGCTCGCGGCGGTCCAGCACCATCTTCGTGTGCTTGACCACCGCCTCGTTCCGCTCGCGCAGCGCGACCTCAAGGGGTGCGGCGAGGAAGACCGAGGACAGCGAGGAGAGCAGCATGCCGACGAAGAGCGCCAGCGCGATGTCGCGCAGGGTCCCGGCGCCGAGCAGGAACGCACCGACGAACAGGATCGCGGCGACCGGCAGGAGCCCCGTCACGGAGGTGTTGATCGAGCGCACCAACGTCTGGTTCACGGCGAGGTTGGAACCCTCGGCGTAGGTGCGCTTGTCCTGCGTGTACAGGTCGGCGTTGTTCTCCCGGACCTTGTCGAAGACGACGACCGTGTCGTAGAGCGAGTAGCCGAGGATCGTGAGGAACCCGATCACCGACGCGGGCGTCACCTCGAAGCCGACGGCGGCGTACACGCCCACCGTGACCACCAGGTCGTGCAGCAGCGCCCCCACGGCGCCGAGCGCCATGGTCCAGGTCCGGAAGTACAGCGACATCCCGACGGTGATGATCACGAGGAAGATCAGCAGGCCCTGCAGGGCCTTGCCGGTGACGTCGGCACCCCAGCTGGGGCCGACGAACGTGGCGGCGACGTTCTCCGGCGGGACGTCGTACGCCTCCGCCAGGGCGCCCTGCACCTCGGTGGTCTCGTCGTTGGTGAGGCGCTCGGTCTGCACGCGCACGGAGTCGCTGCCGACGGCGGAGACGCGAGGCGGCTCACCGGCCCCCAGGTCCGCGAGGACCTGGTTGGCGGGCTCCTGGCTGGTCGTGGACGCGCCGGAGACGGTGAACTGGGAGCCGCCGCGGAACTCGATGCCGGGGTTGATGCCCCTGACGGCGAGCACGAGGACCGAGGCGACCATCAGCAGGGCGGCGACGGTGAACCAGAGCTTGCGCCGGCCGATGAAGTCGATGGAACGACGGCCGGTGTAGAGCTCGTTGCCGATCTGGGAGAACGACGTCATCACCGCTCACCTCCGGTGGTCGAGGGGTCGGTATCTTCTCCGGCCGGATCGTCCCCGGCGGTGTCGCCGTCACGCGGGGCCTCGGGACGGGGGGCGCCGTTCTGCTCGGCGAGCCGGCGGGCCTCGGCGCGCTCAGCCGCACGGCGCTCCGCGATGGTCAGGCGACGGCCGCTCTCGTCCACACGTGGGGCGGGGAGCGAGGGCGTGGGCGCCGGCTCGGCGGACGTGCCGGCCGAGGCGTCGGCAGGGGTGCCCGTACCGGCCGAGGCGCCGGTGGACGCTGCTGCGCCGGACCGGGCAGAGCCGGCGCGGCCGCGCGGGGCGGGCGAGGCCGAACGTGTCTCGGCCGCGGAGGAGCCGACGCCCGCACCGACGAGCTCCCGCTCGCCGTCGGCGGCCACCGTGGCGGCCGGCGACGGGGCCCGGAACTGGCCCCGCCCGCGGTAGGTCGCCGACGTCGCACCGAGGCTCTCCGGCGAGAGCCCGGAGAGCCGGTGCCCCTGCCCGAAGAACTTCGTGCGGACGAGCAGCAGCATGACCGGGTGGGTGAACAGGAACACCACGACCACGTCGACGAGGGTGGTCAGGCCGAGCGTGAAGGCGAAGCCCTGGACCCCGCCGACGGCGAGGAAGTAGAGCACCGCCGCGGCGGTGAAGTTCACGGCGTCGGAGGCGAGCACGGTGCGCCGGGCGCGGGGCCACGCGTGCTCGACGGCGGCCGCGAGGGTGCGGCCCTCGCGGACCTCGTCGCGGATGCGCTCGAAGTAGACGATGAACGAGTCCGCCGTGATGCCCACCGCGACGATCAGGCCGACGACACCGGGCAACGACAGCCGGTAGCCGACCAGCCAGGACATCAGGGCGATGACCCCGTAGGTGATCACGCCGGCGAGCACGAGGCTCGCGACGGAGAGCAGGCCGAGGCCGCGGTACTGCCAGAGCATGTAGAGCACGACCAGCCCTGCCCCGATCAGACCGGCGAGGATGCCCTTGGAGAGCTGCTCGGAGCCCAGGGTCGCGGAGATCTCGTCCTGCGACTGCACCTCGAAGTTCAGCGGCAGCGAACCGAAGTTGAGCTGGTTGGCCAGGTTGGCGGCGGTCTCCGAGGTGAACGAGCCGGAGATCTGCGCGCGGCCGTCGTAGATCGCGTTCTGCATGGTCGCGTTGGAGATGACCAGGCCGTCGAGCACGATCGCGAACTGGTTCTGCGGCGGCTGCAGGCTGAGCAGCCGCTCGCTGAACTCGCCGAAGGTCTCGGTGCCCTCGCGGTCCATCTCGAGCGAGACCACCCACTCGCCGGTCGCGCCGCCCTGGCTGTTCACGCCCATGCCGGAGGACGCCGACTCGATGTTCGTGCCCTCGAGCGACGTCGGGCCCAGGATGAACTTCGCGCTGCCGTCCTCGGAGCACGAGACGAGCGGCGCCGCCGGGTCGTCCTGCACGCCGCCGACGAGGTTCTTCGGGTCCGTGCAGTCGAGCGTGTAGAAGTCGTAGCTGACCTGCTCGGTGATCCAGTTCAGGTCCGAGGTGTTGGCGGGCTCGGCCGCCGGCTCGGTCGAGAGCTTGCCGTCGCCGTCGGTGTCCGAGGCCTTCAGCGCCGCGGCGTCGATCTCCTGCTGCGTCGGCGGCGTCGTCGGCTCCTCCGACGCCTCCGCGCTCGGCTCCTCGGTCGCGCCGTCGGTCGGCGTCTCCGAGGCCTCCTCGAGCGCGGCCGGGTCGATGGTGCCGGGGCCGGCGACCGTCAGCACCGGCCGGAACCGCAGCTGCGCGGAGCGGCGCACGAGGTCGAGGGTCTCCTGGTCGGGGTCTCCCGGCAGCGCGACGACGATGTTGGAGCCGCCCTGGCTCGTGATCTCGGCCTCCGCCACGCCCGAGGCGTCCACGCGCTGGCGGATGATGGCGATCGCCTGCTGCACGTCCTCCTGCGTGACCTCCGAGTTGTCGGTGGTCTTGGGCGTGAGGATCAGCTGCGTGCCGCCCTCCAGGTCGAGGGCCAGCTTCGGCGTCAGGGACGCGTCCTCGGTCAGCCTCGAGCCCGCGATCAGCGACCCGAACAGGGCGATGAGGAGAACCGCCAGGAGGCCGAGCGTGCGGCGGGGGCGTTCTCTCTTCTGGCGTTGCGCCACCGGTGTCTTCTCTCGTGCAGGGCGCGCCGGGGCGCGCTCGGTGTGGGGCCGGTCAGACGCGGGGCGTGGTGCCGGTGCCCGGCTCGCCGCCCTCGTCCTCGCGGGCGAGCCGCCCGGTGCCGTCGACCTCGGGGCCGCCCGGGCGGAACTCGCGCTCCGGGCCGGGGGTCCCCGCGTCGAGCGAGGAGGCGTCGTCGGGCACGACGGCGGAGGAGCCCTCGGAGACGAGCGCGGAGGAGCCGCCCTCCGCCACGTCCTCGTCGACGACGGCGAACGGAGGCTCCTTGACCTCCTTGATGGCGCTCTTGAGCCAGATCGTCTCGATACCGGAGGGGCTCTCGAGAGTGACCACGTCACCGTCGATGTCGACCACACGACCGAAGAACCCGCCGATCGTCATCACGGACGCACCGGGCACGACGGCGTTGTTCAGCATCTCGCGCTGAGCGGCCGCCTGCTTCTTCCCGCGGCTCGTGACGAACCACATCATGCCGATCATGAGGGCGAGGAAGATGATGATTGTGGGGTCCATCGGGTTTGAGCTCCGGTCACGGTCGGGGGCGGTAACCACACGAGTCTAGGCGCACCGCCGGGAGTGCTGGTACCAGCGTCCGGCCCGCGTGGCGCGCTCGGCCGGCCCGCGTGGCGCGCGCTCAGCCGAACAGGATGGCGCGCGCTCGGCCGGCCCGTGTGGCGCGCTCAGCCGAACAGGATGGCGCGCGCTCGGACGAACAAGACGGCGCGTGCTCAGCCGAACAGCGTGCCGTCGCCGGGGCGCTCGAGCCCCAGGTGCTCGTACGCCGCGGCGGTGGCCATCCGCCCGCGCGGGGTCCGCACCACGAGACCCTCGCGCACCAGGAACGGCTCGGCGACCGTCTCGACGGTCTCGGGCTCCTCCCCCACGGTCACGGCCAGCGTCGTCAGGCCCACGGGGCCCCCGCCGAACCGGGTGCACAGCGCCTGCAGCACGGCCCGGTCGAGCCGGTCCAGGCCGAGGCGGTCCACCTCGAACACGTCCAGGGCGCCGTGCGCGGCGGCCAGGTCGAGCAGCCCGGTGCCGCGCACCTGCGCGAAGTCCTGCACCCGGCGCAGCAGCCGGTTGGCGATCCGCGGGGTGCCGCGGGAGCGCGAGGCGAGCTCGCGCGCGGCGTCGTCGTGCAGCGTCGCCCCGAGGAGGCCGGCGCTGCGGTGCAGCACCCGCTCGAGCTCCTCGGGCGTGTAGAAGTCCAGGTGCCCGGTGAACCCGAACCGGTCGCGCAGCGGCGCGGGCAGCAGACCGGCCCTGGTCGTCGCCCCGACCACGGTGAAGGGCGGGAGGGAGAGCGGGATCGACGTCGCCCCGGGACCCTTGCCGACGATGACGTCGACCCGGTAGTCCTCCATGGCCAGGTAGAGCATCTCCTCCACGGGCCGGGCGAGCCGGTGGATCTCGTCGATGAAGAGCACGTCGTGCTCCTGGAGCGAGGACAGGATCGCGGCGAGGTCCCCGGCGTGCTGGATCGCCGGCCCGGACGTCAGGCGCAGCGCCCCCTCGACCTCGGAGGCGATGATCATCGCGAGGGTGGTCTTGCCCAGGCCGGGCGGGCCGGACAGCAGCACGTGGTCCGGCGGCGTGCTGCGCGCCTTGGCGGCGTCGAGCACCAGCGAGAGCTGGTCGCGCACCACCTCCTGGCCGACGAAGTCCGCCAGCCGGCGCGGCCGCAGGGCCGCCTCTGCGGCGCGCTCGATGTCGTCGGCGCCGGCGTCCATGACCTCCTGGTCCTCAGACACGGGCGTGACCGCCGAGGTGCTGCAGCGCGGCGCGCAGGATCCCCGGCACGTCGGCCGGCGGCTGCTCCGCGCCCGTCACGGACTCGACGGCGGCGGCGGCGACCTTCTCGCTCCAGCCGAGCTGGACCAGGGCATCGACCACCTCGGGCGCCTGCGTCCCCGCGGAAGCCTCGGGCGGTGCCGTCCCCGGGCCGACGCCGTCGCCGGGCGCGCCGAGCTTGTCGCCGATCTCGAGGACGATGCGCTGGGCGCCCTTGCGGCCGATGCCGGGGACCCGCTGCAGGGCGGCGAGGTCCTCCCCCGCGACGGCGCGCCGCAGCCCGTCGGGGGTGTGTACCGCCAGCATCGCCAGCGCGAGCCGCGGCCCCACGCCCGAGACGGTCTGGAGCGTCTCGAAGACGCTTCGCTCGTCGTCGTCGGCGAAGCCGAAAAGGGTCAGCGAGTCCTCCCGCACCACGAGCGACGTGGCGAGCCTCGCGTCGCGCCCGACCGTCAGGCCCGCCAGCGTCGTCGGCGTCGCCTGGACGAGCATGCCGACACCGCCGACGGCCACGACGGCGTGGTCCAGGCCGACGGCCTCGACCGTCCCGGTCACTGAGGCGATCATCCGGTTCCTTCCTCGGCCGCGTTAACGCGGACCCTCGCGGCCGTCACCGGCCGTGAACACTTGTACGACTGCGGTCCAAACTACCCCTTGGGTGCGACAGCCCCGGCCCGGCGCGCCGAGCGCTCCGCCTCCGCCCAGAGGCGCTGAGCCGGGGTGAGGCCGGGGCCGACCGCGCGGGGCAGCGTGTCGGCGCCGCCGTACTGCGCGCGCACCGCGCTGCCCGCGCCCCCGCCGCGCCAGGCGTGGCAGATCGCGAGGGCGAGCGCGTCCGCGGCGTCCGCGGGGCGCGGCTTCTCCGTCAGGCTCAGGATCCGCCGGACCATCTCCTGCACCTGGGGCTTCTCGGCGCGGCCGTTCCCGGTCACCGCCGCCTTGACCTCGCTCGGGGTGTGCAGGGCCAGCGGGAGGCGGGCCCGCGCGGCGGCCAGCATCGCCACCCCGGCCACCTGCGAGGTGCCGGTGATGCTGCGGACGTTGGCCTGGGCGAAGACGCGCTCGACGGCGACCACGTCGGGCCGGTGCCGTTCGAGCCACCGGTCGATCTCCTCGGCGACCTCGAGCAGCCGCAGGTGCGGCGAGAGCTCGGCAGGTGTCCGCACGACGCCGACGTCCACGAGACGCACCCGCCGCCCGCTCCCGGTCGTCTCCACGACACCGAGCCCGCAGCGGGTCAGTCCGGGGTCGACTCCGAGGATGCGCACGGTCCTACTCTCGCACCGGCCACCCGCACGCGGGCGCACCGGCCCGCCGAGCGGCGCGGCGGCGTCGGTCACGCCGCCGGGCCGGACCGCGGGTGCCGGACGGGGTCAGTCCTCCTCGTCGAGGGCGGCCATGACCTCGTCGGAGGCGTTGAAGTTCGCGAAGACGTTCTGCACGTCGTCGCTGTCCTCCAGGGCGTCGATGAGGCGCAGGACCTTGCGCGCCCCGTCGACGTCGACGTCGACCTCCATGGACGGGACGAACTGCGCCTCGGCGGAGTCGTAGTCCAGGCCGGCCTCCTGCAGGGCCGTGCGGACGGCCACGACGTCGGACGCCTCGCTGAGGATCTCGAAGGACTCACCCAGGTCGTTGACCTCCTCGGCCCCGGCGTCCAGCACGGCCGAGAGGACGTCGTCCTCGGTCAGGCCGTCGGACTTGGGGACGATGACGACGCCGCGCCGGTTGAACAGGTAGGACACCGAACCCGGGTCGGCGAGGTTGCCGCCGTTGCGGGTGAAGGCGACCCGGACGTCGGAGGCCGCGCGGTTGCGGTTGTCCGTGAGGCACTCGACCAGGACGGCGACGCCGCCGGGGGCGTAGCCCTCGTACATGATCGTCTCGTAGTCGGCGCCGCCGGTCTCCGCGCCGGAGCCGCGCTTGACGGCGCGGTCGATGTTGTCCGCGGGGACGGAGGACTTCTTGGCCTTCTGGATGGCGTCGAAGAGGGTGGGGTTGCCGGCCGGGTCGCCGCCGCCGGTGCGGGCGGCCACCTCGATGTTCTTGATCATGCGCGCGAAGAGCTTGCCGCGCTTCGCGTCGATGGCCGCCTTCTTGTGCTTGGTGGTGGCCCACTTGGAGTGACCGGACATGTGTGCTCCTCAGGTGCTCGACTGCTGCGTGGCGGCCACGGCGTCCTCGCGGACCATGTTGACGAAGAACCGGTGCACCCGCGCGTCCTCACCGATCTCGGGGTGGAAGGCGGTCGCGAGCAGCCTGCCGTGGCGGACTGCGACGATCCTACCGGTGCGCTCGTGCGCCTCGTCGTCGGCGACGTCGTGGCGTGGGCCGGCGGGAGCGTGGGCCGGGGCGACGGTGGTCGCGAGGACCTCCACGCCCGGGCCGACCTCCTCCACCCAGGGCGCGCGGATGAAGACGGCGTGCAGCGGCCCTTCCCCGCCCTCGAGCCGGGGGGCGCGCAGTGGCTGCTCGAAGGAGTCCACCTGCCTACCGAAGGCGTTGCGCCGCACGGTCATGTCGATCCCGCCCAGCGTCTGCTGGTCCGCCGGCCGGTCCAGGACGCGATCGGCCAGGAGGATCATCCCGGCGCAGGATCCGAAGACCGGCATGCCCGCCGCGATGCGCTCGCGCACCGGGCCGAACAGGTCGAAGGCGCGCAGCAGCTTGTCCATCGTCGTCGACTCCCCGCCGGGGAGGACGAGGGCGTCGACGGCCGCGAGCTCGGCGGGGCGGCGGACCGGCACGGCGTCCGCGCCGGCCGAGACCAGCGCAGCGAGGTGCTCGCGCACGTCGCCCTGCAGGGCGAGCACGCCGACGGTGGGGCGGGATGTCACGGCGGGCAAGTCTAGTGCCTGTGCCACCCCACCCCGACCCCGTCGGGCTGGGCGGTCAGAGGGAGGACTCGTCCAGGTGCTCGACGGAGCCGTCCCAGCCGTCCAGGAGACGGCGGACCAGGGTGGGCAGCGCGAGGGGGTAGACCACGGTGCCGGCCGCGACGGCCGACTCCAGCTCGTCGAGCTCCCACCAGCGCATCTCGTCGAGGACGTCCCGCTCGAGGAGGGTCCACCCCGCGTCGGTGACGGCGTCCGCGGAGTCGACACGCGCGAGGAAGAACTCCTCGTCCTGGCGGCAGGTGACCCGGGCGAAGTCGAAGAGTGCGCTGCGCGTGAGCACCGGCCCCACCAGCGCGTCGTGGGCCACCGAGAGGCCGGTCTCCTCGCGGACCTCGCGGACGGCGCCGTCGTGCGCGCTCTCCCCCGCGTCCAGCCCGCCGCCCACCGTGAACCACCAGGTGCGGGTGACCTCCCCGGCGTCGTGGCCGCGCACCAGGAGCACGCGGTCGTCGTCGTCGAGGAGGATCACCCGGGCGGCCCGGCGGAACGGCACACCGTCGGGTCCCGGCTCCCACTCGGGGCCGAGGCCGTAGGTGAGCGGTTCCGTCACCAGCCGCGCTCGGCGAGGCGGTGCGGAACCGGGATGTCGTCGACGTTGAGGCCCACCATGGCCTCGCCGAGGCCTCGCGAGACGTCGGCGATCACGGCGGGGTCGTCGTAGAACGTCGTCGCCTTGACGATGGCGGCCGCCCGCTGGGCGGGGTTGCCGGACTTGAAGATGCCCGAGCCGACGAACACGCCCTCGGCGCCAAGCTGCATCATCATCGCCGCGTCGGCCGGGGTCGCAATCCCGCCGGCCGTGAAGAGGACGACGGGCAGCTTGCCCGCCTCCGCGACCTCCTTGACGAGGTCGTACGGTGCCTGCAACTCCTTGGCGGCGAGGTACAGCTCGTCCTCGGGCAGGTTCTGCAGGCGGCGGATCTCGTCGCGGATCTGGCGCATGTGGGTGGTGGCGTTGGAGACGTCGCCCGTGCCGGCCTCGCCCTTGGACCGGATCATCGCCGCACCCTCGGTGATGCGGCGGAGCGCCTCGCCGAGGTTGGTCGCCCCGCACACGAACGGGACCGTGAACTGCCACTTGTCGATGTGGTGGGCGTAGTCGGCCGGGGTGAGCACCTCGGACTCGTCGACGTAGTCGACGCCGAGGGCCTGGAGGACCTGCGCCTCCACGAAGTGGCCGATGCGGGCCTTGGCCATCACGGGGATCGAGACGGCCTCGATGATGCCGTCGATCATGTCCGGGTCGCTCATGCGGGAGACCCCGCCCTGGGCGCGGATGTCGGCCGGGACGCGCTCGAGGGCCATCACGGCCACGGCGCCGGCGTCCTCGGCGATCTTCGCCTGCTCGGGGGTGACGACGTCCATGATGACGCCGCCCTTGAGCATCTCCGCCATGCCGCGCTTGACCCGGGCGGTGCCCTGCTGCGCGGTGCGGGCGTCGTTGGCGAACTCGTTCTCTGACACGTTGACCTCGGTAGATGCGGGGAAGGGTCGTGGGGCAGACCCGGGGCTCAGTCTAGTCGCGCCGGCGCGGCACCCCGGCCGGGGCTCCATCTGCTGGGACCGCCCCGACGACACCCCGCGTCCCGCCCAGCCCACCCGCCGGCGAAGTGGGCGCCGGCAGGGTCCGACGGCCTCCCGCCGTCGGCGACGATGAGGGCACGGCCCGACGGCCTCCCGCCGTCGGCGACGACGAGGGCACGGCCCGACGGCCCCACGCCGGCGGTGACGGCTCAGGCGGCGGCCAGGTAACCCGCCCGCGCCCGCACCACGGCGTCCAGGAGCTCGCGCTCGTCCACGTGCGTGCGCAGGTCGTACCGGCCGCTGAGGGCGCGCTGCCGCGTGAAGGCGAGCGTGGTGGCCGCGCGCTGGAAGTCCTTCATCGCGGCGCCGGCGCCGGCGCCGCGCGAGGCCGCCCAGCGCCGGGCGGCCCGGCGCCCGCTCATCGAGGTGAGCATCTGGATCTCGTACGGCGCGAACCAGCCGGCGGCGGCGTACTCGGAGAGCCGATGGCCGATCGTCGCCTTCTCGTCGTTGCGCAGCCAGACCACCAGGACGATGCCCGCGGCGAACAGCGGGACCTGGAAGAGCCAGTACAGCACGTCGTAGAGCGCCAGGGCCGCGGACCCGTTCCACACCGCGTGGAGCATCATCGCGCCCAGCCAGCCCACCGGGAACAGCCACAGCCACGAGTGACGGTTGGCCGACCTCGAGGCGAAGCCGAGGGCGATCCCGATGACGGCCGTGAAAGTCACGTGCGCGAAGGGCGACTGGACGGCCCGCGCCACGAACACCTCGGTGAGGACGTCGCTGTACTGGACGAAGTACAGGATGTTCTCGGTGAAGGCGAACCCCGCCGCGACGACGGCGGCGTAGACGATGCCGTCCACCGGACCGTCGAAGTAGCGGCGCCGCAGCAGGAAGATCAGCAGGACGCCCAGCCCCTTCGCCGTCTCCTCGACCAGGGGCGCGCCCACCACTGTGCCCAGCACCGACGCGGCGAGCGAGCTGCCGGTGGCGCCCATGACGTAGAACGCGAAGGCCTCGTTGAGGATCAGGGAAACGGCCGTCGAGACGCCGACGCCCCACAGGAGCGCGGCGAGGAGGAGCCAGCGCGGCTCCGGCTCCCAGCGGTCCACCCAGGCGACCGCGGCCAGCACCCCGACCAGCGGGAGGAGGGCCAGGAAGCCGGCCAGCACGGTCGCGCCGACGCCGCCGCCCTGCCCGAGGATGACGGCGAGCAGCCACACGGCCCCGACGAGGCCCAGCGCGATGCCGATGATCTCGACGACCAGGGTGGCGGTGCGGCGCCGGGCCGGCTGCGGCCAGTGCGGGGCCGGCGGGAGCTGCGGTGCGTGCTGACCCGGCGCGGGCGCCGGGCCGTACCCCGGTCTCTGGTCGCCGCGGCCGCCCGGACCGCCGGGCGCGAAGGGGGACGGACCGCTCGACGACATGGGCGACAGCCTAGGGGGTCCGGGGTCGTAGCAGCCCGGTCGGCCGCACGCTGCCGGGCGTTCCGTGCGCGTTCGTGCTTCCGGTGCCCGCCGCAGCACGCACCGAAGGACCGAGCACGCACCGAAACGGGTTGGCGAACAGCACCGACCGTTTTCGGTGCGCGTTCGTGCTTCCGGTGCCCGCCGCAGCACGCACCGAAGGACCGAGCACGCACCGAAACGGGTTGGCTAAGAGCACCGACCGGCGTATGCGATCTTCCGGGCCGCGACGAGCCGAACGGGTGCGCGCCGGGTCAGTCCCCGGGGAGCTCGTCGTCCATGTCGAACGGCTCGGGGAGCGGCGCCCGGCCGGCCAGGTGGAACACGCGCACCACGGCGTCGGCCCGCAGGCGCCGCACCTGCTCGACGTGGGAGTTGTGGAAGCGCCGGGCGAGCTGGAGCCGGTACCAGGACTGGTGCAGCTGCGTCATGACGCCGGCCGCCCGCGGGTCTGCGGCGAGCTCGTCACGTTCCGAACGCGGGCCGAGAACCGCGCGCAGCGTCCGGCTCAGCTCGCTCTCGAGCAGGCCGCGGTTCGTACCGGCACCGGGGCTGTCGTCCACCCCGGCGAGCGGACCCGTCTCGGGGCTGCCCGCGAGCCCGTCGGGCACCAGGTCCACCGGGGCGGCGTCGCTCGCCCGCAGCGCGACGTCGGAGACGATCATCGCCTCGGCGGGGTCCAGCGCCCCGGACGCCGCCAGCTCGATGGCCGCGGCGGCACGGCGGGCGAGCTGAGCCTCGAGGGTGGCACGCGAGCGCAGCACGGTGCGGTGGAGCCGGTCCACGCGCACCGCCTGGCGCCAGAGCACGACCAGGACGACCGCCAGCACCGCGACGGCCACGAGCACCCACTCGGTCAGGCCCACGGCAGCTCCGTCGCCGCGGCGCGCAGCCGGCCGAACATGGTCCGCGAACGTGGGTCCTCCCGCACGCGGGCGTGCGCCGTGGACAGGACCATGTCGTAGACGGCGAGCACCTGGCTGGTCACGGTCGACCAGTCGTAGCGGCGCACCGCCGTCGCGGCGCGCTCGCGCAGCGGCCGGCCGTCGTCGCGGTGGGTCAGGACCTCCACGAGCGTGCGGGCGAGGCTGGTGGAGTCCCCGCGGTGGAAGAGCCGGCCGACCGCACCGTCCTCGAGCACCGCCTGGAAGGCGGGGATGTCGGCGGCCACGGTCAGCGCACCACCGCTCATCGCCTCGACCAGGACGATCCCGAAGCTCTCGCCGCCGGTCTGCGGCGCGACGTAGACGTCCACCGAGGCGAACAGGCTCGCCTTCTCCTCGTCGCTCACGCCGCCGAGGAAGGTCACCGAGTCACCGAAGCGGGCGAGCTGCGCCCGCTCGGCGGACGCCTCGCCCCGCCCGGCGACGAGGAACCGTGCGCCCGGGACCTCGGCCAGCACGGGGCCGACGGCGTCGGCGAGGATCGGCAGGCCCTTGCGGGGCTCGTCGAGGCGCCCCAGGAACGCCACGGTCGGGCGCTCCTCCGTACCGACCCATCGGGGATCCTGCGGCGCCGTCGCGAACCGGTCGACGTAGACGCCGTTGGGCACGATGACCGCGTCGCCGCCGAGGTGCTGGACCAGCGTGCGGCGCGCCTCGGCGGAGACCGCGATGCGCCCGCTGATCTTCTCGAGCATCGGCACGACGACCGGCGAGATCGCCTGCAGACCGCGTGAGCGTTCCATCGAGGTGTGGAACGTCCCGACGACGGGCCCGTCCGCGGCCCAGAGCGCGAGCATGCTCAGCGACGGCAGGAACGGCTCGTGGATGTGCAGCAGGTCGAAGTCGCCCTCCTCCACCCAGCGCCGGACGCGGGCGCCGACCACGGGGCCGAAGTTCAGTCGCGCCACCGAGCCGTTGTACGGGATGGCCACGGTCTTCCCGCTCGGGACGACGTAGTCGGGGACCGGCGTGGACTCCTCGGCGGGGGCGAGCACGCTGACGTGGTGGCCGAGCCGGATGAGCTCCTCGGCGAGGTCGCGGACGTGGAACTGGACCCCGCCCGGCGCGTCGAAGGAGTACGGGCAGACGATGCCGACGCGCATCAGCCGTCCTCCCCCGCCGTGCCCTCGGGGCCGGCACTGGCGGACGCCCGCGCGAGGCGGTCGGGGTCGAGGTCGGCGAGGAACACCGGCTGGAGCATGTGCCAGTCGGCGGGGTGCTCGCGGATGCGGGCGCCGAGTGCGTCGACCCACCGCTGCGTGAGGGTGGCGACGTCGGCCCCGCCGTCGTCCGCGGCCCGGTCCACCGGCGGGAGGAACTCGATGACGATCCCCCAGCGGGACCCGGCGGCACGGCGGCGGGTCCCGGTGAGCCGCTCGTGACGGATCATCGTCGGGTGGAGCGGCAGCCCCGTGGCCAGGGCCAGCGCGGCCGGCCCGGGCGCGACGCGGGCCCGGTGGCCGAGGAGGTCGACCTCGACGCCGGTGGCGGTCAGGTCCCGGTCGGCGAGCAGCGGCACCATGCTCGCGGAGGTCCGGGCGTGGCGGATCAGCTGGCGGAAGACGCCGCTGCCCTTGTCGAACGGGATGATCGTCATGCCGAGCCCGGTGCGGAAGTCCAGGAACCCCTGGAAGACCTCCTCGGGCTCCAGGTGCTCGGCGACCGTGACGACGGGTCCCAGGTTCTTCGCGCCCCAGGCCCCGGCGAGGTCCCAGTTGCCGAGGTGACCGAGGGCGCAGACCACCGACCGGCCCTCGGCCAGGGCCTGGCGCACGGCGCCGTCGCCGGTCACGCGCACCCGGGCGCGGACCTGGTCGTCGGTGAGCCGCGGGAGCTGGAACGCCTCGCAGTAGTAGCGCAGGTAGGCCCGCATCCCCTGGCGGGAGAGCCGCCGCAGGGCGCGCCGGTCGAGGCCCGGGCGCACGCGGGCGAGGTTGCGCTCGAGCTGGTCGACGCCGCCGGCGCGGAGCGCCCAGACGACGTCGGCGACGAGGGAGAACAGCGCGCGGGCGACCGGTTCGGGCAGGTGCTCGACACCGGAGCTGGCAAGGGAGAAGACCTTGGCGACGTCGACCCTCACCTGGCGTCCTCCGCGCCGGTCCCGGCGGTGTGCGGGCCCCGCGCCTGGACGTAGACCGTGCGCATGCGCTGGAAGACGGTGTACGCGCTGGCGAGCGCGAGGAGCGCGAGCGCGACCGTGAGCACCTGGGTGGGCAGGCCGAGCCCGGCCAGCAGCACGGCGGCGAGGACGACGACGATGCGGTCGGCCCGCTCGGCGAGACCGACGTTCGCGGTCATGCCGAGGGACTCGGCCCGGGCCTTGGCGTAGGGGACCACGCTGCCCAGCACCAGGCACACGAGCGCCAGCCCGGCGGTGAGGTTGCCCAGCGCGCCGTCGAGGTGCCGGAGCGCCCAGACGCCCACGCCGGCGAAGATCGCGGCGTCGGCGAAGCGGTCCATCGTGGAGTCGAGGAAGGCGCCCCACCGGGACTCGGTGCCGGCCAGGCGGGCCATCTGCCCGTCGAGGTTGTCCGCGACCACGAGCGCCCCGAGCACCAGCGCCCCGGCCGTGAGGTGCCCGGCGGGCAGGAGGGTCAGGGCCGCCGTCGCGGTGAGGACCGTGCCGGTGACGGTCACCGCGTCGGGGCTGACCCCGAGCCGGACCAGCAGCCGGGCGGCCGGGCCGAAGACGGCGCGCGCGAACCCGCGCGCGTTGGTGCTCAGCAACTAGATCCCCTCCGGTGCGGTGGCCGCCGCCCACGCCGCGGCGAGCAGGTCGCGGGTCTCGCCCAGGACCTGGGGCAGGGCCTTGGTGCGGGCGACCACGGGAAGGAAGTTGGAGTCGCCGTTCCACCGGGGCACCACATGCTGGTGCAGGTGGGCGGCGATCCCGGCACCGGCCACGGCGCCCTGGTTCATGCCGAGGTTGAAGCCGTCCGGCGCGGAGACCCCACGGACCACCCGCATCGCGGTCGCCGTGAGGGCACCGACCTCGTCGCGCTCGTCGTCGGTGAGCTCGGTGAGGTCGGCGACGTGGCGGTAGGGGCACACCAGGAGGTGACCCGGGTTGTACGGGTAGAGGTTGAGCACCACGTACGCGCTGGCGCCGCGGTGGACCACCAGCCCGTCCTCGTCGCTGCGCGACGGGGTGCGGCAGAAGGGGCAGGCCGCCTCGCCGTCGTCCTCGGGCTTGTCCTGCCCGCCGACGTAGACCATCCGGTGAGGCGTCCACAGCCGCTCGAACGCGTCGGGGACGCCGGGGTGGTCACCGGCGCGCTCGGCCCGGCGGGAGTCCTGGTCTCCTGAGGTCACACCTGCTCCCGTGCCGCGATCTTCCCGACGATCTCCTCGATCGCGTCCGCCACCGGGACCTGGTTGCGCTGCGAGCCGTCGCGGTACCGGAACGAGACGGCGCCCGCCTCGACGTCCTCACCGCCCGCGATGAGCACGAAGGGCACCTTCTCCTTGGCGGCGTTGCGGATCTTCTTGCCGAAGCGGTCGTCGGACGTGTCCAGCTCGACACGGACACCGCGGGCGCGCAGCTGGTCCAGGACGCCGCGCAGGTAGTCGTCGAACACGTCGGCCACCGGGACGCCGACCACCTGCACCGGGGCGAGCCACGCGGGGAAGGCCCCGGCGTAGTGCTCGAGGAGCACGCCGAAGAACCGCTCGATGGAGCCGAAGAGCGCACGGTGGATCATGACCGGGCGCTGCCGGGTCCCGTCCGGGGCGGTGTACTCGAGCTCGAAGAGCTCCGGCTCGAAGAAGTCGAGCTGTATCGTGGAGAGCTGCCAGGTGCGGCCGATGGCGTCCTTGGCCTGCACGGAGATCTTCGGCCCGTAGAACGCGGCGCCGCCCGGGTCGGGCACCAGCTCGAGCCCGGACGCGGTGGCGACCTCCTCGAGGGTCCGGGTCGCCTCCTCCCAGGTGGCCTCGTCGCCCACGGACTTCTCCGGGTCGCGGGTGGACAGCTCGAGGTAGAACTCCTCCAGCCCGTAGTCCTTGAGCAGGTCGAGAACGAAGGTCAGCAGGCTCGAGAGCTCGTCCTTCATCTGCTCGCGGGTGCAGTAGATGTGGGCGTCGTCCTGGGTGAACCCGCGGGCGCGGGTGAGGCCGTGCACCACCCCGGACTTCTCGTACCGGTAGACGCTGCCGAACTCGAACAGGCGCAGCGGCAGCTCGCGGTAGGAGCGGCCTCGCGAGTTGAACACGAGGTTGTGCATCGGGCAGTTCATGGGCTTGAGGTAGTAGTCCTGGCCCTGCTTGGTGACGTTGCCCTCGGCGTCGCGCACCTCGTCGAGGTGCATCGGGGGGTACATGCCGTCGGCGTACCACTCCAGGTGCTTCGAGGTCTCGAAGAGCTGCGCCTTGGTGATGTGCGGGGTGTTGACGAAGGAGTAGCCGGCCTCGACGTGGCGGCGGCGGGAGTACTCCTCCATCTCCATCCGGATCATCGCGCCCTTGGGGTGGAACACCGGCAGGCCGGAGCCGATCTCGTCCGGGAAGGAGAACAGGTCGAGCTCGGCGCCCAGGCGGCGGTGGTCGCGGCGCTCGGCCTCGGCGAGGCGCTCGGTGTAGGCCTTGAGCTCGTCCTTGCTCGGCCAGGCGGTGCCGTAGACGCGCTGCAGCTGGGGGTTCTTCTCGCTGCCGCGCCAGTAGGCGGCGGCGCTGCGCATGAGCTGGAAACCGTTGCCGATGAGCTTGGTCGAGGGCAGGTGGGGGCCGCGGCACAGGTCCTTCCAGGCGACCTCTCCCCCGCGCCGGACGTTGTCGTAGATCGTCAGCTCGCCGCCGCCGACCTCGACGGACGCTCCCTCGGCCACCTCGCCCTCGGCGGAGCCGCCGGGCCCCTTGAGGCCGATGAGCTCGAGCTTGTACGGCTCGCCGGCAAGCTCGGCACGTGCCTCGTCCTCGGTGACGACCCGACGGCGGAAGGTCTGCCCCTCCTTGACGATGCGGCCCATGACCTTCTCGAGCGCCTTGAGGTCCTCCGGGGTGAAGGGGGTCTCGACGTCGAAGTCGTAGTAGAACCCGTTCTCGATGGGGGGGCCGATGCCGAGCTTGGCGTCGGGGTTGACCTGCTGGACGGCCTGGGCGAGGACGTGCGCGGCGGAGTGGCGCAGGATCGACAGGCCGGCGGGGCTGCCGATGGTCACCGGCTCCACCCTGGCGCCGGCGGGCAGGTCGGCCAGCTCGGTCTCGAGGTCCTTGAGCTCCCCGTCCACGTCCAGGGCGACGACGTCACGCCGGTCGGCGAAGAGCTCGGTCCCCGTGGCATGGCCGGTGACCGTCTGCTCGACGCCGTCGATGGTCAGGAAGTGGTCGATGGTCACCGGGCTAGCTCCTCGCAGGTGCGGTCAGGACCACCTGATCGTACCGACGTGCGATGCGGGCGCCGCACACTGCGGCGGCAGGGCTGCGGGCGACCGTGACCCGATCGTGTCTCCACAGTCATTGACACGTCTCATCACCCGGACGAGCATGAGGGTCACCGACCGGTCGGCGTGGACCGTGCGGGTGACCGCCTGGAGCGGCCGCCCAGTGGCGCGATCCCGCGGCCGTCCACTGGGAGGCGCCGCGTGAGAGGCCACGAACCGGCGAGGACGCCGGGAACGTCGCGCAACGCTCGCCCGCGGCCGGCCACCGGCCCGCCACAACCGCACCCCGACCGCCCGGACGACGGTCCCCGTGCCGTGGCGCGGCAACCCGCAGGAACCCCCGGCGGCACCCCGGCCGCGGGTGGACACGAGGAGAGACATGAGCATCCAGAGGTCACGGGCCGCCGGCGTCTGCGCCGCCGCGGCCGCGCTCGTTCTTGCCGCGTGCGGCGGCGGTGACGACGGCGGAGAAGGAGGGGGCGGCGGCACCGGCACCGGCGCGTCGGAGGACATCAGCGGCGAGACTGTGAGCTTCATCGGCTCGTGGTCGGGCGACGAGCAGGACTCCTTCCTGGCCATGGTCGCCCCGTGGGAGGAGGAGACCGGGGCGAAGGTCGAGTACACGGGCACCCGCGACCTGAGCCAGCAACTGACCACGGGCATCGCCTCCGGCAACCTGCCCGACGTCGCCGGTCTCCCCGGCCCTGGCCCGATGCAGGAGTGGTACGACCAGGGCGCGCTGCAGCCGCTGGACTTCGTCGACGTCGACAGCTACGAGCAGGCGACGCCGTCCGGGTTCGCCGACCTCGGCAGGGCGGAGGACGACGCCCTCGTCGGCGTCTTCACCAAGGCGGCGGTCAAGGGCCTGATCTTCTACAACACCGGCGTCTGGACGGCGGAACCGCCGGCGACCTGGGACGACCTCACGTCCGAGGCGGGCTCGACGGCCTCGGGCGAGACGAAGACGTGGTGCATCGGGCTGGAGTCCGGCGCCACGTCCGGCTGGCCCGGCACCGACTGGATCGAGGACATCGTCCTGCGGCAGGCGGGACCCGACGTCTACGACCAGTGGGTCAGCGGCGAGCTGAAGTGGAGCTCGGACGAGATCAGGAGCGCGTTCGAGACCTTCGGCGGGGCGCTCGAGAGCTCCTACGGCGGTTCGGACTACATCGTCAACACCGCCTTCGGCAGCTCGGCCAACCCGATCTTCGAGGACCCGCCCGGGTGCCTGCTGCACCACCAGGCGTCCTTCATCACCGACTTCTTCGTCAACGAGGCCGGCGCCACCGCCGACCAGTTCGACTTCTTCCCGTTCCCCGACATCGACCCCGAGTTCTCCGGCGGCGTCGTGGGCGGCGGCGACCTCATCGGCATGTTCAACGACACGCCGGCGGCCCGCTCGCTCGTGCAGTACCTGCTGACCCCGGAGGCCCAGCAGATCTGGGTCGAGCGCGGCGGGTTCATCTCCGCCAACTCCGGCGTCGCGCTCGACGCCTACCCGGACGAGACGTCGCGGCGGTCGGCCGAGATCCTCCAGAACGCCGAGACGTTCCGCTTCGACGGTTCCGACAACATGCCGGCCGCCATGACGGACGCCTTCAACCGCGCCATGGTCACCTTCGCCCAGAACCCCGGAGACCTCGACTCCATCCTGTCCCAGCTCGACGAGACCCAGGCCGACGCCTACGGCGAGTGACCGGCCCGCCGGGCCCCCACCGCCGTCGGTGCGCGGCCCGGCCGACGTGAGGAGGTCCGTGTGCTCGTCGACCTGTTCGAGAACCGGCTCGCCCTGGCGCTCGTCGTCGTCCTGGGGGTCCCGGCCGCCCTCGTCGCCTACGTCGTGCTCGTCGAGGCCGTCATCTCGCGGCTGCCCCGGCGGGTCTCCGCCGCGATCAGGCCGTGGCTGTGGCTGGCCCCGGCGCTCGCGTTCCTCGGCGTCTTCCTCGTCTACCCGACCCTGGCGACGATCTACCGCAGCTTCCAGAACCGGCGCGGGGACGCCTTCGCCGGCCTGGAGAACTACCAGTGGTTCTTCACCCGCAGCGACACCCTCAACGCGCTGCGCAACAACGTGCTGTGGGCGGTGCTGCTGCCGCTCCTCGTCGTCGGGCTCGGCCTGCTCATCGCCGTCCTCGTCGACCGCGTGAGGTACGAGGTAGTGGTGAAGTCGGTGGTGTTCCTGCCGATGGCCATCAGCTTCGTGGCCGCCGGGGTGATCTGGCGGCTCATGTACGACATCAACCCCCGGACGGGAACGCTCAACGCCGCCCTCGACCTCGCCGGCGGGCCGCGGGTGGGGTGGTTGAGCACCGCCCCGTGGAACAACCTCATGCTGATCCTCGTCGGGGTGTGGATGCTCACCGGCCTGGCGATGGTCATCCTCTCCGCGGGTCTGAAGGGCATCAGCCCCGAGCTGCTCGAGGCGGCACGCATCGACGGCGCGAACGAGCGGGAGGTCTTCCGCTACGTCGTCCTGCCGCTGCTGGCCCCCACGATCGCGGTGGTGACGACGACGGTCGTCATCTTCGCGATCAAGACCTTCGACATCGTCTACGTCATGACGAACGGCAACTTCAGCACCGACGTCATCGCGAACACGATGTACAAGGAGCTCTTCGCCAACGGCCAGCCGGCACGGGCCGCGGCGGTCGCCGTGGTGCTCCTGCTGGCGACGGTGCCGGTCATGGTGCTCAACGTCAAGCGGTTCAGGCAGCAGGAGGAGGTCCGATGACGCAGGCACAGGCCCCCGTGACCGTGGGCGCGGACCTGCCCCCGGCGCGTGAGCCGGCAAGGCGGGAGCGGGCCGGCCGGCGCGGGGCGGGCGGCGCGGTCCTGCACCTGGTCCTTCTCCTGATCATGGTGCTGTGGGCGATCCCCGCCGTCGGGCTCTTCGTCGCCTCGTTCCGCACCGCCGAGGCGACCAACCGGTCGGGGTGGTGGACGGCGCTCGTCCCGCCGTGGGGGTTCACCTTCGCCAACTACGACTACGTGCTCAACCGGGCGGGATTCTGGGACTCCTTCCTCAACAGCCTGCTCATCACCGTCCCGGCGACCGTGCTCGTCGTGATGATCGCGGCCTTCGCCGCGTACGCGTTCGCGTGGATGACCTTCCCCGGCCGCAACGTCATCTTCGTCGTGGTCGTCGGGCTCCTCGTCGTGCCCCTCCAGGTCACGCTCATCCCGGTCCTCACCCTGTTCCGTGACGCGAGCATCGGCGGGTACGACCTCAGCGGGACGATCCTCGCGGTGTGGCTGGCGCACACCGGGTACGGCCTGCCCTTCGCCGTCTACCTGCTGCGCAACTACATCGGCGGCCTGCCCCGCGAGCTCTTCGAGGCCGCGGAGATCGACGGCGCCGGGCACGCGACGATCTTCTTCCGCCTCGTCCTGCCCATGAGCGTGCCGGTGCTCGCCTCGCTGGTGATCTTCCAGTTCCTCTGGGTGTGGAACGACCTGCTCGTCGCCCTCGTCTACCTCGGTCCCGTCCCGGCCAACCACCCGCTCTCGGTGACCCTGGCGAACCTGACCACGAACTTCGGCGGCAACTGGCAGTTCGTGACTGCGGCGGCGTTCGTCTCGATGGTGATCCCCATCGTCGTGTTCTTCGCGCTCCAGCGGTACTTCGTCCGCGGCATCACGGGCGGTGCGGTGAAGGGGTGACCCCAGCCGTGCCGCCGGCGGGTGCGCTTCCCTCACGGGGCGACCGCGGACGGTGCCGGGAGCGGGTGGACGCGAGGGGCCGGGAACGGCGAAGGCCCCGGGCCGGCTCGTGAGCCGGCGCGGGGCCTCCTGCGGTGGGCGATACTGGGTTCGAACCAGTGACCTCCTCGGTGTGAACGAGGCGCTCTACCACTGAGCCAATCGCCCGCGTCCGTCGCGCCCGCCGGGGCCGGCGCGTCCGTTGCGAGATGTGATCGTAGCGAATTCGACGCCGGATCGTGAAACCGGTGGGCCCCGAACGGGCTGAGAGGAAGGCCACACCCCGCCCGTGCGCCGTGTCGCGCCGTCCGGTCACGGTCGTGCGGTAGATGCCGTGCGGTCACCGTCGTGCGGTAGATGCCGTGCGCCTCCCGCCACGCGGCGACGCCGTCGCTCTACGGTCCGGTGTCTCTACGGGTCCGGTGTCTCGACGTGCCGCCGGGCGTAGATCTCCGCCACCTGCTGCGTGAGCGGCCCGGGCCGGAGCTCGCGCCCGTCCACGGCCACCACGGGGACCACACCGCGCGTGGAGGAGGTCAGCGCCAGGTGCTCGGCCTCGTGGACGATCCCGAGCGGCAGGCCCTGCTCGCGCACCTCGACGCCGGCCTCGCGCGCCCACTCGATGACGAGGGCGCGAGTCACCCCGGCCAGGCAGCCCGAGTCGAGCGGCGGGGTGAGCAGCGCACCGTCAGCCTCGACGAAGACGTTCGTGCCCGTGCCCTCGCACAGCTCGTCCCGGGTGTTCCCGAAGACGGCCTCGTCGGCGCCGCGCTCGTGCGCCCACGCGAGGGCTCGCACGTTCTCGGCGTAGGAGGTGGTCTTGAGCCCCGCGATGGCCGAGCGCTCGTTCCGGACGAACGGCACGACGGCCACCGACGCGGCACGCGGCGCGGAGACGGCCGCAGCGGCGACCACAAGCGTCCCCGGCCCCCACGCCGCGTCCGAGCCCAGGGGCCCCGGACCTGCCGTCCACAGGATCCGCACCCGGGCGAGCGACTCGCCCCACGCCTCGGCCACCTCGGCGACCGCCGCCCGGACGACGTCCCGGTCCGGCAGGGGCAGGCCCAGCCCGGCGGCGGAGCGCTCGAGCCGCTCGAGGTGCCGGGTCAGGGCGAAGGGCCGGCCGCCGAGCAGCTCGCAGGCCTCGAAGACGCCGTCACCTACCGTGAGCCCGTGGTCGGTGGCAAGCACCAGCGGCTCGGCGTGTCCGCGCAGGCGGCCACCGAACCAGACGATCACGCGGTTCTCGGGTGTCATGGACGCACTGTGTCACTGATCACCAGGATTTCACCACCTCGTGGTTTGGACTTTCCCCGGCGCGGTGGTTAAAGTTCTGGACGTTCCACCGGATCGGAAACGAGCCGGATGGCACACGCGGATGTGGCTCAGTTGGTAGAGCATCACCTTGCCAAGGTGAGGGTCGCGGGTTCGAGTCCCGTCATCCGCTCGGAGGCACCACCACCCGGTGGGCATCCCTCAGGGTGGCGTGGCCGAGAGGCGAGGCAGCGGCCTGCAAAGCCGTATACACGGGTTCGAATCCCGTCGCCACCTCTCTGCAGTGCACGACCTGGGCGATTGGCGCAGCGGTAGCGCGCTTCCCTGACACGGAAGAGGTCACTGGTTCGATCCCAGTATCGCCCACCACAGGAAGGGGCAGTCCGGAGACATCCGGACTGCCCCTTCTTCGTTCGGCCGAACGGTGTGCCGACGGCTCAGACCTTGGCGTGCCGCGCTCGGCCGAAGGAGTAGACGCCGTAGGCGGCGAGGCCGAGCGCCACCGCGGTGAGCAGCGCCTTGCCGAACGGCAGCTGCTGGAGGGAACGCAGCGCGCCGTCGAGACCTGAGGCCCGCTCGGAGTCGGCAGTGGCGGCGGCTGCCACGAACAGGGCGCCGACGACGCCGAGCGCGACGCCCTTGGCGATGTAGCCGATCCGCCCGGCCCTGACCACCCACGGACCGGGGTGCTCACGCAGGTCCTCGAGGAACTTCTTCTTCCACCCCTTGATCACGTGATAGACGGCGACGGCGATGACGCCCAGGCCGACCAGCGCCACGAGCGCACGGCCGAACGGCTGCGCCATGAGCGTGGCGGTGGTGCTCTCCGTCTGCCCCGAACCCGAGGACGAGCCCCGCACCACGGAGACGGCCGTCCAGGCCAGCGCCAGGTAGAGGACGGCCTTGCCCGCGCTCTTGAGGCGGGTGCCGGTGTCGGACCGGGCGATCGCCTCGGCGACCTGCCAGACGGCGAGCAGAGCGAAGCCCACCGCGAGCACCCAGAGCAGCACCGCACCGAGGGGGTTGCCCGCGAGCTGCTGCATCGCGCCGGTCTGGTCGGCCGACTCCCCTGTCTGGCCCCACGCCACCTGCAGCGCGATCCACGCGATGAGCAGGTGGAGCACGCCGCTCGCGGCGTACCCCAGCCGGGCACCCGTCTCCAGCGCCCGGTGGTCGCCCGCCTGTGCCGCAGTTCCACGCAGCGTCGCATCCATGGACAAACTGTGGCACCGCCGCGGGCGCGGCGCGCGTCGGCGGAGCTCCTGGGGTGCGCCCCAGCTCGGGGATCGGGCCGGGGCGCCGGCCGCCGGCCCCGTGACTCAGCCGGCCGCCACCTCGGCCGAGGGGCTGGCCGCGCGCTGCGACCGCCGGTCGCGGCGGAGGTAGTGCCAGGCGATCAGGGCGCACGCGATCCCGTTGAGGAACCCGACGACGACGTCGGTCGGGCTGTGCATCCCCCGGTAGAGCCGGGCCGTGGCCACCAGCAGCGGGACGAGCACGCAGGCGATCGTCGCCGTCCGGCGCAGCGCGGGCCGGCGGATACGTTGCGCGAGCATCGCCATGGTCAGGTAGAACGCGGTGGAGGCGCCCGTGTGCCCGCTCGGGTAGGACGAGGTGGGCGGGGCGATGTCGAGCGGCTCCACGTCCGGGCGTTCCCGTCCCACCAGGGCCGAGGAAGTGATGAACACCAGCGCCTGGAGAGCGACGGCGATGCCGGGCACGATCGCCAGCCACCACTGCCCGGTCCGCCACCACAGCACGCCGATGGCCACCAGGCAGGCGCTGATGATGAAGAGCGTCGCGCCGATGTTGGACAGCACGGACGTGACCGCGTCGAGCACCGGCGTGCGCTCGGAGACCAGCGCCTCGTTGACCGCCCCCTCCTCCGGGAGGGAGTGCAGCGGGCCGACGATGAGGAAGCCGGTGCCCACGATCATCGCCCACAGCGGCACGACGGGAAGGAGCGCCCGGCGGCCGAGGTCGGAGAGGGCCGCCCTCACGGTCGGCCGGCTCGGGTCGCGCTCCCACCGGTGGAGGAAGCCCATGGTCAGCTCCTTGCCGGCAGATCGGTGGGATGGACGGGGCTCCACCCCACGTAGCCGAGGTACGAGCCGCCGGCGACTGCGAACCCCAGCACCACGCCCGCCACGACGTCGGACGGGTAGTGCACCCCGAGCAGCACCCGGTCGATCCCGGTGAGCACCACGAGCAGGCCGGCGACCAGCGGCACGGCCACCCGGGCGCGCGGCCCCAGCAGGGGCCAGACGAGCGCGGTGACGACGAGGCCCGCCGCGGCGGTGTTCATGGCGTGACCGGAGGGGAAGCTGAAGCCGGGCGCGTAGGCGACCGCCTCGTCGACCACCGGCCGGGCGCGCTGGACGCCGGTCTTGACGACCAGGTTCAGGCCCCAGGTCAGCATGAGGGTGACGAATGCCCACAGGGCACGGGTGCGCAGGCCGTGCCGGCGCCACACCCACAGGCACAGGAGGGTCACGGCAAGGTTCACCCAGCGCGCCTGGAACGCGGTCTGCCAGGTGAGGAGCAGGGCCCGGACCACGGGCTGCTCCCGGGTCAGGTCGGTGCCCACCCGGACGGCGGACTGGTCGAGGTCCACGACCGGACCGGCCTGCACCCGGACCAGGTAGGCCAGCACCGCCACGGGCACCGTCAGCGTGGCCGCGACCACGACGGCGCGCAGGATCCTGCGTGCTCGGGACGGGACGACGACGGCCACGGCGGAAGGCTAGGCCCGGCGCCGCCTCTCCGCCCGCCGGATGGCGCTCACGCGCCGGCGAGCCCTGGGTCGACTGCCCGGTCGGCGGGCCCCGGCAGGACTAGCGTGGGGCCGCGGGAGCGCCGCCGAGGTCGCCCCGTGACGGACGGAGACGTGCGCATGGCAGGCCGGTCGGAGAGCCTGACACCGGGTCTGACGGTGCTGCGCAGCTACCGGCGTGCGTGGTGGCGCGGCGACGTCGTCGCGGGCGTGACCGTCACCGCCTACCTCGTGCCGCAGGTCATGGCGTACGGCACGCTGGCGGGGCTCCCGCCCGCCGTCGGGCTCTGGACCATCCTGCCTTCGCTCGCGATCTACGCCCTGCTCGGCTCGTCCCGCCAGCTCTCGGTCGGCCCCGAGTCGACGACGGCGCTGATGGTCGCCCTCGTCGTGGGTCCGCTCGCCGGCGGCGACCCCGCACGGTACGCGGCACTCGCCGCCGCACTGGCGCTCGTCGTCGGCGTCCTGGCGCTCGTCGCCCGTCTGGCGCGGCTGGGAGTCGTCTCCGCCGTCGTCTCCCGGCCCGTCCTCATCGGGTACATGGCGGGGGTGGCCGCTCTCATGATCAGCGGGCAGCTGGAGAAGGTCACCGGGGTGAGCGTCCCCGACGGCACCTTCGCCGAGCAGGTCCTCGCGTTCCTGCGCGGCCTCGGCGACATCGACCCGGCGACCACGGCGCTCGCCGGCGCCACGCTCCTCGCGCTGCTGGTGCTCAGGCGCCTCGCCCCGCGCGCACCCGGTCCCATCCTGGTGGTCCTGGCGGCGACGGCCGTCGTCGCGCTCGCCGGCGGACGGGCGGCGGACCTCGCCGTCGTCGGGCCCATCCCCGCGGCCGTGCCGACGCCCGGGCTGCCGGCGGTCGACCTCACCGACGTCGGGTCGCTGGTCCCGGCGGCGCTGGGCGTCCTGATCGTCGGCTTCACCGACAACGTGCTCACCGCCCGGGCCTTCGCGGCCAAGGGCGGCTACCGGATCGACCCCGACCAGGAGCTCCTCGCCCTGGGCGCCGTGAACGTCGCAGCCGGACTGGTGCACGGCTTCCCGGTCTCCTCCTCCGGGTCGCGAACCGCCATCGGCACGGCGTCGGGCGCCCGGACACAGATGTACTCCCTCGTCGCCGTGGTCACCGTCCTCGGCGTGCTCGCCCTCGGCCGCCCGCTGCTCGCGCAGTTCCCGATGGCCGCGCTCGGCGCGCTCATCGTCTTCGCCGCGCTCCAGCTGGTCGACGTCCCCGGCTTCCGCAAGCTCGCCTCCTTCCGGCGTGCCGAGCTCGCCCTCGCGCTGGCCACCCTCGTCGCCGTGGTCATCCTGGGGATCCTCCCGGGCGTCCTGCTGGCCGTGACACTCTCCTTCGTCGAGATGCTGCTGCGGGTCGGGCGTCCGCACGACGCCGTGCTGGGTCAGGTGCCGGGGCTGGCCGGCATGCACGACGTCGACGACTACCCCGAGGCGAGGACGATCCCCGGCCTGGTCGTCTACCGCTACGACTCCCCGCTCTTCTTCGCCAACGCGGAGAACTTTCGGCGGCGGGCGCTGGGCGCGGTCGAGGTCCAGACCGACCCGGTGCGCTGGTTCGTCCTCAACGCCGAGGCCAACGTGGAGGTCGACCTCACGGCGCTGGACGCCCTCGAGGCCCTTCGGGCAGAGCTGGCGGAACAGGGTGTCGTCGTCGCGATGGCACGGGTGAAGCAGGACCTCTTCGCCGAGCTGGAGGCCTACGGCCTCGTGGACTCGCTCGGCCGGGACCGCTTCTACGCCACCCTGCCGACGGCGGTCGAGGCCTACCGGGAGTGGGCGAGGTCCAGCTCGTAGGCCTACCGGGAGTGCGCGAGGTCCAGCTCGTAGGCCGGACCCACCTGCGTGAACCCGATTCGCCCGTAGTAGGGCTCCTTGACCCCGGGCGCGGTGCGCACGCGGCGGTAGCCGTCCTCGAGCAGGATGTCGCTGGCGTTGAAGACGAACTCGCCCGGCGTGAAGTCGCGGTACCTCTCCACCACGTGGTCCAGGTCGATCTGCGCGACGCCGTCGCCCGCGTCGTGCAGCAGGACGTACCCGACGGTCTCGTCGCCCTTGACGATGAGGTAGGCCGCACCGCCCGGGACGGGGCCCCGGAAGCCGGGCGTGAACCGCTCGATGTCCGCGCGGTGCCTGGTGAGGAGGTGGTGGAGGTACTCCCCCGCCGGGTCGACGCGCAGCACCTCGTAGGCCTCCTCGGAGTGGCGGGACCCGAGCAACCGGTACAGGTTGACCACCTGGATCGCGGCCAGGACCACGTTGAGCACCACCACGGGCCACACGCCGAGGACGCCGTTGTAGAGGATCTGCAGCAGGCAGCCGACGAGGTTGATGAACCGCAGCCGGAGGATCCGCTGCTGCATCATCGACCAGACCACCACGGCAGAGCCCAGCCAGCCGATGATCTCCAGGACCGGCATGGCCGCCACCTCCGCGCCTCGTGCGCGGCGCCGACCGCGCCGCCGTCGTCGCGATCCTTCCACGGCCGCCCACGGCGACCGCGCACGTGCGCCGGCCTCCTGCGTCCACGGTGCAGCCACCCCGGCCGGCGCGGGGCCCTGCTCCGGCCCTCCGGCGTGAGCAACGTCACGACACCGGCTCGCGCGGGGCTGCCGGAGAGCCGGGCGCCCGCGGGCATGCCAAGGTAAACCCCATGCAGATCTGGCCCGGCCGCCCCTACCCGCTGGGTGCCACCTTCGACGGTTCCGGCACCAACTTCGCCCTCTTCTCCTCCGTCGCCGAGCGCGTCGACCTGTGCCTGCTCGACGACGACGGGAACGAGGAGTGCGTCGAGCTCACCGAGGTCGACGCGCACGTCTGGCACGCCTACATCCCCACCGTGCGCCCCGGCCAGCGTTACGGCTACCGCGTCCACGGGCCCTACGACCCGGCGAACGGCCACCGGTGCGACCCGTCCAAGCTGCTGCTCGACCCGTACGCCAAGGCGATCGACGGCCAGATCGACGGCGACCAGTCGCTGTACTCCTACCGGTTCGACGACCCGGAGGAGCGGTGCGAGGAGGACTCGGCCGGCCACACCATGGTCTCGGTGGTCATCAACCCGTTCTTCGACTGGGGCTACGACCGCCCGCCGAACCTCGAGTACCACGACACCGTCATCTACGAGGCCCACGTCAAGGGCCTGACGCAGCTGCACCCGGACGTGCCCGAGGAGCTGCGCGGGACGTACGCGGGCATGGCCCATCCCGCGGTGATCCAGCACCTCGTGGACCTGGGGGTCACGGCGATCGAGCTCATGCCGGTGCACCAGTTCGTCAACGACCCGCACCTGCAGGAGAAGGGCCTGAGCAACTACTGGGGCTACAACTCCATCGGGTTCTTCGCCCCGCACAACGGCTACGCGGCCTACGGCACGCGCGGCGAGCAGGTCGACGAGTTCAAGACCATGGTCAAGGCCCTGCACGAGGCCGGTATCGAGGTCATCCTCGACGTGGTCTACAACCACACGGCCGAGGGCAACCATCTCGGCCCCACGCTGTCCTTCCGGGGCATCGACAACCGCTCGTACTACCGGCTGGTCGAGGGCGACGAGGCGCACTACTTCGACACCACGGGCACCGGCAACTCGCTGCTGATGCGCTCGCCCCACACGCTGCAGATGATCATGGACTCGCTGCGGTACTGGATCGAGGAGATGCACGTCGACGGGTTCCGGTTCGACCTGGCCTCGACCCTGGCGCGCGAGCTGCACGCCGTGGACCGCCTCTCCGCGTTCTTCGACATCATCCAGCAGGACCCGGTGATCAACCAGGTCAAGCTCATCGCCGAGCCGTGGGACGTCGGCGAGGGCGGCTACCAGGTGGGTGGCTTCCCCCCGCTGTGGACGGAGTGGAACGGCAAGTACCGGGACACCGTCCGGGACTTCTGGCGCGGCGAGCCGTCGACCCTGGGCGAGTTCGCCAGCCGCATCACCGGCTCGGCGGACCTCTACGAGCACACCGGGCGCCGCCCGGTGGCCTCGATCAACTTCGTCACCGCCCACGACGGCTTCACCCTGCGCGACCTCGTCTCCTACAACGAGAAGCACAACGAGGCCAACGGCGAGGGCGGCGCGGACGGCGAGTCGCACAACCGGTCGTGGAACTGCGGGGTCGAGGGACCCACCGACGACCCGGCGGTCAACACCCTGCGGGCCCGCCAGCAGCGCAACTTCCTCGCGACTCTGCTGCTGAGCCAGGGCGTGCCGATGATCGCCCACGGCGACGAGCTGGGCCGCACGCAGGAGGGCAACAACAACACCTACTGCCAGGACAACGAGCTCTCGTGGGTCAGCTGGGAGCTGGACGACGAGCGCACCGCCCTGCTCGAGTTCACGCGCAGGGTCATCGCCCTGCGCAAGGACCAGCCCGTGCTGCGCCGGCGCCGCTTCTTCGCCGGCGCCCCCTCCCACGGCGGCGAGTCCGAGATCGGCGACATCGAGTGGTTCACCCCCGGCGCCGAGCACATGGGCGACGAGGACTGGGACACCTGGTTCGCCAAGTCCGTGATGCTCTTCCTCAACGGGCAGGCCATCCCCGAGCCGGACGGGCGGGGCGAGCGCATCGTGGGCGACTCCGTCCTCGCGCTGCTCAACGCCGCCGCCGAGCCGATCGAGTTCGAGCTCCCGGGACCCGACTACGGCGCACGCTGGGCCATCGCGCTGGACACGACCGCCACGGAGACGGTCGGCGACGAGCACGAGCCCGGTGCGAGGCTGACCGTCGAGGGCCGCGGCGTCGTCGTCCTGCTCACCTCCGAGGAGGCGGGCGAGTGAGCGAGGCCCGCCACGACACGGACCCCGCCGCCGCGCACCACCCCGGGCCGGCCGGCGCCCACCTCCCGGGACCGGGCCGCCGTCTGCCCGTGAGCACCTACCGGCTCCAGCTCGGGCCGGACCTGACGTTCGCCGACGCCGAGGCCGCGCTGCCCTACCTGGACGCGCTGGGCGTGACGGACCTCTACCTCTCCCCCGTGCTCCAGGCGGCGCCCGGCTCCACGCACGGCTACGACGTGGTCGACCACAGCCGCATCAGCGAGGTCATGGGCGGGCGCGCTGGCCTGGAGCGGCTCGCCGCCGCCGCCCACGCCCGCGGCATGGGCGTCGTCGTCGACGTGGTCCCGAACCACATGGCGGTGCCCACGCCGGTGTGGCACAACCGTGCCCTGTGGTCCCTGCTGCGGCTGGGCGCGGCCTCCCCCTACGCCGCCTGGTTCGACGTCGACCTCGAGGACGGCGACGGGCTCCTCATGCCGGTGCTGGGCTCGCGCATCGGCGACGTCCTGGCCTCGGGCGAGCTCGTCCTGGACCGCCTGGTCGTCCCCACCGAGCCCGACGCCGGCGAGCAGGCCGTCCTGCGCTACTACGACCACGTCTTCCCGGTCCGGCCGGAGACCGAGCAGCTGCCGCTGGCCGAGCTCGTGGAGCGGCAGCACTACCGGCTGGCGTACTGGCGTGTCGCGGACGAGGAGCTGAACTACCGGCGCTTCTTCGACGTGGGCACGCTCGCCGCCGTGCGGGTGGAGGACGCGCAGGTCTTCGAGGCGACGCACGCCCTCCTGCTCGAGCTGTTCGACGCCGGCGTGATCGACGCGTTCCGCATCGATCACCCGGACGGTCTGGCGGACCCGCGCGGCTACCTGCGCCGGCTGCACGAGGCGACGGGCGGGGCCTGGGTGGCCGCCGAGAAGATCCTCGAGGGCGACGAGGAGCTGCCCGAGGACTGGCCCGTGGCCGGCACCACCGGCTACGACGCCGCCTGGCGGCTGCACGCGCTGCAGGTGGACCCGGCCGGGGCAGTGCCGCTCGCCGGACTCATGCAGGAGCTCACCGGCGACCCGGCGAACCTGCCCGCGATGATCGAGACGGCGAAGCGGCAGATCGTCTCCACCTCCCTGTACGCGGAGACCGACCGGCTCGCCCGGCTGCTGGCGGACATCTGCCACGACGACATCCGCCTGCGCGACCACACCTACCGCTCCCTGCTGGACTGCGTCGTCGAGCTGGTCGTCGCCTTCCCTCGCTACCGCGCCTACGTCGTGCCCGGGGAGGACGCCCCCGGCGCCGCCGAGCGACTCTTCCACGAGGCCGCCGAGGTGGCCCGGGCGCACCTCGAGCCCGACCGGCACGACACCCTCGACGTGGTCGTCGACCTCCTGCTGGGCCGCGAGGTCGGCAGCGCCGGCCGGACCCACGAGGGCCGCCGCGCCGAGCTCATGGTCCGCTTTCCGCAGGTGTGCGGGGCCGTCATGGCCAAGGGCGTGGAGGACACCGCCTACTACCGGTGGACGCACCTGCTGAGCCTGTGCGAGGTGGGCGGCGCGCCGGACCGGTTCGGCATCGACCCCGACGAGCTGCACGGCTGGGCCGAGCGCACGGTGACCGCCTGGCCGGCCACCATGACGGCCGGGTCCACGCACGACACCAAGCGTGGCGAGGACGTCCGCTCCCGCATCGGCGTCCTCGCCAGTCACGCCGACGCCTGGGCCGAGCTGGTCCGCGGTCTGCGCGCGGCGACGGCGGACCTGCGCCCGGCGGACCTGGACGGGCGCACGGAGAACCTGCTCTGGCAGACCCTCGCCGGCACGTGGACCGAGGACGGCCCGATCTCCGCCGAGCGGCTGCAGGCCTACCTGCTCAAGGCGGCTCGCGAGCAGAAGTCCTGGACCACGTGGACCGCGCCGGACGAGGCGCGCGAGGCGGCGATGAACCGGTACGCGGCCGCCCTGCTCGAGCACCCGGACGTGGTCGCCGGCTTCACCGCCTGGGTGGAGCGCACAGGGCCGGCCGTCCGGCGGAGCGTGCTCGGCACGAAGCTCCTCCAGCTCGCCGTCCCCGGCGTCGCGGACGTCTACCAGGGCTCGGAGATCACCCAGACCTCCCTGGTCGACCCGGACAACCGCCGCCCGGTGGACCTCGCCGCCCTCGCGGCCACCCTGTCCGAGCTGGACTCGGGCCGGGCGCCGTCGGGGCTGGACGAGGAGAAGCTGCTGCTCACCGCTGCGGCGCTGCGGCTGCGCCGGGCGCACCCGGAGGCCTTCGTCGGTGCCGAGGCGGGCTACGAGCCGCTGCCGACCACGACGGGCCACGCCGTCGCCCTGGCCCGCACGGACCCCTCGGGCCCGCGGGTGGTGGCGGTGGCCACGCGCCTCGTCGGTGACTCCGCCCCGGCCCGCGCCCACGCGGACGCGACCGTCGTCCTGCCGGACGGGACGTGGCGCGACGTGCTGACCTCTGCCACCTACGGCGGTCCGGCCCGCCTCGGCGACCTTCTGGCCACCTACCCCGTCGCCCTCCTGGAGCGCGCATGACCACCGAGAAGCTGAGGGTCTGGGCGCAGGCCGCGTCCGCCGTCGACCTGATCCTCCCCGGCAGCGGGGAGCCCTCGCGCCTCCCCATGACCCTCGAGGAGGGCGGCTGGTGGGGCGCCCCCTCGACGGTGCCGCCCGGTACCGACTACGCCTTCTCGCTCGACGGCGGCCCGGCCATGCCAGACCCGCGCAGCCCGTGGCAGCCCCACGGGGTCCACGGCCCCTCGCGGACCTTCGACGCCGGCGCGCACGACTGGTCCGACGGCGGCTGGGCGGGCCGGTCGGTGCTCGGCGCCGTCGTCTACGAGCTCCACGTGGGCACCTTCACCCCGGAGGGCACCCTGGACGCCGCAGCGGGGCGGCTCGACCACCTCGCCGCCCTCGGCGTGGACATGGTCGAGCTCATGCCGGTCGCCGCGTTCCCCGGCGTCCACGGCTGGGGCTACGACGGCGTCGCGCTGTACGCGGTGCACGACCCCTACGGCGGCCCCGCGGCGCTGCAGCGCTTCGTCGACGCGGCCCACGCCCGCGGCATCGCCGTGTGCCTCGACGTCGTCTACAACCACCTCGGCCCCTCGGGGAACTACCTCGGCGCCTACGGGCCCTACTTCACCGAGCGGCACCAGACGCCCTGGGGCTCGGCCGTCAACCTCGACGGCGACGACGCGGCGGAGGTCCGCGCGTACATCGTCGGCAACGCGCTGCGGTGGCTGCGGGACTTCCACGTCGACGCGCTGCGGCTCGACGCGGTGCACGCGCTCGTGGACGACTCCCCTCGCCATCTGCTGGCCGAGCTCGCGGACGCCGTCGCCGAGCTCGAGGCGGAGGTGGTCCGGCCGCTCTCGCTCGTCGCCGAGTCCGACCTCAACGACGCGCGGATGGTCACCCCCACGGCCCAGGGCGGGCTGGGGATGACGGCCCAGTGGGACGACGACCTCCATCACGCCCTCCACGCGCTCCTCACCGGGGAGCGGCAGGGCTACTACGCCGACTTCGGCGCCGCCGCCACGCTCGCCAAGGCCCTCACCGAGGTGTTCGTCCACGCCGGGGAGTACTCCACCTTCCGGGGCAAGGTCTGGGGCGCGCCCGTCCCGCCCGAGACCGACGGGCGCCGGTTCGTCGTGTTCTCCCAGGACCACGACCAGGTGGGCAACCGCGCCCTCGGCGACCGGCCGAGCCGTACCCTCTCCCCCGGCCAGCTCGCCGCCAGCGCCGCGGTCGTGCTGCTGGGGCCCGGCACGCCGATGCTGTTCATGGGCGAGGAGTGGGGGGCGACCACGCCGTTCCAGTACTTCACCGACCATGAGGAGCCCGAGCTGGCCCGGGCCGTCCAGGAGGGGCGGGCGCGGGAGTTCGGCACCCACGGCTGGGCCGAGCTGTACGGGCACGACATCGAGGTGCCGGACCCGCAGGCCACCGCGACGGTCGAGGCGTCCCGGCTCGACTGGGACGAGCCGGCCCGCCCGGGCCACGACCGGCTGCTCGAGTTCTACCGGGAGCTGGTGCGTCTGCGCCACGAGGAGCCGGACATCGCCTCCGGCGACCGCACCAGGACGGCGGTGCGGGTGGCCGACGACGAGAGCTGGCTGGTGCTCGCGCGGGGCGGGATCGACGTCGTGGTCAACCTCGCCGACGGCGCCACCACCGTGCCGCTGTCCACGGCCGACGCCGGCTCGCCCCAGGTCCTGCTCTCGTGGGGCGAGGCGGGGCTGACGCACGACGGCACGTCGCTCACGCTGCAGGGGCCCGGCGTCGCGGTGGTGCGGACCGCCTGACGGCTCAGACTCCAGGGGCCCTCAGATCGGCGAGCAGGCCGCCGAGCTGCGACTCCTCGTGGATCGCAGCCCCGTGCGTGGTCATCGCCGTCGCGAGCCGAGGGTCCCACGGGGTGGCGGGTACCGGGCCGCTGAGCGGGAACCGCACACGCTCGTCGATATGACCGAGCACCGAGAGGTAGTCCTCCGCGCCGAAGCGCCAGGGGCGCACGCCGCGGGCGAAGAGCCTTGGCGCCATCGCCAGGCCGGCGACGTCGAAGTCGCCGTGGTAGCGCACGTCCGCGCTGGCGGTGATAAGTGCTTCGACGACCCGGACGGCCACGAGCGGCGGGTTGCCCGCGGTGCACAGCAGCGCACCGGGTACTCCGGCGCGTGCGTGCGCACTGCGTGCCACAACCGGTCGAGAGACGGGTCACCGAGATACGCGCGCAGCGCGGGAGGCAGCACCGCGGCGTGCCCCGGACCGGGGCAGCTCATACCGTCAGGTGCCGGTTGCGGCCGTCCCAGTGGGTGTGGACGGCGACGGCGGCGGTGCCCTCCGCGCGGAGGATCTCGTACTCGTCGGCGCACGGGACCTGGGGGTAGGTGACCCACAGGTTGTGCGCCGTCATGCAGAAGTCGAGGTCGAGGCGTACCAGCAGGCCCATGAGCTCACCGATGGTCGGGTCGTCGACCTTGGCGAAGGCGTCGTCGAGGAGCACCAGGCGCAGTGCCGTCTCGCCCAGGCCCGAGAGGTACGCGTCCGCCGCGGCGAAGAGGGTCACGTAGGAGACGAACCGCGTCTCCCCCTGGGACAGCTTGGCCCTCCCCCGGAGCTCGCGCCGGTCGTTCGCGCCCGGGCCGAGGATGGTCACCCGCATCTGGTGCCAGTCGCGGTAGTCGAGGGCGCTCTTGAGGTGGTGGGCGTAACCGGCCGTCTCGTCGAGGGCGAACTGCTCGTCCACCTGCTCGCGCAGCAGACCGATCAGCTCCTCGGTGCGTTCGCCCGGCCGCACGGGCGCGGCTGTCCGAACGAGCTCCTTGATGCGGTGGACCCGGCTGCCTTCGGGCGCGTCCAGCACCCACGCCAGCCGCACCCCGATGCCGTGGCTGGTGCTGATGCTGCGCAGGCTCTCGTTCATCGCCGTCACGAGCTGCTCGGACTGTGCCAGGCGCCGGCGCAGCTCCTCCCCCACCCCGCCGACGACGAAGTTGGTGAAGACCTCGTGCTCCCGGTTGGTCAGGGCCTCGCGCGCCCGCTCGACGCGCGCGCCCAGGTCGGCGGCAGCCTCCGCCACCGGGCGCCGGCCGGCGCTGTCGACCAGCTCGACGAGGTGGACGTCCTCGGCGACGGTCGGCACGACGTCGAAGCCGCCCTGCAGCTCGGCCTCGAGCTTCTGCCGGGCGCGCAGCAGGGCGTTGAGATCCGCGGTGCCGCTCCCGGCGACGGCGGACCGCACCGCGTCGGCGGCGGCTCGGACGCTCTCCGGCGTGACCGGTCCGTCGACCGGCAGGTCCAGCTCCCCGCCACCGGCCGCCGCCACCACACCCGGCAGAGCCACCTGCCGGCGCAACCTCTCCACCGCGCCGGTGAGCTGAGCCCCCGCCGCGGCTGCGGCCTCCGCAGCGGTCTCGGCGTCCCGGCGCGCCACGGCCTCCTTCTCGCCGAGCCTCTGGGCGCCGACCCGCGCGTCGCGCAGCTCACGGCCGACGTGCCGCTGCTCCTCCTCGGTCGCGGCCAGCCGCCGGTGGACCTCACCTGCCTCCTGCCCGAGGCTCTCGGTCAGCGCCTCGACCTCGGCCGCCTCGCGGTGCCACTCGTCCCAGGCCTCCTCGGCACGGAGCTCTGCCTCGGCGCGGCGTTCCCGGTGCCCGGCCAGTCGCGCCACCTCCTCGGCGTGCCGGTCCCGGCGCCGGGCGAGTGCGGTCAGCGCGGCAGCGCCGGCCCGGCACGCCTCCTGGGCGGCCCGCGCGGTGTCACGTACCCCGCGCAGCCCGTCGGCGTCGTGCGGCAGGCCGTGCCGGTCGCACAGCTGCCGATGGGTTGCCTCCTGGGCCTTCCATGCGGCACGCAGCTCGCGGGCGCGCTCGGTGAGCCGGGCCGCCTCGGCGCGGCTGCGCGCCGCCTGGCGTGCCGCCGCGACGGCGAGGGTGCGGGCGTCGGCGAGCGCGGCGCCGGTGGGGGCGGTCCGGACGTGTGCGGTCAGGGCGGCGCGGGCGGCAGCGAGCCGGTCGCGGGCGGCGGCCCGGTCGGCCTCCCGCAGGTCGAGGGCGGCCAGCTCGTCGTCGATCTGCGCGAGGCGGGCGGCACGGGCCGCGGCGCGGGCCGCGGCACCGATGTGCCGGGCGGCGTCCGTGCGGTGCCGACCGCGCAGCGGCCCGTTGCCCCAGGAGCCGTCCACGTCGACCCAGGTGGTGTGACTGTCGCGGCCCAGGCCGACGCGCGCGAGGACGGCGGACACGGCGGCCGCCGGCACACCGGCGGCGGGGTCTGGCACGAGGGCGGCCCGGAGCGGGTGCTGAGCGGGCGGGGCGGCCGGGGTGAGCAACGTCTGGCCGTCCTCGGCCACCAGCGTGCCGTCGGCGCTCAGCCCGGCGCCGAGCAGGCCGGCGGAGAGCAGCGCCGCCTCGAGCCCCGCCTTGTCGGTGTCGCTCAGGCCGTCCGCGAAGTCCACGGCACGCCACAGCGGCTCGGCCCCCTCGGGCAGTGCCCTCACCCAGGGGGCGGCGGGCGGCTCGGGGTCCTGCGCGGCGAGCAGCCCCCGCTGCTCGTGCGCCAGCTCCTCGCGCCGGGCCACGTCGGCCTGCTCCGCGGCGTCGAGACCCGCACCGGTGCGCGCGAGCCGGTCGCGGGCGGGCTCGGCCGCCTCGGTGGCCACCCGGTCGAGCTCGTCGAGCCGGAGACCGTGCGGGTCCTCGGCCCCGGCCTCGGCGGCCCGGACGTCGCCGGTGAGCAGGTCGGCGTCGAGCAGGAGTGGCCCGACGGCGGTGGCGGGCCAGTCCACCTCGCCGAGCAGCTGGGCGGTGGTGTCCTGGGCGACCCACTGCCGCCACGCGCCCGCAAGCGCGCGGGCGACGTCGTCGCGGTCCTGGCTGCGCCCGGCGGCCGCTGTCTCGTCCGCGGCCCGGCGCTCCTCCGCCTCTCCGGCGGCCGCGTCGGCGTGGTCCGCATCGGTCCGGGCGCGGGCGAGCTCGACGGCACCCTGGAGCCGGTTTCCCGCCTCGCCGGCTCGCGCCTGCGCGGCGGAGGCGACCTCGTGGGCGCGCGCGGCGGCGTCCTCGAGGTCGGCCGGCGTGAGCAGGAGGTGCTGGGCCGCCGGCCGCTGCCGGGGCTGCGGCTCGCCCTCGAGCCGGGTCCGCACCGGTTCCACGGTGCCGCCCACGGTCTCGACGCCGGCCTCCAGGGGGCCGGGCAGGGCGGTCGTCGCCAGATGGGCGCCGCGGAGCCCGGCCCTGGCCTCGTCGAGGACGCTCGCGGTCTCACGGGCGGCCTCGACGACCTCCGCGGCGAGCGCGTCGACGGCGTCGACGGCCTCGCTCTCGGCCCGGCGTGCGCCGTCGGCGGTCTCGAGCCTGTCCTTCGCCCGCTGGGCGAGCGTCCGGACGTGGCGGTCGCGCTGGGCGAGGTCCTGGCCGGCGCGGTACGCCTCGGACGACCTCAGGCCCTCGACGGTGGCGGCGAGCTCGCCGTCCCGGGTCTCCAGGCGTTCCACGGCCGTGCGTGCCTCGACCGTCCGGGCGGCGAGCTGGTCCCGCGTGTCCGCGGCGGTGGCGGCGGCCTCGGCGGCGGTCCGCGCCTCGTCCGCGGTGCGGGCCGCCCGGTCCGCGGTGGTCCGCAGCTCCGTGGCGGCGTACCGGCCGTAGGTGCCGAGGAAGGTGCTGACGTGCTCGTGGGCGGCGGCGAGCCGGCGCTGGGACTCGCGGGACTCGGACAGGTCGTCGAGCCGGCCCCCGGCGTCGTTGAGCGTCTCCTCGGACAGCGGCGGCAGCGCGTCCGAGAGGATGCGCGGCAGGTTGCCCTCCTCGATGCGGTTGCCGACGTCGGGCGAGCGGAGCGTGCGGATGAGCTGGAGGAGACCGTCGTAGCGTTCGCGCGCGCCGGGCCCGGTCAGGCCGAAGACGGTGCTGCGGACCCGCTCGCGGTGGGTCTCCGGGTTCTCGGTGAGGCGGTCTGCGCCGACGAGCTCGGCGAGACGGTCGCGGGCCATCGGCTGCCGTGCGGCGTCGAGGAGCTCCAGGTCGTGGCCCACGCGCAGCGGGGTGGTGAAGTACCAGACCCGCGCGTCGCCGGAGCTCGCCGACCAGCGCACCAGCGCGCCGAGGGTGAGGTGCTCGGGCGCCGTCCCGCCGTCGCGGACGAGCTCGACCCACAGGTAGCCGAGGCGGTTGCCCTGTCCCTCCGCGCCGACCTTCATCAGCTCGTCGAGGCGCACCTTGCCGGACCCGGTGGAGTCCATGCGCCGCCGGTCGGCGTCGAGGACGAAGGGCAGGAGCATCTCCAGGGCGCGGCTCTTGCCCGAGCCGTTCGTGCCGCGCAGCACCATCCGCCCGCCGGAGAACTCGAACGTCTCGTCCCAGTAGTGCCAGACGTTGACGATGCCGGCACGGTGCAGGCGCCACCGGTGCGGGTGGTGCCTGACCTGGCCGTCCGGGGCGGTGTCGGCGGCACCGTCCGGGACGGCCGGAGCCGGTGTCGAGGTGGTGGCGGTCATCGGTCCTCCTGGAGCGGGAACAGGCTCGGCTGCGTCTCGGGCGGGGCGGCGTCGGGCGCGCCGGCGACGCCGACGTCACGTGCCCCGGCGGGAGCCGTGCGCCGCGGGACGCGGTTGGGCTCGGGCTGGTAGCGGGCGCAGGCCGGGTGCAGCACCAGGCCGGCCGGTGCGCGCCGGGCGAGCCCGACGTCCTCGAGCCGGGCGACGACCTCTTCCTGCAGGTGACGCGGGTCGTTGGCGAACGCCTCGGCGAACGTGTTGCCGTACTGCTCCACCAGCAGGTCCACGGCGTCCGACACCGCGGCCCATGGAGCGAGCAGGCCGGGTACCGTCCGGCCGTCGATCTCGGCGAGCACGCCCGGGCCGCCGTCGAGGTCGTCGACGAGCGCGTTGACCAGCAGGAGGGCGACGTGCGCGACGGTGCCCTGGCCGGGGAAGGCGATGTCGGTGAGCTCACCGTCGACGTCGTAGGCGAGCGCCCCCTCCTGACGGACCTCCAGCGTCAGCCCGAAGTGCTCGGCGAGCGTACGGCCCAGGTCGGCGCGCTCCCGGGAGAGGACGTGCTGCTCCTCGGCGCTGAGGTCCTCCCGGCGCACGAGGGGGTTCTCCACCAGCCTTCGGCGCAAGGCCCTGCGGGGCTGCTCGGCGCCGGCACGCTCCCCGCGTGCCACGAGCTCCTCCGGGCCGGCGACGTCACCGAGCGGGCGGGCCAGCACGTGCGTGAGCAGCGTCCGGTTGACGTCGAGCAGGGCCTCCTCCTGGCGGTCGCCCCAGGCGCTCACGGAGCCGTCGGTCTCGCTGAGCACGCCGCGGTCGAGGAGCAGCGCGATCGCCTGCACGAGATGGCGCCGGTCGGTCAGCGAGTCGTCGACGACGATGCCCGCCACCGCGGCGTCGGCGCGCACCTGCTCGACGAGGGTGCCGAGGAGCACCTGCTCCCGGCCGCCCGTCTGGAGCAGCGCCGCGCACACGAGGGCGAGGTAGGCGTAGGTGCGCGGCGCGAACGGCTGCCCGCCCCGGCGCTGGGCGGGCCGCGGCGGGGCGTCGGCGCTCGGGGCGTCCTTGACGAGCCGGGCGAACGAGGACTCCACGACGAGGGGGTAGCCCAGGACCGCGGGGAACATCTTGCGCAGCGCCGGGGCGTGCCGGCGGACGAGCGCGAACTCCTCCCCGTGGCGGGCCTTCGTCAGGACCGGGTGCCGCAGCAGGGCCCGGGCAGCCTCCCGCCGTTCGGCGGCGTCGTGCTCGGCGGTGCCGTGGGCGCTCACGCGAACGCCTCCGCCGGCTCGCGCGGGGTGCCGTTCCGGGCCGCTGAGGCGCCCGGGGCGGTGGTGCCGGCGTCCCGGGCGCCGGCGGCGGCGACCTCCAGGACGAGCCCGTGGATCGTGAGATCGCCGTCGACGGTACGCACCGTCGTCGACGCGGCCGGGTCGGACGCCGCGGCGAGGGTCAGCCCGAGGTCCGTGTCCGTCGCCCGGGCCGCCCCCTCGAGCTGCGGGTGCCGGGCGAGCAGCCGGGTGAGCTGGCCCAGCAGCAGGCTCAGTGCGGCAGGACTGACCTCGGCGCCGTCGAGACGGCCGGCAGCCACGAGCTCACCGACGGCGGCGGCACGGGCGTCGGCCTCGCCCTGGGCCTCCGTCAGCAGGCGGACCCGGTCGAGTCCGGGGTCGGGGACCGAGGCGGTACGGCCCCGGGCGCCGCGGTCGCCGCGCTCCCGCAGGCTCAGCGGGACCTCCACGGGGGTCGCCGCCCACCAGGAGGTGGTCGCGCCGTCCCGGGCGTCGGGCTCCTCGGGGCCGCCGAGCAGGTGGCGGGCCGGGTAGGCACCGAAGGCGGCGGCGTAGAGCCGGTGCGCCTCGTCGGCGTCGGCGTCGTCGAACCACCGGGCCAGCTTGAGCAGGTCGGCGCGCCGGCTCACCCCGGTGCCGGCGGACGCCAGCATCCGCTTGGTGTTCGCGAGGAGCTGGCCCAGGGCCTGGTCGGCGGCGAGACGGAGCGTCTCCGGGCCGGAGCGCCCGTCGGCCCCGGTGTACCAGCCGCGCACCTGGTCCCAGTCCTCCTGTGTGCGGCCGGGCAGCCGCTCCGTGCTCGCGTCGGCCAGCGTCGGCAGCGCGGCCAGGGCCGCGAGCACCCCGTCGAGGAGCGGCTCGAGAGCGGTGAAGCGGCGGGCGACGACCGGGGCGTGGCGGGCGACGTCGGCGGTGAGCAGGTCGATGTAGTCGAGCAGCAGCCGCTTGAACTGCTGGTACTCCTCGCCCCCGAGGTCGTAGCGGGTCAGCACGGTGTTCACGTACGCGTAGAAGTCCCGGACGCTGTCGGAGAAGAGCCGCTGGTTGTTGAACACCGTCGTCACGTCGCCCGAGAGCGCCTCGGCGTCCACCGGACGCGCGTCGGTGGCCGCCTGCATGCGGGCGACGATGCGGTCCAGGGTCTCCGCCGTGGCGCCGAGCAGCTCGCGGGCGACCTCCCGGGCGCCGTCCCCGGCGGCGAGGACGGCCTCCGCGTCCCGGTGCACGCGGACGCCGAGCTTGGACGCCTGGTACCGGGCGCGGGAGCGCACGTAGTCCTGGACTGTGGCGACCCGCGCGTCCCGGATGCCGCGCACCAGGTTCCCCCAGCGCTCGAGCTGCTCACACCGCGTGGTGACGTCGTCGACGGAGAGGACGATCCCCCGTTCGGCGAGCCCGTCGCCGACCTCGGCGGCGGAGAGGTCGGAGAGCAACGTCGACGTGAACAGCGTCATGATGGCGCGGTACTCGACCGCCAGGTCGGCGGTGAGGTAGCGGAAGAGATTCAGCCGCGCCGCCGCCTCGGTCCGCCCGCCGTCCTCCGTCTCGACCGGACCACCGTCCGGCACGCCGCGGCCCACCCCAGCACTCACTCGCACGTCCCTTCCTCGCCGCAGCGACGGTCCACCTTAGTCGCCGGCCTCGTCCCGAACGGGTCGATGCCGCGCGCGTGCCGGAGTGAGGTGCGCCGCGCCCAGGCGGGAGCGAGGCGCCGGCGACGGGATGAGTGCGCCGCCGGCGCGCTCAGTCGTAGTAGACGCCGATGCGGCGCCCGCCCACGATCTCGACCGCCACGTCCATGTCGTAGATGGCGCGCAGCTTCTCGGTGGTGATGACCTCCTCGGCACCGCCCTGGCAGAGCACGCGGCCGTCCTTCATCGCGACGATGTGGTCGGAGTAGCAGGAGGCGAAGTTGATGTCGTGCACGACCAGGACGACCGTCTTGCCGAGCTCGTCCGCGGTGCGCCGCAGCAGCTTCATCATCGCCACGGAGTGCTTCATGTCGAGGTTGTTGAGCGGCTCGTCGAGGAGCACGTAGTCGGTGTCCTGGCACAGCACCATGGCGACGAACGCGCGCTGGCGCTGGCCGCCCGAGAGCTCGTCGAGGTAGCGGGAGGCGTACGGGCCCAGGTCGAGGTACTCCATGGCCGCGGCGATGTGCCGGCGGTCCTCGATGGTCAGCCGCCCCCTGGAGTGCGGGTACCGGCCGAACGCGACGAGGTCCTGGACGGTCAGCCGCACGGCGAGGTGGTTGTCCTGGCGCAGGATGGACATGCGCCTGGCCAGCTCCTCGCTGGGGGTGCGTGAGACGTCGAGCCCGTCGATGCTCACGGTGCCGCCGTCCATCTCGAGCAGCCGCGAGATCATCGACAGCACGGTCGACTTTCCCGCGCCGTTGGCGCCGATGATGGAGGTGACCCCGCCCGGGGTGAGGGTGAGGTCGACACCGTCGACGACGACGGTGGAGCCGTAGCGCTTGGTCAGGTTCTCCGTGACGATCATCGACGTCCTCCCCGCACGAGCAGCATGATGAACACGATTCCTCCGACGAACTCGACGATGACGCTGAGCACCGTGTCCAGGCCGAACAGGTGCTCGAGGATGGTCTGGCCGCCCACGAGCGTGATGACGGCGAGCAGCGACGCCGCGGGCAGCACGTAGGCGTGGCGATGGGTGCCGGCCACCAGGTAGGCGAGGTTGGCCACCAGCAGCCCGAAGAACGTGATGGGGCCGACCAGGGCGGTGGAGACGGAGACGAGCAGTGCGCACACCACCAGCACGGCCATCGTGCTGCGGTGGTGGTCCAGGCCCAGCGTGACCGCGTGCGCCCGGCCCAGCGCCAGCACGTCGAGCTCACGCCGTCGGCTCCACACCCAGGCCGACGCGGCCGCCACGACCACCGTGCACACGGCGAGCAGCAGCGGGTCGACCGCGTTGAACGAGGCGAACAGGCGGTCCTGGACGATGAGGTACTCGTTCGGGTCGATGACGCGCTGCATGAACGTGGCGAGGGAGCGGAACAGCACCCCGAAGACGATCCCGACGAGGACGACGAGGTACAGGCTGCGCCGCGCCCCGCCGAAGACCCAGCGGAAGATCAGGAACGAGAAGACCAGCATCGCGGCGACCTCGACGGCGAAGCGCAGCGGCGGTGCCAGCCCGTTGACCGTCGTCGCCCCGAGGAAGAAGACCGCGGCTGTCTGGATCAGCGCGTACAGCGCGTCGAAACCCATGATCGACGGCGTGAGGATCCGGTTCTCCGTGACCGTCTGGAACAGCACCGTGGAGACGGCGATCGCGACGGCGACCAGCACCATGGTCGCCAGCCGTTCGGCCCGCATGGGGACCAGCAGGGCGAGGGCGTCGAGCGCACCGACCACGAGGAACCCGAGGACGACGACGACGGCCCCGGCGCTCAGCAGCGCCAGGCGCAGCCCGGGCCGGGGCACCCCCTGCCCGGCGGGCGCGGTCGTCGTGGAGGGGTCAGCGAGCACCGGAGGGCCTCCGCAGCAGCAGGTAGAGGAAGAGCGCCGCGCCGACGACGCCCACGACGATCCCGATGGGCACCTCGGCGGGGTGGATGACCACGCGGCCGACGATGTCGCAGACGAGCACGAACCCGGCCCCCAGCAGCGCGACCCAGGGCAGCGACCGGCGCAGGTAGTCGCCCATCGCGAGGGAGACGACGTTGGGCACCACCAGCCCGAGGAACGGCAGCCCACCCACGACGACCACGACGACGGCGCTGGTCACGGCGACGATCGCGAGCCCGAGGGCGAGGACCCGGCGGTAGTTCAGGCCGAGGTTGGTGGTGAACTCCTCGCCCAGGCCCGCCACGGTGAAACGGTTGGCCGCGAGGTAGGCGATCACGGCGCAGCCCGCGACGATCCAGAGCATCTCGTAGCGGCCACGCACCACGCCGGAGAAGTCGCCGGTCATCCAGCTCGACAGCGTGTGCAGCAGGTCGTTGCGGTAGGCGAGGAAGGTGGAGAGCGCCCCGACGACGCCCGCGAGCATCATGCCGACCAGCGGGACCACGACGACCGAGCGCAGCTGGATGCGCCGCAGGATCGTCAGGAACAGGGCGGTGCCGGCGAGGGCGAACACCGCGGCCACGCCCATCTTCCCCACCAGCGGCATGCCGGGGGCCAGGAGGGTGACGACGAGCAGACCGAGCCCGGCGGACTCGGTCGTGCCGGCGGTGGAGGGCTCGACGAACTTGTTGCGCACCAGCAGCTGCATGACGAGGCCGACGATCGCCATCGCGGAGCCCGCGAGCAGGATCGAGACCGTGCGCGGCACCCGGGAGGCGAGCAGAGTCTGGCGCTGCGCCTCGTCGAGGTCCCCGGACAGGACGTCGCCGACGGAGAGGTCGGAGACCCCCACGAACAGGGAGACGCCCGCCAGTGCCAGGACCACGGCGAGGCCGCCGAGCAGGGCGAGGCGCTGCCTGAGGACGCCCGGGCGGTGGCCCGGGTCGGCCCCGCCGGTGCCGTGATCGGGGGGTGCGGCGAAGGGGTGCGGGCCCGGGCGGGCAGCCGTCGCGGTGGCGGCCCCCCGCCCGTGCCGCGGGTCCGCCGTCGTCACCGGGCCAGCGCCGTCCCGACCTCGTCCAGCATCGCGGGCACGTTGCTCAGGCCGTGCATGACGACGTACCAGCGCTCGCCGTCGAGGTAGACGACCTGGTCCTGCTGCCAGGCCGTGGTGGAGGTGACCAGCTCGTTGTCCAGGACCTGCTCGGCCGCCTGCCCGCTGGCCTCGCCGATGGCAGCGTCGCGGTCGACGACGAACATCCAGTCCGGGTTCGTGTCCCGGATCAGCTCGAAGGAGATGGCCTCGCCGTGGTCGGCGGCCTCGACGCCGGTCTCGGCCTCCGTCACACCGAGCTCGGAGTAGATGAGGCCGAAGCGGGAGTCGGCCCCGTTGAGGGTGACCTCGCCGCCGGAGGTCATCAGCACCATCCCGGAGCCGGCCGCCTCACCCACGGGGCGGATCTCCTCGACCTTGGCGTCGATGTCCGCCAGGGCGGACTCGACCTCCGCCTCCTTGCCGAAGATCTCGCCGAGCATCGTGGCGCTCTCGCCGAAGTTCGCGAGGTAGTCGCCGCTCCACTCGAAGGTCGCGTCGACGGTCGGGAAGCTCTCGGACAGCTCGGGGTAGGCGGCCGCGGAGCGGAAGCCGACGATCACGAGATCCGGGTCGAGGCGGGCGAGCGCCTCGTAGTCCGGCTCCTGCAGGGTGCCGACGTCGGTGTACTCGTCGGAGGAGTACTCGTCGAGGAAGGAGGGCACGTTCGCCTTGGGCAGGCCCACCACGTCCACGCCGAGCGTGTCGAGAGTGTCGAGGACGCCCATGTCGAAGACCACCACGCGCTGCGGGTCGGCCGGGACCTCGGTGCTGCCCTGCGCGTGCTCCACGGTGACGGTGCCGGCGTCACCGCTGGCGTCGCCGGCCGCGTCGTCGGCGCTGGACGCGGAGCATGCCGCGAGGGCGGTGGCCAGGGCGAGGGTGCCGGCGGCCACGACGGCCCGGCGCGAGGTGCTGCTCACGTGTTCTCCTGAGGAAGGGTTACCTAACGAAGGCCACCCTAACCCAGATATACGTAACAGTCCCGTTCCGTTAATCGCACCGGACTGGCGAGCGGGTGGGCCGACCGTGAGCCGGACGCACCGCTTCAGGTGCCGCGCCGCTCACGGGCGTGACCGCGCACCGCCGTCCCCGGGGGTGTGAGCCTCCGTCGCTCAGCGGGGGTAGTACCGGGCGAACTTCCGGAACTGGTTGAGCTGGGCGGCGGCGATGTTCGCCCAGCGTCGCGGGTTCCGCTCGGCGCGGTACATCAGCGGGTTCGTCGCCCGCCCGGCCCGGGCCAGCCGGCGCACCAGCGCGGAGTTCTCGCGGCTGACGTACCGGCGTACCAGGGGCAGCGGCACCACGTGGAAGAGGTGCTCGGCGGAGCTCACCAACGGCTCGGCGGGCCGGCCGTCCACGAAGGCGTCGACGTACATGCGCGAGATGTCGTGACCGGAGGCGGTCACCGCGTAGCCGCTGCGCCCCACCCGCGGGTTGACCTCCAGGAAGCGGTAGACGCCGTCGCGCGGGTCGCGCTTGAGGTCGACGTTGGCGAAGCCCCTCCACCCCACGTGCTCGAGCAGCCGGCGGGCCTGCTCCACCGCCTCGGCGTTGACGCCCGTCACCTGGGCCACCGAGTTTCCGAGGGCTCCGGGGGTGTGCTCCTCGAGCAGCACCCGGCCGAACTGGGCGAAGCGCCACACCCCGTCGGCGTCGAAGAACAGGTTCACGGCAGCCATCTCGGCGTCGCCGCCCGGCACGAGCTCCTGGACCAGGAGGTCCCCGCCGAAGCCCCCCGCGGCGATCCGCGCCAGCACCTGCCCGAGCTCGGCGACGTCGTCGGCACGGTCGACCTTCTTCTTCCCGACGAAGTCCACGGCATGGTACGCCGTCGTCGAGGCCGCCTTGACGACCACCGGGAAGGTGAGCCCGGCCGCGGCGGCCGGGCCGTCCGCCGCCCGCAGGACCACCGTCGCGGGCACCGGGATGCCGAGCTGCTCGCACAGGGACGTGAAGGTGCCCTTGTCCGTCACCTGCGCCATGGCATCGGGCCCGGCGTAGGGCACGACCACACCGGGGAGCCGGTCACGGTGGGTCACGAGGGCGTCGACGAGCCAGTCCGCGCTGCCCAGGACGAGGTGGGTCGTCCCCGGCTCCTCCGCGGCGACGTCGCGGACGGCCGCGACGAGCAGGTCGGGGTCGGACAGGCCGGTCACGACGCGGTGGTCGACGGCGACCGACCCGGTCACCGCCCACGTCGCCACGCCGGCGAGCACGACGGACCGCACCCCGTACGTCTCGTGAAAGGTGCGGGCGGTGGCGTAGGCGCCGATGTCACCGCCGAGGATGATGGGACGGACGGGGGTGCCACGCTCGGCCAAAGCTTCTCCAAAGGGTGTGCGGACCCGGCGAGCATAGTGCCGCCCGGCGAGTCGGGCGCGGCCTGCCCCCGGGACCGCGCGCGGCGGCCTAGCCTGAGGACGTGACCGGTGACGAGGCGGTGGCACCGCCCGACTTCGAGACCGCGCTGCTGAGCCTGCGGGGTCATCGGATGCGTCCGGAGCTGCACCTCGAGGAGGTCCCGGCACCGACCCGGATCGCGCCGTACGCCCTCGCGCTGACCGGCGAGGTCAACGCCGCCCCCCGCACCATGGACCCCGACGCCCTGCTCGGGCACGGCCGATTCGTCGTCCTCCACGACCCCGCCGGCCAGGAGGCCTGGCACGGCACCTTCCGCGTCATCGTGCTGGCCAAGGCGCGGCTCGAGGCAGAGCTCGGCGCCGACCCGCTGCTGGGCGAGGTCGGCTGGACCTGGCTCACCGACGCCCTGACCGACGCCGGGGCGGGCTACCACCATCTCTCCGGCACGGTGACCCGGGTGCTGTCGGAGACCTTCGGCGGCCTGGAGCTGCGGGGCGGCGAGGTCGAGATCGAGGTCCGCGCCTCCTGGACGCCGACGACGCCGGACCTGGGCCCGCACCTGAAGGCCTGGGCCGCACTGACCTGCCAGGCGGCCGGTCTCGAGCCGCTGCCGGAGAACGTCACCTCGCTCAACCGCCGTCACTGAGCGTCGCCGCGTGACGACCGCGCCGGCCCGCCCCTCGCGCGCCGCGGGCGCACAACGCCCGCGCCGTCGTACCGTTGAGGCCGTGCCTGCCACCATCGACGCCAGCGATCACCTCGTCACCGGGATCTCCACCGGCGAGGACGGTGCGGCGACGGCGGAGGCGCCCGCGACCGTGCCGCTGACCGAGCCCGCCGAGGGCGTGCCCCCCGTCACCGCGACGCCGGAGGCGCTGGCCGAGACGACGGCGCGGCTGGCGGCCGCAGGCGGCCCCCTCGCGGTGGACGCCGAGCGCGCCTCCGGCTTCCGGTACGGGCAGAGCGCCTACCTGGTCCAGCTGCGCCGCCCCGGCGCGGGCACCGTCCTGCTCGACCCCACCACGCTGCCCGACCTCGGCGAGCTCGCCGCCGTCGTCAACCCCACCGAGTGGGTGCTGCACGCGGCCGACCAGGACCTGCCGTGCCTGCGCGAGCTCGGGCTCAGCCCGGCCGCGCTCTTCGACACCGAGCTCGCCTCCCGCCTCCTCGGCCGGGCCCACGTCGGGCTCGCCGCCGTCGTCGCGGAGAACCTCGGCTACGCCCTGGCCAAGGAGCACTCGGCCGCCGACTGGTCCACGCGGCCGCTGCCGGAGTCCTGGCTGCGCTACGCGGCCCTCGACGTCGAGCTCCTCGTCGAGCTGCGCGCCGTCCTGACCGAGCAGCTCGAGGAGGCCGGCAAGCTCGGCTGGGCGCTGGAGGAGTTCGAGCACGTGCGCACCGCGGCCCCGGCCGCCCCCCGGGTGGACCCGTGGCGCCGGACCTCCGGGCTCCAGGCGGTGCGCGACCTGCGTGGCCTCGCGGTCGCCCGCGAGCTGTGGGAGGCGCGGGAGGAGCTCGCCCGCCGGCGCGACCGCGCGCCCGGCCGCGTGCTGCCCGCAACCGCCATCGTCGCGGCGGCCCTGGCGAAGCCGCGGTCCCTGGAGGAGCTCACCCGCCTGAAGGAGTTCTCCGGCAAGGGGACCCGCCGGCACGCGCCGTACTGGTTCGCGGCGGTCGCGCGTGCGCTCGCGCTGCCCGAGTCCGAGCTGCCCGCCCGGCGCGCCGCGCCGGTGCCCGGGCAGCTGCCCGCCCCGCGCTCCTGGCCGGACAAGAACCCCGACGCCGCGGTCCGCCTCGACGCCGTGCGCACCAGCGTGCGCGCGCTCGCGGAGCAGCTGCGCCTCCCCCAGGAGAACCTCCTCTCCCCCGCCGTCCAGCGCCAGCTCGCGTGGGAGGTGAAGCCACGGCCGAGCATCGGGCAGGTGACCGACCGGCTCAGCGCGCTCGGTGCCCGCCCGTGGCAGGTGGCACAGGTGGCCGAGCCGCTCACCAAGGCGCTCCGGACCGCCTGACGGCACAGGCCCGGCTCACCGGACCGGTCCTCTCGGATAGGGTCTGCAGCAGTACCCGATACCGACAGTGCCGTCTATCTGGAGATCCCGTGACCACCACCTCCCCCTCGTACACCGAGCGCGTCACCGTCGTGCGGGCCGCGGACGTCGCGGTCCCCGACCTCGGGGTCGTCCTCGTTCTCACCCTGGCGCCCGAGGACGGCGGCGATCGCCCCTGCACGCTCGGCCCGGCCGGGCTCGCGCACCTCCAGCGGGCCGTGGACGACGCCGACCGGCGGGCCCGTGGGGGCGAGATCCGCGCCGTCGTCCTCACCGGGACGGGGCGCACCTTCCTCGCCGGTGCCGATCTTCATCTGATCCGCACGGCCGCGGCGGCCGCCGAGGTCCGGGAGCTGGCGGAGGCGGGCCACCGCGTGGTGGGCGCCCTTGCCGACCTGCCGGTGCCCACGCTGGCGTACCTCAACGGCGCGGCTCTCGGCGGCGGCCTCGAGCTGGCGCTGGCGTGCGACTACCGCGCGTCCGACCCGTCGGTGCGGGCGATCGGCCTGCCGGAGACCCACCTCGGCCTCCTGCCCGGCTGGGGCGGCTGCACCACGCTGCCGCGGCTGATCGGGCCCGACGCGGCGCTGACCGTCATCGTGGACAACCCCGCGCGGGGCAACCGCACGCTCCGGCCAGCCGACGCCCTGCGCGCCGGCATCCTCGACGTCGTGCTGCCCGGGGCCGACGGTCCTGCCGACCCGCTGGCGCCCGCGCTCGCGTGGCTGCGCTCCGTCGTCGCCGGGGAGGTCACCCCGACCCGGCGGGGGCAGCTGTCCGAGGAAGGGTGGGCGACGGCGGTCGAGGCGCGCCGCCCGCTCGCCGAGGCCCGCGCCGCCGGTGGTGCGCCCGCGGCGCTGCGCGCGCTCGAGACCGTCGCGACGGCCCGCACGCTGGCGCGCGCCGAGGCCTTCGCGCTCGAGGACGACGCGCTCGTGGACCTGGTGATGAGCGACCAGCTGCGCGCCGGGCTGTACGCGTTCGACCTGCTGACCCGGCGCGCGAAGAACCCGGCCGGGCGCCCCGTGGACGTGGCGCCGCGGGGCGTCCGGTCCGTCGGGATCGCCGGCGCCGGGCTGATGGCCGGCCAGCTGGCGCTGCTGCTCGCCCGGTCGCTGAAGGTGCCGGTGACCATGCGTGACCTCGACGACGACCGCGCCCAGAAGGGCCTGGCGGCGGTCCACGCCCAGATCGACCGGGAGGTCGCCAAGGGCGGCCTGCCGGAGGAGGACGCCGGGCGGCTGCGCCCCCTGCTGCGGGCCACGTCCGACCTGGCCGACCTCGCCGGCGCGGACCTCGTGATCGAGGCCGTCTTCGAGGAGATGGAGGTCAAGCAGCGCGTCCTCGCCGAGCTCGAGGGCGTCGTCGCACCGACCACCGTGCTGGCGACGAACACCTCCGCGCTGTCCGTCACGACGATGGCGGAGCATCTGCGCCACCCCGAGCGGGTGGTCGGGCTGCACTTCTTCAACCCCGTCGCGGTGATGCCCCTCGTGGAGGTCGTGCGGGCCGCGCGCACGGACGAGACGACGTACGCCACCGCGTTCGCCGTCGCGCAGGCCTGCCGCAAGACCGGGGTCGCCGTCGCCGACGCGCCCGGCTTCGTCGTCAACCGCCTGCTGATCCGCCTTCTCGGCGAGGTGCTCGGGGCCCTCGAGGAGGGCACGTCGGTCCGTGACGCCGACGCGGCCCTGCGTCCCATGGGCCTGCCGATGGGGCCGTTCCAGCTCCTCCAGCTCGTGGGGCCGGCGGTCGCCCAGCACGTGCTCGTCTCGCTGCGCCACGACCTCGGGGAGCGCTACCCGGAGTCGCCGGGCCTGGCCGCCGTCGTCGAGTCCGGGCGCAGCCTGGTCCTGGGCGAGGGCCGGCCGAGCGCGACGTCCCCGGCGGACCTCTCGGTGGGCGAGCTGTTCGGCTCCCGCCGGACGGCACGGCCCCTGGGCCCGGACGGGCTGCTCGACCGGGTCCGGCGTGCCCTGGCGGAGGAGACGGCGCTGCTGCTCGCCGAGGGCGTCGCCCGGGACGCGCAGGACGTCGACCTCGCGATGATCCTGGGCGCGGGCTGGCCGCTGCACCTCGGCGGGATCACCCCGTACCTGGACCGGACCGGCGCGGCCGAGGCCGTCACGGGGTCACGGTTCCACGAGCCGGGCGTGGCGAGCCTGCCGCGGAACGCTCGCTGACGGGCCGTCGGGGCGCCGCCGGAGCTCAGTAGACCGTGAGCCCCCGCTCGCGGAACTGCTCGCGCACCCGCTCCACCAGCGCGGTGTCGGGCGCGGGGGTGCCGTCGAGCTCGTAGGCCATGCCGAGCCGGTCCCACTTGTCGCGCCCCATCTGGTGGAACGGCAGGACCTCGACCCGCTGCACGGTGGGCAGCGTGGCGACGTGGTCCGCCACGGCCGCGACGTTCTCGGGCGCGTCGGTCAGCCCCGGCACGAGGACGAACCGGATCCACATCGCGTTGCCCCGCTCGGCGAGGCGGCGGGAGAAGTCGAGCGTCGGGGCCAGGTCGCGGCCCGTGGCGCGCCGGTACGTCCCGGGCAGCCCGGACTTGATGTCGAGCAGAACCAGGTCGACGTCGTCGAGCAGGGCGTCCGAGGCGTGGGTGCCGAGGAGGCCGGAGGTGTCGATGGTGGTGTGCACCCCCATCTCCTTGGCGCCGCGAAGCAGGCGGCCCAGGAACGCCGGCTGCATGAGGGGCTCGCCGCCGGAGACGGTCAGCCCGCCGCCGGTGGCGCGGAAGACCGGCAGGTACCGGCGCACCCGCGCCAGCAGCGTGTCGACGGCGACCGGCTCGCCGTCCTTCATCTTCAGCGTGTCGGGGTTGTGGCAGTAGAGGCAGCGCAGCGGGCAGCCGGCGAGGAAGACCGTGAGCCGCGTGCCGGGCCCGTCCACCGCGGTGACCAGCTCCCAGGAGTGCATGGAGCCGATCTCGCCGGCCCGCACGGCCGCGACGTGCTCGGCGTGGGTCATCTCCGCGGCGACGTCGATCCCGGCGGTACCCGCCGCCCGGCGCAGGCGGGGGACGTTGTCCTCCGGCACCGGCTCGTAGAAGCCGTTGATGCCGTCGGGCGCGACGACGCCGGCGGCGTGCTCGCCGAGGGTGGCGGTCATCGTTCCTCCAGGTGGGTGGCGGGCCGGTGGTGCGTGGTCGGGCCGGTGGTGCGTGGTCGGGCCGGTGGTGCGGTGGTGGCTCCCCGCCCGTGGTCTCCCCGGGCGGGGAGCCACCGGTCAGAGCGTGCCGTGGAAGGTGCGGGAGATGACGTCGAGCTGCTGCTCGCGCGTCAGCCGCACGAAGTTCACGGCGTAGCCGGAGACCCGGATGGTCAGCTGCGGGTACTTCTCGGGGTTCTCCATGGCGTCGTAGAGGGTGTCCCGGTTCAGGACGTTGACGTTCATGTGGTAGCCCTGCGATCCGGTGTACGCGTCGAGGAGGCCCACGAGGTTGGTGGCCTGCTCCTCGGCGGTGCGGCCCAGGCCCGACGGGACGACCGTGTTGGTCAGCGAGATTCCGTCCTGCGCCTCGTCGTAGGGCAGCTTGGCCACCGAGAGGGCGGAGGCGAGCATCCCGTGGGTGTCGCGGCCGTTCATCGGGTTGGCGCCGGGCGCGAACGGCTCGCCGGAGCGGCGCCCGTCCGGGGTGTTGCCCGTGTGCTTGCCGTAGACCACGTTCGAGGTGATCGTCAGCACCGACTGGGTGTGCAGGGCGTCGCGGTAGGTGGGCAGGGCCCGGATCTTGGCCATGAACCGCTCGACGAGCGTCACCGCGATGGAGTCCACGCGGTCGTCGTCGTTGCCGAACATCGGGAAGTCGCCCTCGGTGACGTAGTCGACGACGAGGCCGTCCTCGTTGCGCACGGGACGCACGGTGGCGTAGCGGATCGCGGAGAGGGAGTCCGCCGCGACGGAGAGCCCGGCGATGCCGCAGGCCATGGTCCGCAGCACGTCCTTGTCGTGCAGCGCCATCTCGAGGCGCTCGTAGGCGTACTTGTCGTGCATGTAGTGGATGCAGTTCAGGGCGTCCACGTAGGTGGCGGCCAGCCAGTCCAGCAGCGCGTCGTAGCGGCCCAGGACGTCGTCGTAGTCGAGGACGTCGCCGGTGACCGGCTCGGTCACGGGACCGACCTGCTTGCCGCTGTTCTCGTCCCGGCCGCCGTTGACGGCGTACAGCAGGGCCTTGGCGAGGTTGACCCGGGCGCCGAAGAACTGCATCTGCTTGCCCACCGCCATCGGCGAGACGCAGCACGCGATGGCGGAGTCGTCGCCCCACGCGGCGCTGATCTGGGCGTCGGACTCGTACTGGATGGCGGAGGTGTCGATGGAGACCTGCGCGCAGAACTTCTTGAACCCCTCCGGCAGCTGCTCGCTCCACAGCACCGTGAGGTTCGGCTCGGGGGCCGGGCCCAGGTTGTACAGGGTCTGGAGCATGCGGAAGGAGTTCTTCGTCACCAGCGTGCGCCCGTCCTGCCCCATGCCACCGATGGACTCGGTGACCCAGGTGGGGTCGCCGGAGAACAGCTCGTCGTACTCCGGGGTGCGCAGGAAGCGCACGATGCGCAGCTTGATGACGAAGTCGTCGATCAGCTCCTGCGCCTCGGACTCGGTGAGCACGCCGTCGGCGAGGTCGCGCTGGACGTAGACGTCGAGGAAGGTCGAGGTGCGGCCGAGCGACATGGCGGCGCCGTTCTGCTCCTTGACGGCGCCGAGGTAGGCGAAGTAGAGCCACTGGATCGCCTCGCGGGCCGTGGCGGCCGGGCGGGAGATGTCGTAGCCGTAGGAGGCGGCCATCTCCTTGAGCTCGCCGAGCGCGCGGATCTGCTCGGAGTTCTCCTCGCGGTCGCGGATGACGTCCTCGACGGAGCGCTGGGCGTCGAGCTCGGCCCGCTCGGCCTTCTTGCCGGCGATGAGCGCGTCGACGCCGTAGAGCGCCACCCGGCGGTAGTCGCCGATGATGCGGCCGCGGCCGTAGGCGTCGGGCAGGCCGGTGATGATGTGGGCGCTGCGGGCCTTGCGCACGTCGGGCGGGTAGACGTCGAAGACGCCGGCGTTGTGGGTCTTGCGGTACCTGGTGAAGATCTCCTTCACCACCGGGTCCACCTCGTAGCCGTAGGTCTTCAGCGAGGTCTCCACCATGCGCCAGCCGCCGTAGGGCATGATCGCCCGCTTGAGCGGGGCGTCGGTCTGCAGGCCGACGATCAGCTCATCCTTGCGGTCGATGTAGCCCGGCGCGTGGGCGGTGATGCCGGCGGGGGTCTTCGGGTCGACGTCGTAGACGCCCTTGGCGCGCTCCTCGGGGAACATCGTGGACAGGACGTCCCAGATGTGGGTGGTGCGCGCGGTGGGCCCGGCCAGGAAGCCGGCGTCACCGGTGTACGGGGTGTAGTTGCGCTGGATGAAGTCCCGGACGTCGATCGCGCTGCGCCAGGGCCCGTCGGCGAAGCCCCGCCAGGGCTCCGCTGCGGGTACGCCGGGTACCTCGGACGCCCCCGTGTGGCTGACGGTCGTGGTGGCCATGTTCCTGCCTCCTCGTGCGGGCCGACAACCCTTGCGGCCCCTCGACAACCACGCTATGAACCGGGCGGATCGGACAGGTGGGACCTACGACCGCACCCGTGTATGGGCCTGCTCACAACCCGTGGTGGCGGGCGCAGCGCCGAGGACAGCCGTCTGCGCCGAGGACCGCCGACCGGATGGCGGTCCTCGGCTCGGACGGCGGTCCCCACAACTCGGAGCGCGGTCAGAGGAGGCGCTCAGCCGGCCGGGCGCTCCACGGACCGGACCTCGGCCGAAGCGGCCAGGCCGGCGACCGCGGAGGCGGCCTCCCGGGCGATGTCCTGGCCCCGCAGGTGGAACTGCTCGACGAGCTGCGCGCGGGACGCGTGGTCGAGGAAGGCCTGCGGGACGCCGTGGCTGCGGACCGGGACGTCGGTGCCCGCCGCGGCCAGCGCGTCGCGCAGGGCGGAGCCGACGCCGTTGGTGGCGAGACCGTCCTCGATCGTGACCACCAGGTCGTGCTGGCGCGCCAGGACGAGCAGGTCGTCGCTGACCGGCAGCGCCCACCGCGGGTCGACGACCGTCGAGCCGATCCCCTGGGCGTCCAGGGCGGCGCCGACCTCGACGGCCGTGTGGGCCATGACGCCCACGCCGACGACGAGGACCCGCGGGACCCCGCCGTGACGGGCGAGGACGTCCACGCTCCCCTGGCGGCCCACGGCGGGCAGCGCCTGCGGCAGCGCGCCCTTGGGGTAGCGCAGCACGGTCGGGGCGTCCTCCACGGCGACGGCCTCGCGCAGCTCGGCGCGCAGCGTGGCCTCGTCCCGGGGCGCCGCGAGGCGCAGCCCGGGGACCGTGCGGAGCATGGCGATGTCCCACATGCCGTTGTGGGAGGCGCCGTCGTCCCCGGTCAGGCCGGCGCGGTCCAGCACGAACGTCACGCCCGCCCGGTGCAGGGCGACGTCCATGAGCACCTGGTCGAAACCGCGGTTGAGGAACGTGGCGTACAGGGCGACGACGGGGTGCAGGCCGGCGTAGGCCATGCCCGCGGCGGAGGTGACCGCGTGCTGCTCGGCGATGCCGACGTCGAAGACGCGGTCGGGGAACTCCTCCGCGAAGGGGGCGAGCCCGACCGGGGCGAGCATCGCCGCGGTGAGCGCGACGACGTCGCTGCGCCGTCGCCCGATCTCCACGATCTCCCCGGCGAAGACCGAGGTCCAGCCGAACCGGGACGGGGCCACGGGCAGCCCGGTCTCGGGGTGGATGACCCCGACGGCGTGGAAGCGGTCCGCGACGTCGGTCTCGGCCGGCGTGTAGCCGCGCCCCTTCTCGGTGATCGCATGGACGATCACCGGGCCGCCGAAGGACTTCGCCCGCGACAGCGCCGTCTCCATGGCGTCGATGTCGTGCCCGTCGACCGGGCCGATGTACTTGATCCCGAGCCCCTCGAACAGGCCCTGGGGGGCGATGACGTCCTTGAGCCCCTTCTTCATGCCGTGCAGGGCGTCGTAGGCCACGCGGCCGGGCACGCCGGTGCGGTGCAGGGTGCGCTTGCCCCACCCGAGCACCCGCTCGTAGCTCGGCGTGGTGCGCAGGGCGTCGAGGTGGTGCGCGAGGCCGCCGATGGTCGGCGCGTAGGAGCGGCCGTTGTCGTTGACCACGATGACCAGGGAGCGGTCCTGCCCGTCCGCGATGTTGTTCAGGGCCTCCCACGCCATGCCGCCGGTCAGCGCGCCGTCGCCGATGACGGCGACGACGGAGCGGTCCCCCAGGCCCCGCAGCTGGTTGGCCTTGGCGATGCCGTCGGCCCAGCTCAGCGCGGTGGAGGCGTGCGAGTTCTCCACCACGTCGTGGTCGGACTCCGCCCGGGACGGGTACCCGGAGACGCCGCCGCGCTGACGCAGCTCGGAGAAGTCCTGGCGGCCGGTGAGGAGCTTGTGCACGTAGGCCTGGTGCCCGGTGTCGAAGACGACGTGCTCGGCCGGGGAGTCGAAGACGCGGTGGATCGCGATCGTCAGCTCGACGACGCCGAGGTTGGGGCCCAGGTGCCCGCCCGTGCGCGAGACGGAGGCGACGAGGAAGTCACGGATCTCCTTGGCGAGCACCTCGAGCTCGGCGGCGCTCAGCCGGCGTAGGTCGGCGGGGCGCCGGATACGCTCCAGGTGGCTCATGGTGCTCCTTCCTCGGGCGCGCCCGTGCGCACGCCGACCCACCACTGTAGAACCGTAGGGCCGAAGGAGCGAGGTCGCGCGCCCGGGCACCACCGAGCCGCCGCTGTCCGCAACCCGTAGGGTGACGCCCATGATCGACGACGACGCCGGGCGCACCGTGGCCCCGTACGGGACCTGGGAGTCGCCGGTGGGCGCCCGCACGCTGACCGAGCGCACGGTGGGCCTGAGCCTGCCGGCGGTGGACGGCGCGGACGTGTACTGGCTCGAGGAGCGTCCCGAGGAAGCCGGCCGCAGCGCCCTGGTGCGCCGCCGGGCCGACGGCACGGTCGCGGACGTCGTCGCCACGCTGCCCGGCGGCGAGCCCGTCGACGTGCGCTCCCGGGTGCACGAGTACGGCGGGGGCGCCTACGCCGTGCGCAGCGGCGTGATCGTCCTCTCGCACGCGGGCGACGGGCGCCTCTACCGCCTGGGCGTGGGTGGCGGGCGGGCCCGCCACGCCTCCGGCACCGACTCCCCCGAGGCCGTCCCGCTCACCCCGGCGGGTCCCTGGCGCTTCGCGGACCCGGTCATCGACCTTGAGCGCGAGACCGTCTACGTCGTGCGCGAGGACCACGGGCCTGCCGCCCACGGCGCGGAGCCCGTCAACGAGCTGGTCCGGGTGCCGCTCGACGGCTCGGCCGCCGACGAGCCGTCCGCGGTGTCGGTCGTCGCCACCGGCACCGACTTCGTCGCCTCCCCGGCGCTCAGCCCCGACGGCGCCCACCTCGCCTGGGTCTCGTGGGACCACCCGCACATGCCGTGGACCAGCTCCGTGCTCCGTGTGGCCGAGCTCACGGCCGACGGCGCGTCCGCGGCGGAGCAGGTGGTGGCCGGCGGGGACGACGTGAGCGTCGCACAGCCGGTGTGGACGCCCGCCGGCGATCTCGTTCACGTCGACGACCGGACGGGCTGGTGGAACCTCTACCGGACCGAGGGCCTCGGCCACGGCCAGGAGCGCCGGACCCGGGCGCTGCACCCCGCCGAGATGGAGTTCACCGGGCCGCAGTGGCGCTTCGGGCCGCGCACGGTCGCCGTGCTCGACGACGAGCACCTGCTCTGCGCGTGGACGCGCGACGCCCGCTGGCACCTCGGTTCGGTGCGGCTGGCCAACGGCGAGCTCGAGGAGTGGTCCGCCGGCTGGGAGCCGCAGGAGGTGGCGGCCGCCGAGGGGCGTGCCGTCGTCGTCGCGGCCTCCGCCTCGCGGCCGCCGGCCGTGCTCGAGGTGGGCCGGCGCGCCGACGCGCCCGCGACCGTCCTGCGCCGCAGCAGCGAGACCACCCTCGACGACGGCGACGTCTCGGTCGCTCGTGCCCTGTCCTGGACCGCCCCCGACGGCGCCGAGGCGCACGGGTTCTTCTACCCGCCGACGTCCTCGCGCTTCCGTGCTCCGGACGGCGAGCTGCCGCCGCTGATGGTGATGACCCACGGCGGTCCGACCTCCGCCGCCCGGGCGACCTTCTCGCTCGCCGTGCAGTTCTGGACGACCCGCGGCTTCGCCGTGCTCGACGTCAACTACGGCGGCTCTACCGGCTACGGCCGCGCCTACCGGGAGCGGCTGGACGGCCGGTGGGGCATCGTCGACGTCGCGGACTGCGAGAGCGGGGCACGGCACCTCGCGGACGCGGGCCTGGTCGACGGCAGGCGGCTGGGCATCCGCGGCGGCAGCGCCGGCGGGTTCACCACCCTCGCCGCCCTGACCTTCACGGACACCTTCACCGCCGGCGCGAGCCGCTACGGCATCGGCGACCTCGAGGCGCTGGCACGCGACACGCACAAGTTCGAGTCGCACTACCCGTTCGGGCTCGTCGGTCCCCACCCCGAGGCGGCGCAGACCTACCGGGACCGGTCGCCCGTGCACCACACCGACGCGCTGTCCGCGCCGATCGTGCTCCTCCAGGGCACCGAGGACAAGGTCGTGCCGCCCAACCAGGCCGAGCAGATGGCCGACGCCGTTCGGGCCAAGGGGCTTCCGGTCGCCGTGGTGATGTTCGAGGGCGAGGGCCACGGTTTCCGGCGCGCGGAGAACATCGAGGCGGCAGCCCTGGCGGAGCTCAGCTTCTTCGGGCAGGTCTGGGGCTTCGAGCCCGCGGGTGACGTCCCGCGCCTCGCGCTGGAGAACCTGGAGAGCACCGCCGGCTGAGCCGGTCCTCACCCGCGTGGGTCGGCGATCGCGCCCATGAACATGGGCCAGCCGGTCTCGAGGTGCACGATCCGCACCGCGAACGGCCGGTCCACGGTCATCACCACCGGCTCCGCCGGATCGGGCGCTGAGCCGGCCGTCACCCCGACCTCGGTCGTGGCGGCGGCCACCGTCCCCTCCTCGTCCACGGTCAGCGTGGCCTGGTGCGCCACGGCGCCGACGAAGAGGTCGGGCGCGATGCCGGTCAGGTCCGCCTCCGGGTAGCTGAACAGGACGCCCAGGCCGAGATCGCGCAGCGGCGGCACGAGGTCGGCCGAGGTCTTGACGTCGACCGTCGGCAGGTGCAGCAGGACGTCGGTCGCGACCGGGCCGGAGAGCGCCTCGCCGAGCTGGTACCAGTCCTCCGCGGACAGGCTGGGCCCCGCCCCCTCCGGCGGGAGGACCACGTCCATGGCGAACCCCTCGGTGTAGGGCAGCCGCACCGCCTGGGCGCCCCGCAGCTCCGCATAGGCCGCGAGCAGCCGCTGCGTCATCGTCGGGACCGGGACCTCCTGGCCGCTGACGAGGGTGAACGGCAGGTCCGAGGTCACCTCCGCGGCGAAGGGGTCCTGCCACCGGGCCGCGAGCAGCACCGCGTTCTGCAGGACGAGCACGAGGTTCGGGTCGGGCTGGATCGCCGAGGACCGGATGCGGCCGCCGGTGTGCTCACGGACCCAGGCGTCCAGCACCCGTTTGCCCGAGGCGTCCGAGAGGTCGGCGACGCGCAGCCCGGCGCCGTACCCACGCGCGAGCCGGTCGAGGTACTCCCGCTCGACGTCACGGTCCTCGTCGACGACGACGGCGTTGGCGAGGTGGAGCAGGGGGCGTTCCGGCAGGTCGTCCCCGTCCACGCTCCCCGGGTCGCCGTCGTACTCGAGGACCGCGGCCTGGAGGGCGTTGTAGGCGTCCGTGCGCTCCTCCCCCGCGGCCCCCAGCACGCCGTCGAGCACGGTCGCGCTCTGCCCCCGGGCGCCCTCGGCCAGCATGGCCAGCGCGACCGCCACCGAGGCCGGCGAGACCACGCGGTTCTCCGTCGCATCCCCCGCGGCCACCAGGGTCGCGCCGAGGGCGGTGGTGGCGTTCACCGCGTCCGGAACGGCCGCGGTCGCCTCGACGGTCACGACCTCGTGGTCGACGTCGGACCGCACCTCGAGCCCTGTGCTCCCGGCCCCGCAGGCGGCCAGCCCGGCCGTGGTGCCGACGGCGGCGACGAGCGAGACGGGGCCCTTGCGGGCGTTGTTGCGGGCGCCCCCGGGGGCGGCCGTGGCGTTCCGACGGCGGCGTCGTGCCATGTGATCGAGCGTACGGCGGGCCCTGCCGCGGGGGTGCGGTCACCGGGTCACGATCGGGTCTCGGCGAGCGGGACGGTGGCGAACGGACCGGGACCGGGCGGTGGCGAACGGACCGGGACCGGGCGGTGGCGAACGGACCGGGACCGGGCGGTGGCGAACGGACGGAGCCGGACGGGCGAAGGCCCCGTCCCGGAGCGGGACGGGGCCTTCGCGGCGGACCTCCGCCGTCGTGCGTGACGGTGGTCAGGCGGCCTTGACGAGGGAGCGCAGGACGTACTGCAGGATGCCGCCGTTGCGGAAGTAGTCCGCCTCGCCGGGCGTGTCGATGCGCACGACCGCGTCGAACTCGACCTTCTCGCCGCCGTCCTTGGTCGCGGTGACCCGGACGGTCCTGGGCGTGGTGCCCTCGTTCAGCGCGGTGACGCCGGCGATGTCGAAGGTCTCGGTGCCGTCCAGACCGAGCGACTCGGCGTTCTGTCCGGCCGGGAACTGCAGCGGCAGGACACCCATGCCGATGAGGTTCGAGCGGTGGATCCGCTCGAAGCTCTCGGTGATGACGGCCTTGACGCCCAGCAGGGCGGTGCCCTTGGCGGCCCAGTCGCGGGACGAGCCGGAGCCGTACTCCTTGCCGCCCAGGATCACCAGCGGCACGCCCGCCTCCTGGTACGCCGTCGACGCGTCGAAGATCGTCTCCTGCTCGCCGGTCAGGAAGTTCTTCGTGAACCCGCCCTCGACACCGTCCAGGAGCTGGTTGCGCAGCCGGATGTTGGCGAAGGTGCCGCGGATCATGACCTCGTGGTTCCCGCGGCGCGAGCCGTAGGAGTTGAAGTCCCTGCGGGCCACCCCGTGCTCGGCCAGGTACCTGCCCGCCGGGCTGTCCGGCTTGATGGAGCCGGCCGGGGAGATGTGGTCCGTGGTGACGGAGTCGCCCAGCTTGGCCAGGACCCGGGCGCCCGCGATGTCCTGCACGGGCTGCGGCTCGGCGGTCATGCCCTCGAAGTACGGGGGCTTGCGCACGTAGGTGGAGTCCTCCTGCCAGGCGAAGGTGTCGCCCTCGGGGGTCTCCAGCGAGCGCCACCGCTCGTCGCCGGCGAAGACGTCGGCGTAGTCCTTGGTGAACATCTCGCGGTCGATCGAGGTCGCGATCGTGGAGTCCACGTCCGCCGCCGAGGGCCAGATGTCCTTGAGGTAGACGTCCCGTCCGTCCTTGTCCTGGCCCAGGGGCTCGTTCTCGAAGTCGAAGTCCATGGTGCCGGCGAGGCCGTAGGCGATGACCAGCGGCGGGGACGCCAGGTAGTTCATCTTCACGTCGGGGTTGATGCGGCCCTCGAAGTTGCGGTTGCCGGAGAGCACCGAGGCGACGGCGAGGTCGTTCTCGTTCACGGCGGCCGAGACCTCCTCCGGGAGCGGGCCCGAGTTGCCGATGCAGGTGGTGCAGCCGTAGCCGACCAGGTGGTACCCGAGCTCCTCCAGGTAGGGCCAGAGGCCGGCCTTGTCGTAGTAGTCCGAGACGACCTTCGAGCCCGGCGCCATGGAGGTCTTGACCCACGGCTTGACCTGCAGGCCCCGCTCCACGGCGTTCTTCGCGAGCAGCCCGGCGGCGAGCATCACCGAGGGGTTGGAGGTGTTGGTGCAGGAGGTGATCGAGGAGATGACGACCGCGCCGTGGTCGAGCTCCGTCTGCGTCCCGTCCTCCATCGTCAGCGACACCCGCTTGTGGGTGCGGCGGGTGGCGTGCTCGTGCGGCGCGGGCGCCGTGCCGTCCTGGTCGCCGTTGGTGGCGCCGGCCGCGATCGGGTCGGAGGCGGGGAAGGTCTCCTCGATGGACTCGTCGAGGCTCGTCTCGTGGATCGCCTCGTGCTCACCGACGTAGTTGGGCAGCACGTCGGCGAAGGAGCCCTTGGCCTCGGAGAGCGCGATGCGGTCCTGCGGACGCTTCGGGCCCGCGATGGAGGGCACCACGGTGGAGAGGTCGAGCTCGAGGTACTCGGAGAAGACCGGCTCCTTGGAGGCGTCGTGCCACAGGCCCTGCTCCTTGGCGTAGGCCTCGACCAGCGCGACCTGGGCGTCGGAGCGGCCGGTGAGCCGCAGGTAGTCGATGGTGACCTGGTCGATCGGGAAGATCGCGGCGGTGGAGCCGAACTCCGGGCTCATGTTGCCGATCGTGGCGCGGTTGGCCAGCGGGACCTCGGCCACGCCCTGGCCGTAGAACTCGACGAACTTGCCGACCACGCCGTGCTTGCGCAGCATCTCGGTGATCGTCAGCACGACGTCGGTGGCGGTGGCCCCGGGCGGGATGGAGCCGGAGAGCTTGAAGCCCACGACCCGCGGGATGAGCATCGACACGGGCTGGCCCAGCATGGCGGCCTCGGCCTCGATGCCGCCGACGCCCCAGCCGAGCACCCCGAGACCGTTGACCATCGTGGTGTGGGAGTCGGTCCCGACGCAGGTGTCGGGGTAGGCCTGCAGGACGCCGTCGACCTCCCGCGTCATGGTGACGCGAGCGAGGTACTCGATGTTGACCTGGTGGACGATGCCGGTGCCGGGCGGGACGACCTTGAAATCGTCGAAGGCCGTCTGGCCCCAGCGCAGGAACTGGTAGCGCTCCTTGTTGCGGCCGTACTCGAACTCGACGTTGCGCTCGAAGGCGTCCTCGCGGCCGAAGACGTCGATCACGACGGAGTGGTCGATGACGAGCTCGGCCGGCGCGAGGGGGTTGATCTGCTCGGGGTTGCCGCCGAGCTCGGCGACGGCCTCACGCATGGTGGCGAGGTCGACGACGCAGGGGACGCCGGTGAAGTCCTGCATGACCACGCGGGCCGGGGTGAACTGGATCTCGGTGCTGGGCTCGGCGGTCGCGTCCCACTCGGCCAGCGCGCGGACGTGGTCGGCGGTGACGTTCTTGCCGTCCTCCGTGCGCAGCAGGTTCTCGGCGAGGATCTTGAGGCTGTACGGGAGGCGCTCCAGCCCCTCGACCGCGGCGAGCCGGAAGATCTCGTAGCTCTCCCCGCCGACGTCGAGCGTTCCCCTGGACTTGAAGCTGTCGGTACTCACATCTGCTCCTCGGCTCGTGCTGGCGTGCGCGGCGGGGTGGCGTGAGGCCACCGTGGCCGTCCACGGGACATGGTCCCACGGCGTCCGCACCGCGGATATCTCGATATCAAGATAGTTGCTCGGGGCCGGGTGTGTCCACCGACACGCCCGGCTCCGTCAGCGCCGCTCGAGCGTGGCGACCATCTCGAAGTGGTGGGTGTGCGGGAAGAGGTCGAGCCCCTCGAGGCCGACGACGACGTAGCCGCCCGCCCGTGCGGCGGCCAGGTCCCGCGCCAGCGCCGCGGGGTCGCAGGCGACGTGGACGATCCGCGCCGGCGACAGCGCGGTGATCGCCTCCACGACCCCGGCGCCGGCCCCCGCGCGCGGCGGGTCGAGCACGACGACGTCGCAGCCCTGCCCGCCCTCGGCCACGGTCCCGGGCTCGACCAGGCCGGTCCCGAGGGCCACGTTGGGGTGGTCGTGCAGGTTGCGCCGGGCGTCCCGGACCGCCGAGGCGGATCCCTCGAGCGTGACGACACGCCCGTCCTCCCCGACGGCGCGGGCCAGCGGGAGCGTGAGGAGCCCCGCCCCGGAGTAGAGCTCGAGCACGGACTGTCCCGGCTCGAGCGCGGCCGCGGCGAGCACCGCACGCACCAGCGCCTCGGGCGCCCGCCGGTGGACCTGCCAGAACCCGGAGCCGGAGACCCGGTAGTGCAGCTCTCCCACCGGCGAGGGCACGACCTCGCGCACCGAGCGGCGGGCCGGGCCCTTGCCCCGGCGCCGGCCGGGGGTGGCCGGCTCGCCGTCGACCAGCACGAGCGGCTCGCCCTCGCTCGGTGCCACGGCCTCCACCCGGGATCCCGGGTGCCAGGTGCGCCGCCAGGGCGAGTCGGTACCGAGGAGCCCGAGCTCGACGATCGCCCGGTCGGCGAGCGGCAGCTGCGTGAGCGGGAGGACGTCGTGGCTGCGGAAACGGTGCATGCCCGCCCGCCCGTCCCTGGCCACCGTGAGCTCGATGCGGGTGCGGGTCCCGAGGCCGCCCCGCTCGTCGTCGCCGGGCAGGCCCACGACGCGGGGGCCGGCGGGCCCGGTCAGGGCCGCGACGTCGTCGGCGACCTGCTGGCCGCCGATCCGGCGGAGCGTCTCGGCGAGCACCTGGCTCTTCCACTCCCGCTGCGCGGGCAGCGCGACGTGGGCGAGCTCGCCGCCCCCCACCCCGCCGGGGCCGGCCTCCGGCCAGACCGACGGCACACGGTCGGGCGAGGGCTCGAGCACCTCGACGGCGTCGGCGCGCCAGAAGCGGGAGCGCCGGTCCGTCACCGCGATCCGCACCCGCTCCCCCGGCAGCGTGTGGCGGACGAAGACGACGCGCCCGTCGAGCCGGGCGACGCAGTGGCCGCCGTGGGCCGGGGCACCGACCTCGACGACCGGCCGCTCCTCCTCCGCCGCCGTCTCGTCGGTCCGGTCGGCGGGGCGGTCGGGCTGGTGGGTCATACGGGTTCTCCCGGTCTGCTCTCGAGGTGGTCGACCACGTCGACCTGGAACGGCACCGACGCCATGACGACGCCGGGGGTGAAGAGCAGCCGGCTCTTGAGCCGCAACGCGCTCTGGTTGTGCAGCAGCTGCTCCCACCAGTGGCTCACCACGTACTCCGGCACGAAGACGACGACGAGGTCGCGCGGGGAGGCCCGGCGCACGGACCGCACGTGCTCGACCACGGGCCGGGTCACCTCGCGGAACGGGGAGTCCAGCACCGTCAGCGGCACCGGTATCTCGGCCTCCTCCCACGCCCGCCGCAGCGCCTCGGTCTCCTCCGGCGAGACGTTGACCGTCACCGCCTCGAGCGTGGACGGGCGGGTGGCGCGGGCGTAGGCGATCGCGCGCATGGCGGGCTGGTGCAGCTTGGAGAGCAGCACGATCCCGTGCACGCGCGCGGGCAGCGCCTTCGCCTCGCGCACGTCGGGGACCGCCAGCTTGACCGCCACCGAGTCGTAGTGCCGGCGCACCGCGTTCATCGTGACGTAGAGCACCGCCATGAGCAGCAGGGCGATCCAGGCGCCGTGGGTGAACTTGGTGACCAGGACGATGACGAGGACGGCGCTGGTCAGGACGAGGCCGAAGGAGTTGACCAGGCGGGAACGGCGCATCGCCCCGCGGGCCCGCGGGTCCGTCTCGACCCTCAGGTGGCGGGTCCAGTGCCGCACCATGCCGGTCTGGCTGACGGTGAAGGAGATGAACACGCCGACGATGTACAGCTGGATCAGCCGGGTGACCTCGGCGTCGAACAGGACGATCAGCAGCGCCGCCGCGACCGCGAGGGCGAGGATGCCGTTGGAGAAGACGAGCCGGTCGCCGCGGGTGTGCAGCTGGCGCGGGAGGAAGCCGTCGCGGCCCAGGATCGACCCGAGCACCGGGAAGCCGTTGAACGCGGTGTTGGCGGCGAGCACGAGGACGAAGCCCGTGACCGCGGTCACCAGCACGAAGAGCACGGGGACGTCGTGGAAGACGGTCGCCGCGAGCTGGCCGATGACCGGGTCCTGGACGTAGTCCTCGCCCACCGGCACGCCGTCCCGCAGCAGCTGGTCCGCGGGGTCCTGCGCGAAGCGCACGTTCGCGGCCCGGGCGAGGAGCAGGATCGACATCAGCATGGTCGCGCCGATCAGCCCGAGAAGCAGCAGGGTGGTGGCGGCGTTCCTCGACCGTGGCTTCTGGAAGGCGGGGACCCCGTTGCTGATGGCCTCCACGCCCGTGAGCGCGGCCGCGCCGGAGGAGAACGCACGCAGCACCAGGAACAGACCGGCCAGCCCGACGAGCCCCTGCTCGTAGGGCGGCACGGGCGCGAGCTCGAGCGACGCCGACGCCGCGGGCTGCAGGACCCCGACGGCGTTCTGGACGAGCCCGACGACGGCCAGGAGGCCGATGGAGCCCAGGAACAGGTAGCCCGGGACGGCGATCGCGCGGCCGGACTCGCGCACCCCGCGCAGGTTCAGCATCGCCAGGACGGCGACCAGTGCGACCGCGAAACCGGTGCGGTGCTCAGCCGTGGCGGGCACCGCGGTGGCGAGGTACTGCACCGCCGAGGAGATCGACACCGCGACGGTGAGGACGTAGTCGACGAGAAGGGCGCTCGCCACCGTCAGCCCGGCCCGCGGGCCGAGGTTCGTCGTCGCCACCTCGTAGTCGCCGCCCCCGCTCGGGTAGGCGCGCACGGTCTGGCGGTAGGAGGAGACGACCGTCAGCATCACGACGACGACGGCGAGCCCGACCCACGGCGAGAGGGTGAGCGCCGCGAGGCCGGCGAGGGACAGGGTCAGGAGGATCTCGTCGGGCGCGTACGCCACGGATGACCACGCGTCCGCGGCGAAGACCGGCAGGGCGTACCGCTTGGGCAGCTTCGCCACGCTCAACCGGTCGCTGCGCATCGGGCGCCCGACCAGCACCCGCTTGAACGCTCCTCCGACATCTGGCACGAGGCCCCATGCTAGGCCCGGGTAGGCCCCGTCGCCGCGCGGCGGTAGCGTCAGCGCCGTGCACTTCGTGATCATGGGCTGCGGGCGGGTCGGGGCGACCCTGGCCGAGCAGCTCGAGGACAACGGCCACTCGGTGGCGGTGGTCGACCAGAATCCCGACGCCTTCCGCCGGCTGCCCTCCCACTTCGCCGGGCGGCGCGTCACCGGGCTCGGATTCGACCGTGACGCCCTGGCGCAGGCCGGCATCGAGGATGCGCACGCCTTCGCCGCCGTGTCCAACGGCGACAACTCCAACATCATCGCCGCCCGCGTCGCGCGCGAGGTCTTCGGGGTCGGCAACGTCGTCGCCCGGATCTACGACCCGCGCCGCGCGGAGGTCTACCAGCGCCTCGGCATCCCGACGGTGGCGACGGTGCGCTGGACCGCGGACCAGGTGCTGCGGCGCATGCTGCCCCTCGGTGCGGTGTCCGAGTACCAGGACCCGTCCTCCTCCGTGAGCCTCGTGCGCTGCGACGTCCACGTCGGGTGGGTCGGGCGGGAGATCGAGCGCGTCGAGGAGCGCACCGGGGCGCGGGTGGCGTACGTCACGCGGCTAGGGCGCGGCATGGTCCCCGAGCCGCACACCGTTCTGCAGGAGAACGACGTGGTGCACCTCATGGTGGCCACGGACCGGGTCGGGCCCGCCCAGCGCGTGCTCGCCGGACCGCCCGGACGGGAGGAGGACTGATGCGCGTCGTCATCGCCGGAGCCGGCTCGGTCGGCCGGTCCATCGCCCGAGAGCTGCTCGGCCACGGCCACGAGGTCACGCTCGTGGACCGCAACCCCGCCGCCATGCGGGTGGCCTCCGTCGCCGAGGCGGACTGGCTGCTCGCGGACGCCTGCGAGCCCAGCGCGCTGGCGGAGGCGCGGGTGGAGGACAGCGACGTCGTCGTCGCCGCGACCGGGGACGACAAGGTCAACCTCGTCGTCTCCCTGCTGGCGAAGACGGAGTTCGGCGTGCCCCGGACCGTCGCCCGCGTGAACAACCCGAAGAACGAGTGGATGTTCGACGACGCCTGGGGCGTCGACGTCCAGGTGTCCACCCCGCGGATCATGACCTCGCTGGTGGAGGAGGCCGTCTCGGTCGGGGACCTCGTGCGCATCTTCCGGTTCCACCAGTCGGGCGCCAGCATGCACGAGATCACGCTGCCGGCGGACTCGCCCGTGGTGGGCCGCCGGGTGGGTCAGGTGATGTGGCCGCCGGACACGGTGCTGGCCGCGATCATCCGCGAGGACCGGCCGATCGCTCCCGGCGGGGACGACACGCTGGAGGCGGGCGACGAGCTCCTGCTCGTGGTGTCCGCCTTCGCGGAGGACCAGCTCAGCGGTCTGCAGCAGATGCTGGCTCCCGCACCAGCACCCACGTCGCCCACAGCGTCAGGCCCCACAGCGGAAGCCCCATGACCAGCCGCGCGGTGCCCAGCCAGGCCACCTCCGCCTGGAGGAACAGCGGGATCTGCACGGCCAGGCGGAGCAGGAACATCCCGACCCACAGCCAGGTGGCGACCCGGTAGCGGACCAGTCGCGCGCGCTGCGCCGGGTCGGTGCGCCAGGAGAAGTCCTGCCCCCTGAGCAGGGACACCACGACGCCGACGACGGGCCAGCCCGCGAGCAGCGCCCCGGTGAGGACCACGGCGTACGCGCCGTTCGTCCACAGGCCGAAGGCGAAGTAGTCCTGCGCCTCGCCGGTGCGCCACGCCCAGACCACGCCGACGACGACGCCGACGAGCCCGCCGGCGGCCTGCGTCAGGGGGGTCCTGGCGACGAGCCGCAGGACCATGGCGACGACGGCGACGGCGAGCGAGGCGACCAGCGGCGGGACGAGCTCACCGGTGGCGATGAAGACGGCGACGAAGACCAGGCCCGGGGCCATGGACTCGACGAGTCCCCGGACCCCGCCGATGGTCTCGGCGAGGGAGAAGTCCTCCCCCACGAGCTGGCGCATCGCGGAGCCCCTGGCGGCCTCGGCGACGTTCTCCTCCAGGTCGTGCTCGGTGCGCTCCTCGCCGGGATCTCCGGGCGGGACGCTCACGCGGAGACCGCCCTGGGCAGCAGCCGGTAGCCGGGGTTGAACATGGCTGGTCTCCCGTGGTCGTCGTACACCATTCCCTCGGCCACGAGGCGCCGCCCGGGGGTGATGCCGGGGATGTCGTGGCGGCCGAGGAAGATCAGCTCGACCGTGCCGGTGCCGTCGGAGAGGCGGGCCGACAGCGCCGGCGTCTGCGAGCGTGGCCGGTAGGTCAGCGCGGTGACGGTCCCGGCCACCACCGCGCGGCGCCGCGGGACGATCTCGGCCACGGGGGTCGCTCCCGGCACGTGGCTGATCCGGCGCTCCTCGTCCGCCTCGAGCTCGCGCCGCGAGGCGACCAGGCCGTGGAGCGCGTCGGCGACGCGCGGGGTCACCGGACCTCCGTGATCTCCGGGCCGCGCCGCAGCGGGTCGAGCCCCGGCTCCGTCGTCGTGGCCGCCGGGGCGGCGGGCACCTGACCGGGAGCGTGCAGGAGCAGCACGTCGCGCGGCGCGCGCGCCTCCTGCCCGCGCACCACGACCACGTCCGCGAGCACGTCCTCCAGCTCGGCGGCCGCCTCCGCGTCCACGGCGGCCTTGCCGGTCACCACCGCGCGCAGGAACCAGCGCGGTCCGTCGACGCCGACGAAGCGCGCGGGCCGGTGGCCGGTGCCGCCCTCCGGCGTCTTCACGGGCAGGCGGGCCAGCAGCTCGGTGCCGAACGGGCCCTCGACCTCCTCGGCGGTGCCGCCCTGCTTGCCGACGGAGCCGGTGATCTCCTCCCGCAGCTCGTCCCAGATGCCCAGGGTGCGGGGCGCCGCGAACACCTGGAGCTGCATCGCCGAGCCGTTCAGCCCGAGCGTGACCGCGACGACGTTGCGCGACTTCTTCTCGACCTCGAGCCGCAGCTGCATGCCCGCGCGGGCAGGGATCCGCAGCGCGCCCAGGTCCAGGCGGGAGCCGAGCCCGGGGACGGCCTCGACGTCGTGCGGTCCGCGTTCCGCGCTCTCCGCCACGGCCTCGGGGGCGGCCTGCGTCTCGTCGGTCCCGGCGTCGGTCGGGGTGTCGCGCCTGCGGCGCGAGAACAGACTCATCTTCGTCAGCGTCTCCTCGAAAGCTGTCGGACCCGTCGGCACGGCCGACGGGCGCGTGTCGACTGTACCCGGGGCGCGCAGGCGCGTGCAGCGGCCGTCCCGGGCCCGGCGCGGACGTCCGCCCCGGACGGCACCGGCGTGACGTCCCTGGTCCTGTCACGGGCCGCGGTCCTGGCAGAGTGAGGGTGTGGAGAAGACCCCGACCGCGACGACCCCCCTGTTCCGCGAGCGGCTGGCCCCGCCGGCGAGCGTGCACCTGATCTCGCTGCTGCTGGGTGGTGCGGCCGCGCTCGCCCTGTCGCTGTGGGGGCCGGTGGCGGCCCTCGTGGGCGGCGTCGTCGCCGCGGCGGGGCTCTCCGCACTCCTCGTGCTCACGGCCCCGGTGGTGGAGGTGGTCACCGGCGGCGACCCGGCCGACGGCGGGGCGCCCGGGGCGCCGAGGCTGCGGGCGGGACGGGCGGTGATCCCCGTGGAGGCGCTGGGCCCCGGCGAGGCGCTCGACGCGGGCGAGCTGCACGAGGCGATGGGGCCGGGGGCGAACGCGCGCGCCTGGGTCTGCCACCGTTCGTGGATCCGGTCGGCGGTGCGGCTGCCGGTGGCGGACGAGCGGGACACCACGCCCTACTGGCTGGTGTGCACACGCCGGCCCAGGCAGCTTCTCGCTGCGCTGGACCGGCGCTGATCGGTCGTTCGGGTCAGGCGGCGCACTCGGAGCAGACCAGCTGCCCCTTGTCCTCGTAGGCCAGCTGGCTGCGGTGGTGCACCAGGAAGCACTTGGCGCAGGTGAACTCGTCAGCCTGGCGCGGGAGCACGCGGACCGAGAGCTCCTCGCCGGAGAGGTCCGCGCCGGGGAGCTCGAAGCCCTCCGCGGCCTCGGCCTCGTCCTCGTCCACGGACGGGGAGTTCTTCTCCGCGCGACGAGCCTTCAGCTCCTCGATCGAGTCCTCCGAGAGGTCCTCTTCGTTCTTGCGCGGTGCGTCGTAGTCGGTCGCCATCTCGGCGTCACGCTCCGGTTCTTCGTTTCGTGGGTGGGTCGTCGGCCGATGCGGCCACGTACCCCGGGTAACGCCCAGTCGGCACGTTTGTTCCCGGGGTCACCGGATTGTGCACCACGAGGGGCGTTTCCGCACAGGGGATCCGGCGGTTCTGGGGGCCCCGGTGACAGACTTCACAGGTCCGCCGCCCGCGTCGTCGCGCGGGCGTCCCGCGCCTCAGGCGCCCGCGCGGCGAAGCGCCGCGGCGAGCTCGTCCACGAGCGCCCCGGGGCCGGCGACCGTCATGGCCGCCGAGGCGGGTCCGCCGTCGAGACCCTGGACGACGCCGCCCGCCTCGGCCACCACGAGCGAGCCCGCGGCCATGTCCCAGGGGTTCAGGCCGCTCTCGTAGTACGCGTCGAGGCGCCCGTCGGCGACGAGGCACAGGTCGATCGCCGCCGAGCCGATCCGGCGGATGTCCCGCACGTCGGGCAGCAGCCTGGCGACGACCGCGGCCTCGCGGGTGCGCTCCTCGACGGTGTAGCCGAAGCCGGTGCCCACGAGCGCCTCGGCGAGGGGCGGCGCGGACCGCGGGCCGAGCCGCTCGCCGTCGCGCCAGGCGCCGAGCCCACGCCCCGCGGTCCAGGTGGTCCCGCCGGCGACGGCGTGGACGCACCCGGCCTGCAGGGTCCACGTGAGCGGGTCGGCGCCGCCGGAGACGACCGCCACGGAGACCGCGTAGGCGGGGATGCCGTAGAGGAAGTTCACGGTCCCGTCGACGGGGTCGACGACCCAGGTCAGGCCCGAGGTCCCGGCGGAGACACCCTCCTCCTCGCCCAGCACGCCGTCGTCGGGGCGCGCCGCGGCGATCCGCTCGCGCAGCAGCACCTCGACCTCCTCGTCGACGGCGGTGACGACGTCCACGGCGGAGGACTTCGTGCGGGCGACGCCGCCGTGGTCGCCGGTGCGGGCCCGCACGTGGTCGCCGGCCGCGCGGGCGAGCTCCTCGCTCAGGGCCATGAGGGCCGCGGGTCCGGTGCTCGTGGGATCTGTCACGTCTGCGCCCTCCTGGGCCTGGTGGTGCTCGCACGGACGTCCCGGACGGGCCGCCGCGAGCCATTGTCACGAACGGAACACACCGCCACCAATCCGCGGTAGCGGCGCCCACAGGTGGCACCCTCGGGGGGAGAAACCTCGAGGAGGACCCATGGTTGAGCTCGAACTGCTCGGGCTGCACGGTGACGGTGAGCACCTCACCCTCACGGACGAGGACGGACGTCGGTACCAGGTACCTATCGACGACGCCCTCCGTGCCGCCGTGCGCCGGGACCGCCCCAAGCTGGGCGACCTGCCCGCGGACACCGGCGAGCCGCTGCGGCCCAAGGACATCCAGGCGCTGATCCGCGCCGGGGCGTCGGTGGCCGAGGTGGCGGAGCGCTCCGGGCTGGACGAGGAGCGGGTGCGCCGCTACGAGGGGCCCGTCGTCGCCGAGCGCACGTGGGTCGTCCAGCAGGCGCAGAACCAGCGGGTCGGTCACGAGTCCGACGCCCCGCGGCTCGGCGACCTCGTGCTGGACCGCCTGGCGGCCCGCGGCGTCGACACCCGCACGCTCGAGTGGGACGCGGTCCGCCGCCCGGGCCAGGCATGGGAGGTGCTGGCCGTCTTCGTCGCGGGCGACCGCGAGCGGGAGGCGCGCTGGGAGGTCGACCTGGCCGCGCGCACGCTGCACGCGGTGGACGACGAGGCCCGCTGGCTCTCCGAGACGGAGATCGGCACGTCGGCGCACCCGCGGCGGCACCTGAACCCGGTCGGCGCGCGCAGCCGCGTCTTCGACGTCGAGGCCGACGGCCCGCCGGGGCACAGCCCGGTCTCGGCCGCCTCGCCCGACCCCGCCCCCTTCGGGGCGCCCTCCGCCGCCACCCCGGCGGCGGGTGCCGGGACGGAGTCCCTCCTCGCCGAGCTGGCCGCCCACCGCGGCACCCGCGTCGAGCTGCAGCCCGAGGTCGAGGGCGAGGACGGCACGGACGAAGAGGCATGGGGCGGCGGCGCCCACCCCGCGGCGTCCCGGCCCGAGGAGGCCACCGACGCGCACGTCCTGGCCCTGCCGCGCCGCGAGCGTGGCGTCCCGCCGGAGGACGGTCCCGGGACGACGCCCGCCCTGCCGGCCCCCACGGAGGACGGGGCTCCGACGGCGCAGCGCGCGCAGGACGGGGCCGAGACCGGCGCCCGGGCCCCCCAGCCCGAGACTCGCGCGGCGGAGCCGGGCGGGAAGGCGGCGCGCCCGGCGGAGCGACGCAGGTCGCGCCGCTCGTCGAACCGGCGCAGCGTCCCGAGCTGGGACGAGATCGTCTTCGGCGCCCGCCCGGAGTAGCCGCCGCTCCTCCCTACTCCCCCAGCGGGAGCGTCTCGGGGCTCAGGCTCGCGGCGTGCACGGACGCTGCGGTGACGCGGCGGACGTGGTGGCGGCGGCAGAGCACCTCGTAGCCCACGTCCTCGACCCGGTCGGTGTCGCCGACGACGACCTGCTCGCCCTCGGTCACCATGATCCCGTTGACCGTGCGCGCGTTGTGGGTGGCGCGGGCGCCGCACCAGCACAGCGCCTCGACCTGGAGCCGCTCCACGCGGTCCGCCAGCTCGAGCATGCGCGCCGACCCGGGGAAGAGGTGGGTGCGGAAGTCGGTGGTGATGCCGAACCCGAAGACGTCCACGTCCATCTCGTCGACGAGCCGGGCGAGCTGCTCCACCTGCTCGCGCGAGTAGAACTGCACCTCGTCGCAGATGAGGTAGTCGACCCGCCCGCCGTGCACCCGCCTGCGGACCACCTCGTCCCAGAAGTCGGTGGCGTCGGTGACCTCCTCCGCGGGCACCGCCAGGCCCAGGCGGGAGGAGAGGACCGCGGCGCCGGCGCGGTCGTTACGCGAGAAGATCAGGCCCTCGCGGCCCCGGGCGGCGTGGTTGTGGTCCATCTGCAGGGCGAGCGTGGACTTGCCGGAGTCCATCGTGCCGGAGAAGAACACGAGCTGGGCCACTAGACCACCGTCCTGATGAGCGGGACCGCCATCTCCGCCTCGGTCAGCGCGCCGTGCACCCCGATCAGCCCGATGGAGCTGGCGGGCTGGGTGCGGGAGTCGACCACGACGTCGCGGCCCCGCATGACGGCGACGACGTCACCGACGGCGTCGAGGCGCTCGGGTGTCACGGGTCCGAGCAGGCCGGTGGCCACGAGCTCGTCGCGCTCGACCACCCAGGCCGTCTCGCCGAGCACCTCCCGCCAGCGCTCGGCCACGGCGGGCGCGGCGCCGGGAGCCGTGTAGACGTGGTTGGTCCGGGGCTCGCCGGCGACGAGCTCGACGTCCTGCGCGAGGGCGGGCGTGGCGGCGACGTCGGTGCGCGCGGCGACGTCCACCATCCCGTGGTCCGCGGTGACGAGGAGCAGGGTGCCGGCGGGCAGCGACCGGGCCAGGCGGCGCAGCTCGCCGTCGAGGGCGGTGACCTCCTCGCCCCACTGCCACGACCCCCACCCGTAGGTGTGGCCGACGTGGTCGACATCTCCCCAGTACAGGTACACCGCCGCCACGTCGGGGCGGCGCAGCTGGGCCACCGTGACGTCGACGCGGTCGGCGAGGGACTCCGCGGTCGCGTGGCGCATGCCGCGCAGGGCGCACTCGGTCAGGCCGGAGCCGACGAAGCGCGCCGGGCCGACGCTCACGACTCCGGGCAGCTCCTCGCCGGCGGCCCGCCGGCGGTCGATCTGCTCGACGAGGGTGTCGTGGCGCTGCCACTCGCGCGGGCGCACCGACGTGTCGTCCCACCTGATGAGGTTCAGCACGCCGCCGTCGGCGGGGTCGCGCACGGAGTAGCCCAGCATGCCGGTGACGCCCGGCAGCTCACCGGTGCCCACGGCGGTGACCGCGGACGCCGTGGTGGAGGGGAACGTGCTGCGCAGCGTCAGGGCGTCGGCCAGGTGGGAGCGCAGGAACGGGGCGTGACCGCCGCGCTCGGTGAGCATCGTCATCCCCAGGCCGTCGACGAGCACCACGCAGGTCTTCGGCGCCGTCGGCAGACCCAGGTCGGCGCGGTCCTCGGCGCTGGTGCGGCCCGCGGAGGCGGTGGCCAGCCCGACGGCGTCGAGCGCGCCCGAGAGCACGGCGCGCACCTGCGGCGCGTGGTTCTCCCCCGTCACGCCCGCGGGCCCCCGGCGGTGGCGGCCGAGAGGGCGCGCGCGAAGGCCAGGGCGCCCTTGAGCGCGTCGGAGCCCTCGGCGTGGGCGCTCACGCGGACCTCCACACCCTCCGGCGTGACGCTGCCCGTGTACCCGTGGTCCGCCTCGCAGTCCGGGTCACCGCAGCTGGCGGGCGCCAGGTCGAGCGTCTGCGCCGTGCCCCAGCTCACGGCCACGGTCAGCTCCTGGACCTGCATGCCGCGCGAGCGGGCCGGCTCGCTCACGCCGTGGGTCAGCGAGACGGAACGGACCTCGCGCAGCGCGACCGAGTCCGTGGTGGCCAGCGCGGACGGGCGCCCGTCGGGGCCCGGTGCGTCGTCGACGTGCGCGACGACCAGCCGGGTCGGTGTGAGGACGAGGGCGGTGAGGTGCCGGAAGACCTCGGTCTCGTCGAAGGTCGTCTCCGGGTGGACGAGGAAGGAGGTGACGGGCTCGTCCGCCAGCGCGAGGTCGATCGCGCCCGCGACGACGTCCGGGTAGTAGCCGGCGTGGTCCAGATCGGCACGCAGCTGCTTGGCGAGGTTGGTCAGCACCGGCTCATTCTCCCACCCCGGCGCGCTCCTCGCCCTCCTCCGGCGGGATCGGCAGCGCGCGTCGCCCCGCGTCCTGGCGCACCGGGTGGGCGACCTCCACCGAGAAGGACGTGATCCGGGCGCCCCGCTCGCCCACGATCACCGGGTTGAGGGTCACGTCCACCACCTCGGTCAGGTCGTCGGTGAGCGTCGAGACCCGCGCGATCACGTCCTCCAGGGCGGCGACGTCGACGACCGGCAGGCCACGGTGCCCCAGCAGCCGCGGGGCCGCCCGGACCGAGCGCACCATGTCCGAGACGTCGGACGCGGTCAGCGGCGTGATGCGGTGGGAGACGTCCCCGAGCAGCTCCGTGGCGTCGCCGCCCAGGCCGAAGGAGACCACCGGGCCGTAGAGGTCGTCCTCGGCGCCCCGCACCACGCACGCCACGCCCGGCGGTGCCATGGCCTGGACCTCGAAGGAGGAGGCGCGGCCGAGCACCTCCCTGGTCCGCGCGCCCATGAGCGCCACGGCCTCACGCAGCGCGTCGGCGTCGGTCAGGTCCAGGCGCACCCCGCCCAGGTCGGTGCGGTGGCGCAGCACCTCGTCGGTGGTCTTCAGGGCGACCGGCCACCCGATGCGTCCGGCGGCCTCGACGGCCGCGTCGGCGTCCGTGACGGGGGTCGAGCGCAGCACCTCGATGCCGTAGCACGCGAGCAGCCGGGCCGCGGTCTCCTGGTCGAGCCGCTCGCGGCGCCCGGGCGGGAGCGACTCGAGCGTCTCGGCCAGCACCTCGCGCGCGGCCACGGGGTCGATGCCGGGCGGGTCCACGAGGGGGTCGCCGGCGTGCTCGCGCCAGGCGGCGTGGCGGACCGCCCCCGCCAGCGCGCCGACGGCGTCCTCGACCGTGGTCATCGACGGCACGCAGGCGCCGTCGGCGGTCAGCTCCTCCGTCAGGCCGTGCAGGCCGTGGGCGCTGGCCACCCAGGTGCGGGGGTCCTGGGCCGCGGCGCGGGCGATCGCGGCGGCCACGCCCGGGTCGGTGCGGCCCAGCGGCGGGGCGAGCGCGATGACGACGGCGTCCCAGTCGTCGCGCCCGCGCAGGGCGGAAAGGGCCGCCTCGTAGGCGGCCGGGCCGGCCAGCGGTTCGAGCGTGACCGGACGACCGGCCACCTCCAGGCCCTGGGCGGCGGCGACGTCGGCCACGAGGGCGGCGAGGGAGGCCGAGGAGGAGACGACGGCGGTGCGCGGCCCGGCGGGCAGCGGCTGGGCCAGGAGCAGCCCGGCGACGTCGAGCATCTCCCGCTGCGTGCGGGCGCGGACCACGCCCGCCTGGCGCAGCATCTCGGTGAGCACGCGCTGGGGCTGGGTCGAGGTGCGCACCGCGTGCCCGGGGGGCGTCGCCTGCCCGGTCTGCCCGGAGACGACGGCGACCAGCGGGGTGGTCACCGAGAGGCGGCGCGCGATCCGGGAGAACTTGCGCGGGTTCCCGATGGACTCCAGGTAGACGGCGCCGACGGCGGTGGGCTCGTGCGCGGACCAGAACTGCATGGTGTCGTTGCCGGAGACGTCCACGCGCAGGCCCGAGGACAGGAAGCTTGACACGGGCAGGCGTCGCCGCGCCGCGGTGGAGCGCAGCGCGAGCGCCGCCGCCGCCGACTGGCAGAACAGCCCGACGCCCCGGGTCGCGGAGGCCGCGGCGAGCGGTCCCGGGGTGCCGGGCTCGGGCCCGGGACTCTCGGTCCACAGGGAGGCGTTGTACCGGCCGGCCTCGCCGTTGCCGACCACGCCGTAGCTGGCCGGACCGACCACGCGCATCCCGGCCTCCCGGGTGCGGCGCAGCAGCCGCCGCTGCCGGTGCATGCCCGCCGGGCCCTCCTCGCCGAAGCCGTGCGAGAGGACCACCAGGGCGCGCACGCCGAGCGCGGCCAGCGCCGGGACGGCGTCGACGACGTCCTCCGACGGTCCGGCGACGACCGCGAGCTCCACCGGCCCCTCGACGGCACCGAGGTCCCGGTACCGACGCACCAGCCCGGCGGCGCCTGCCGTGCCGCCGGCGGCGTCGAGGCCGACGAGATGGACGGGACCGCGGAAGCCGCCCACCAGCAGGGAGCGGGCCGCCGCGGACGCCAGGACGTCGCCCTCGCCGCCGTCCGGGCCCAGGCGTACCAGCACGAGCGAGGTGGCGGCCAGAACCGTGCGCATGCTCAGCGCCTCGGCGTGACGCTCGCGCTCGGCCATCACCCGCCAGGACCGCTCCGTCTCCTCGATGTCGAACGAGACCGACACGACGCCGTCGTCCATCTGCTGGCGGACGTCGTAGCCGGCGTCGGAGAAGACGCGGATCATCTTGGCGTTGCCGGGCAGGACGTCGGCGACGAAGGTGTGGACGCCGCGCTCCCGCCCGGCGGCCGCCAGGTGCTCGAGCAGGACGGAGCCGAGGCCGCGCCCCTGCTCGGTGTCGGCCACGTAGAACGCGACCTCCGCCGTCCCGGGGTCGACCACGTCGAAGCGGCCGACGGCGCGGATCTCCTCCCCCTCGGTCAGGACGAGGGCGACGCGCGAGTGGTGGTCGACGTGCGTGAAGCGGTGCAGGTCCTTGTCGCTGAGTCGCGCCATGGGCGCGAAGAACCGGAAGTACACCGACTGCGCGGACTGCGCCAGGTGCATGCGCTGCAGGGCGTCCGCGTCGTCGGGCCGGATGGGCCGGATGTGCATGGCGGCGCCGTCGCGCAGCACCACGTCCGCCTCCCACTCCGCGGGGTAGGGCGCGTCCTCCATGGCCCGAGCCTAGCCAGGCCGTGGCGCTGCGCGGCATCGGCCCGCCGATCGGGGACAATCGACCCCATGCCTCGCAAGACCCCCGAAGCCCCCATGCCACCGGAGAAGATCGTCGACATCGACGTCTCCGCCGAGATGCAGGGCTCGTTCCTGGAGTACGCGTACTCCGTCATCTACTCCCGCGCGCTGCCGGACGCCCGTGACGGCCTCAAGCCGGTCCAGCGCCGCATCCTCTTCCAGATGGACCAGATGGGGCTGCGCCCCGACCGCGGCCACGTGAAGTCGGCGCGCGTGGTCGGCGAGGTGATGGGCAAGCTCCACCCGCACGGGGACAGCGCCATCTACGACGCGATGGTCCGCCTGGCGCAGCCGTTCGCGCTGCGGCTGCCGCTGGTGGACGGGCACGGGAACTTCGGCTCCCTGGACGACGGCCCCGCCGCCTCCCGGTACACCGAGGCCCGCCTCGCCCCCGCCGCGCTGGCGATGACGGCGGACCTGGGCGAGGACACCGTCGACTTCGTCCCGAACTACGACAACCAGCTCACCCAGCCCTCGGTGCTGCCCTCGGCGATCCCGAACGTCCTGGTCAACGGCGCGACAGGCATCGCGGTCGGCATGGCGACGAACATGCCGCCGCACAACCTCGTCGAGGTCGTGGCCGCAGCGCGCCACCTCATCGCGCGGCCGGACGCCACGCTCGAGGACCTCATGCGGTTCGTCCCCGGCCCGGACCTGCCCGAGGGCGGCAAGATCATCGGCCTGGAGGGCGTGCGGGAGGCCTACGCCACCGGCCGCGGCAGCTTCCGCACCCGGGCGACGGCGCGCGTGGAGAACATCACGGCGCGCAAGAAGGGCATCGTCGTCACCGAGCTGCCGTACATGGTGGGCGCGGAGCGGGTGATCGAGAAGATCAAGGAGGCCGTCAACGCCCGCAAGCTCCAGGGCATCACGAACGTGCAGAACCTCACCGACCGCCACCACGGGCTGCGCCTGGTCATCGAGGTGAAGAACACGTTCAACCCCGAGGCGGTGCTGGAGCAGCTCTACCGGCACACGCCGATGGAGGAGTCCTTCGGCATCAACAACGTCGCCCTGGTGGACGGCCAGCCGCGCACGCTCGGCCTGCGCGAGCTGATCGAGGTCTACGTCGGCCACCGGCTGGACGTGGTGCGCCGGCGCACCGCGCACCGCCTGGCCCGCGCCACCGAGCGCGCCCACCTCGTCGCCGGCCTGCTCGTCGCGATCGCCGACATCGACGAGGTCATCGCGGTCATCCGCTCCTCCGACGACGCCGAGGCCGCCCGCGCACGCCTGATGGCCGTGTTCGACCTGGACGAGGCCCAGGCCGACTACATCCTGGCCCTGCGGCTGCGCCGTCTGACCAAGTTCTCCCGGCTCGAGCTCGAGGCCGAGCGCGACGACCTGGCCCGCCAGATGGCCGAGCTGCGCGAGATCCTCGACTCCGACTCCCGTCTGCGCGAGGTCGTCTCCGACGAGCTGGCCACCGTCGCCCGTGAGTTCGGCACGCCGCGGCGCACCGTGCTCCTCGAGCACGCCGGCGGCCCCGCCACCCAGGCCGCCGCAGGCCCCGCCGCCCGGGGCGGCGCCGGGCGCGGCTCCGGCACGCCGCTGGAGATCGCGGACGCCCCGTGCTGGGTGCTCCTCTCGGGCACCGGGCTGCTGGCCCGCACGGCCGACGGCGACGCCCCCCTGCGTTCGGGGCCCCGCTCGTCTCACGACGCCCTCGCGCATGCCGTGCCCGCCACCACGCGCGGCCAGGTGGGCGTGGTCACCTCCACCGGGCGGGTGGTCCGCCTCGACGTCCTCGACGCTCCCGGCCTGCCGCCCAGCGGCGCCGCGCCGAGCCTGTCCGGCGGCGTCCCGCTGACCGAGCTCCTCACCCTGGAGAGGGACGAGGAGGCCGTGGGGCTCGCGCGCCTCGACGACGACGCCGCTCCGCTCGTGCTCGCCACCGCCCAGGGCGTCATCAAGCGGGTCACCGGCGACCGGCCGGGGAACCGGGACAGCTGGCAGGTGATCACCCTGCAGGAGGGCGACCGGGTTGTCGGCTGCGGGCACGCCGGCGAGGAGGACAAGCTCGTCCTCATCTCCTCCGACGCGCACCTGCTGCGCTTCGACGCCGCCGCGGTGCGTGCGCAGGGGCGGACGGGCCGCGGCGTGGCCGGGATGCGCCTGGCGGACGGCGCCAGCCTCGTCCACCTGGCGGTCGTCGCGGCGGAGGACGTCTCCGGCTCCGTCGTCGTCACGATCGCCGGCACGGCCGGAGCGCTGCCCGGCACCGTGCCGGGCAGCGCGAAGGTCACCCCGCTCGACCGCTACCCGGCCAAGGGCCGGGCCACCGGCGGGGTCCGTGCGCACCGCTTCCTGCGGGGCGAGGACGTCCTGCAGCTCGCGTGGGCGGGCCCCGAGCCGGCGCGCGCCGTGGGCTCGGGCGGCCAGTCGGTGACGCTGCCGGCGGCGGACGAGCGGCGCGACGGCTCCGGCCAGGCCCTGCCGGCCCCGGTCGCCGCGATCGGCTGACGCGCGCCGCCCGGCCGGGCACGCCGTCGAGAGCGGGTCGCCCGGCCGGGCACGCCGTCGGCCGTGCCCGATGTGCCGAGAATGCCCTAACTGCCCGTTCCCAGCCGGAAACGAGCAGCTAGGGCATTCTCGCGGCCGGTCGAGACGAAGGGGCGGCCGTCAGATCTCGACGGTGTACATCGCCGAGCCGCGCGTGCGCTCGTACCCGAGGTTCATGAACAGCACGTCGGCGCCGGTCGGGTTGTCCGCGTCGACGTCGAGACCGGCGTACTGCATGCCGTCGTCGGCGTAGGCGCGCATCGCACGGGTCAGCAACGCCGTGGCCACGTGCCGGCCGCGCCAGTCGGGCAGCACGCCGAGGATCTCGGTGTACCCCTCGGTCCAGCCCAGCGCGGGCCAGTCCTGCTCGTAGCGACTCGACATCAGGTAGCCCGCCACCTGGGTGCGGTCGCTCGAGCGGTCCAGCGCCACGAAGCTCCACGACGGCGCGTGGTGGGACCACTCCTGGGCCCACGTCTCCGGCGTGTGCGGCTGCGAGCCCCACTGCTCGCCGAACGCCTTGTTGTGCGCGCGGCGCACGGCGTCGTCGAGCTCCGGCGACCACGGCTCCACGGAGAGCGGGCGGTCGAGCCGGACGTCCGGGATCGGCAGCGAGAGGTCCCGGCGCAGCTGGGAGTACCACCGGCGCGGCTCGAAACCGCGGCGGCGCAGCTGTCGGGCCAGGGTCTCCATGTCGTCGTCCACGTGCACGACGATGCGGCCCGGCGCGTCCCGCCCGGACTCGGCGAGCATCTGGCGTGCGCGGCCGGTCTGCCAGTCGAGCAGGGCCCCGCCGAGGCCCTCGCCGCGACGGTCGGGCGCGACGCCGCCGGAGCAGAAGGCCCGCACCAGCGTGCTGTCGCCGCGCCGCACCCGCACGAACCCGAACGCCACGAGCCGCTGCGCGTCGTCCCACGCGCCGAGGGCGCTCCAGTCGTGGCTGGCGTCGAAGTACTCCAGCACCTCCTCCGGGGAGGTGCGGTAGGGCGGGTTGTCCACGCTCTCGATCCGGGTCACGAGCGAGACCAGGGCGGCGCCGTCGTCGGCCGTCACGGGCCGCCACGTCGCCCCGGCGGCGTCCGGGGGCGGCGCCAGCTCGGACGGCGCCTGCGCACGCACGGCCAGCGGCGCCTGCGCGGGCGGGCGCACGGCGTCGCCGGGTTCGGTGAGGGGGGCTGGCACGAGCGTGACCCTACGTCCTGACCCGTCCGGGATCCACGTCCCGGGGCAGGGTGTGCGTCATATCTCGATCGTGTAGAGGATCTGGGCGCCCTGGCGCTGGTAGCCGAGGCGCTCGTAGAAGCCGTGGGCGCCGGAGGGTTGATCGTGTCGACGTCGAGACCCGCGGACTCGATGCCGTCCGCGGCGAGCGCCCTGATGACGCCCGCCAGGAGGCTCCGGGCGACGCCGCGGCCACGGTAGGCGCGCCGGACGCCGACGAACTCGGTGTAGCCCTCCGAGAAGCCCAGGGTGGCCCAGGCGTGCTCGTGTCGGGAGGTCAGCGCGTACCCCGCGACCTCCTCGGCGCCGTCGGCCGTGCGGGCCAGGGCGATCTTGGACCAGCGCGGCTCGAGCTCGCGCAGCACGCGGCGCCACGACTCCGGCGTGAGGGGCTGCGAGCCCCAGTGGTCGGCGAAGGCCTCGTTGTGGGTGTGCCGGACCTCGTCGTCGAGGTCGGGCGTCCAGTCCACCATCCGGAGACCCGCCGCCAGGGGTGCGTCGGGCACCGGGGCGCTCACGGGGCGCCGCATCTCCTGGAACACCCGCTTGGGGCTGAAACCGGCGGCGACGTAGAGACGACGGCGGTCGGTCAGGTGCTCGTCGACGTAGGCGCCGATCCGGGCGGGCAGGTCCCGGCCGTCCTGCGCCAGCAGCTGCCGCGCCCGGGCGTCCTGCCAGTCGAGCAGGGCGCGGCCGATCCCGCGGCCGCGCCAGCTCGGGGCGATGGTGGCGGTGATGAAGGCGCGCAGGATGTCCGTGTCCCCCGGAGGCAGGTAGACCACCGCCATCGCCTGGAGCTCGCCGTCGGAGGAGAACCCACCCAGCGAGTCCCGGACCTGGGTGTGGGCGGGGTCGAAGGCGTCGGCCACCTGCAGGGGGCCCGGCGCCGCGAGCGGCTTGTCCACCACGGCGCAGCGCGCCACGAGGTCGAGCACGGCGTCGGAGTCCGCCGCACCGAGGTGGCGCCAGGTCAGGCCGTGGTGCGGCCCTGGGACCTCGGCCACCTCTGGAGCGCGCAGTCGTTCGGACAGCGGGACCCGGGAGCTCGCGGGAGAGGACATGGCCCGATCCTACCGAGCGACACTTTCGCGACCCGGAGGCGGCGGGTGACTTCGTTCACCCCGGGCGAGGCTCCGCCCGTCGCGCCGGCTGGCCCGCTGCCGTCGGCAGGCCGGGCCCGTCGCCGTCAGGCGTCGATGCGGTCCGCGGAGATGTGGTTCGCCCCCGCCACGATGAAGTCCTTGCGCGGGGCGACCTCGTTACCCATGAGGAGCTCGAACACGCGCTCCGCCTCGACGAGGGCCGCCTCGTCCGCCATGGAGATGCGGCGCAGGGTGCGCCGGGACGGGTCCATGGTGGTCTCGGCGAGCTGGTGGGCGTCCATCTCCCCCAGGCCCTTGTAGCGCTGGATCGGCTCCTTGTACCGCTTGCCGGTGCGCTCGAGCTTCTTCAGCAGGTTCGTCAGCTCCGCCTCGGCGTAGGTGTAGATCACCTCGCCCTTCTTCCCGCCCGAGCCGGCGATCTCGACGCGGTGCAGCGGCGGCACGGCGGCGTAGACGCGCCCGGCCTCCACCAGGGGGCGCATGTACCGGAAGAAGAGCGTCAGCAGCAGGGTCCGGATGTGGGCGCCGTCGACGTCGGCGTCCGTCATCAGCACGATCTTGCCGTAGCGGATCGCGTCGAGGTCGAACGTGCGGCCGGACCCGGCCCCGATCACCTGGATGATCGAGGCGACCTCCGCGTTCTTCAGGATGTCCCCGGGCGAGGCCTTCTGGACGTTGAGGATCTTCCCGCGGATGGGCAGCAACGCCTGGAAGTCGCTGGAGCGGGCCAGCTTGGCGGTGCCGAGCGCGCTGTCCCCCTCGACGATGAACAGCTCGGAGCGCTCGATGTCGTCGCTGCGGCAGTCGGCCAGCTTCGCGGGCAGCGTGGAGGACTCCAGGGCGTTCTTGCGCCGGGAGATCTCCTTCTGGAGGCGCGCCGACACGCGTGCACGCATCTCGCCGACGACCTTCTCCAGCAGCGCGGCGGCCTGTGTCTTCTCGTGCCGCTTCGGGGAGGTCAGCAGCGCGGTCAGCTCGGTCTCGACGACCTTGGCGACGATCGCCCGGACCGGCGCCGTGCCCAGGACCTCCTTGGTCTGCCCCTCGAACTGCGGCTCGGGGACGCGGACCGTGACGACGGCGGTGACGCCGGCCAGGACGTCGTCCTTCTCGACCTTCCCGTCGCGGGCCGTGACCTTCAGCCGGCGGGCGTTGGTCTCTATCTGCTTGCGCAGGGTCTTGAGCAGCCCCTGCTCGAAGCCGGTCAGGTGCGTCCCGCCCTTGGGCGTGGCGATGATGTTGACGAAGGAGCGCACGGTGGTGTCGTAGCCGATGCCCCAGCGCAGCGCGATCTCGACCTCGCAGCGCCGCTGCACCTCGACCGGCCGCAGGTGCCCCTTGCCGTCGAGCTGCTGGACCGTCTCGGAGAAGGTGCCCTCGCCCTGCAGCCGCCAGGTGTCGGTGACGGAGGTGTCGGTGGCGAGGAAGTCGGCGAAGTCGACGACCCCGCCGTCGTGCCGGAAGACCTCCTCCACCGGGCCGTCCTCCCCCGGCGTGCCGGGGCGACGGCGCTCGTCGCGCACGGTGAGCGTCAGCCCGGGGACCAGGAACGAGGTCTGCCGGGCGCGCTCGATGAGGTCCTCGTAGGAGAACTCGGCGGACACGGGGAAGATCTGCCGGTCGGCCCAGTACCGCACCCGGGTGCCGGTCACGCCGCGCTTGACCTTGCCGCTCACGGTCAGCTCGGAGGCGTCGGTGAAGGGCTCGAACGGCGACTCGGGCGAGACGCCCTTGCGGTCGTCGTAGACCCCGGGCTCGCCGCGGTGGAAGGTCATGCGGTGGGTCTTCCCGCCGCGGTCGACCTCGACGTCCAGCCGCGCGGACAACGCGTTGACGACCGAGGCGCCCACGCCGTGCAGACCGCCCGAGGCGGCGTACGAGCCGCCGCCGAACTTTCCGCCGGCGTGGAGCTTGGTGAAGACCACCTCGACGCCGCTCAGCCCGAGGGACTCCACCGTGTCGACGGGGATCCCGCGACCGTCGTCGCGCACCTCCACCGAGCTGTCCGGGTACAGGATGATGTCGATCTTGCTCGCGTGGCCCTCGAGCGCCTCGTCGACCGCGTTGTCGATGATCTCCCACAGGCAGTGCATGAGCCCGCGGGAGTCCGTGGACCCGATGTACATGCCGGGTCGCTTGCGCACGGCCTCGAGCCCCTCGAGCACGGAGAGGTGACGAGCCGTGTAGCTGGATCCGGTGGCGATGGCGGTGGACACCCGTCGATCCTAGGTTTCCCGCGGCGCGGGTCGGTGCACCGACCCGCGAGTCGTGCGCCGGATCACGGCGCGTCGCGTGGCGACGGCCACAAACGGCTACGCCGGGAGCGAACCGCCGCACCACCGCGGGATGGATCTGGCCGCCGAATGGTTACATGTTGGTGTGACAGCAACGACCGACATCCCCGCCCTGACCGCTCAGGACCGCTGCGACGCCTGCGGCGCGCAGGCCTACGTGCGCGTGCAGATGGCGACCGGTGAGCTGCTCTTCTGCGCCCACCACGCCCGCAAGCACCAGGAGGCGCTGCGCAAGGTCGCCACGCAGATCCACGACGAGACCGCCCGGCTCCACGCCGAGGAGGGCACCTCGGTCAGCTGACCGAACCCCCCGTCACGACGGCCGTCACCCACCGGGTGGCGGCCGTCGCGTCGTTCATGGGCCGAGGGCGCGGACACGCGGGGTGCGCGGGCCTCGGCGGGCTCGCGCCCCTGCCGGCGCCCGTGCGCTCGTCGCGTGCGGCGGGTGGCCCGGTGCTGCGCGCCGGACCCGGTAGGGCCGGCACCGCGCTTGACGAGCTGGCGCAGGTGGTAGCTGGTCAGGCCCGCGAGGGCCGGTCAGAGCTCCTTCGTGTACGCGATGCCCCTGCGGTCCGGGCGGTACCCGAGGCGCGTGTACAGCGCCAGCGCCCCGCTCCCGTTCTCGGTGTCGACGCCGAGGTCGGCCCGCTCCATCCCCGACCGCGCGAAGGCCCGCATCGACGCGGCGAGCAGCGCCGGCGCGATGCCTCTGCGGCGCCACGCCGGACGCACGCCGAGCAGGTCCGTCCAGCCGCAGGTGTACCCCTGCACCTCCCAGTCCTGCTCGTAGGCCGACGCCACCGTGTACCCGGCGACCTCCTCGCCGTCGAGGACGACGAAGCTCCAGTCGGCCCGGAGGTAGCGGGATCCGACGACGGAGCGGCGCCAGTCCTCCTCCGAACGTGGCTCGCTGCCCCAGTGACCGGCGAACGCCTCGTTGTGGGCGAGCCGCACGGCCTCGACGTCGACCGCGTCGAGCGGGACCAGCCGCAGGTCGGGGTCGAGCGAGACCTCGGGCACGGGGTGGTCGCCGTCGAGAGGCCTGCTCATGTCCACGAACCAGCGTTCGGCGTGGAAGCCGGCGCGTTCCAGGAGGCGGCGCGCAGCGGTGACGTGCTCGTCCGTGTGCACCCGGGCGAACGCGGGCAGGTCTCGCCGGGCCGCGGCCGTCTTCTGCCGGGCTCGTTCCTCCTGCCAGCGCAGGAGCTCGCGGCCCACGCCGCGACCCCGCCACCCCGGATGGACCCCGCCCCAGCAGAAGGCCCGCACGCTGCGGGTGTCCCCGGGGCGGACCTCGACGACGCCGAACGCCCGGGGGACCCCGTCCGCGTCGAGGGCGACCACCGTGTCGGCGGCGGGGTCCTTCCAGCTGCCGTCGGTCAGCGCGTCGACGAGGTCGTCGGGAGTGTTCCGCTCGGCGGTGTCGTCGAAGTCCTCGACGGCGCGCACGAGGCCGTGCCAGGCCGGCACGTCCTCGACGGTCAGGGGGCGCCACGTGAGCCCGGTCGTGCGCGGCGGGGCGAGAGGCGGCGTCGTCGTCATGGACGGAACCCTAGGCGCGCGGGCACGGACCGCTCACGGCAATATCCGGCCGCGACGGCGCACATCGAGCAGGAACGTCATGATCGCGCACGCGCTTTCCCGGGAACGCCCGAGGCCCGCACCGTCGGACGACGGTGCGGGCCCCGGGGGTGTCGCTGTCAGTCCAGGTAGTCGCGCAGGACCTGGGACCGGCTGGGGTGGCGCAGCTTGGACATGGTCTTGGACTCGATCTGGCGGATCCGCTCGCGGGTGACGCCATAGACCTTGCCGATCTCGTCGAGCGTCTTCGGCTGCCCGTCGGTGAGGCCGAACCGCATCGACACCACGCCGGCCTCGCGCTCGGACAGGGTGTCGAGGACCGCGTGGAGCTGCTCCTGCAGGAGGGTGAAGCTCACCGCGTCGGCCGGCACGACCGCCTCCGAGTCCTCGATGAGGTCGCCGAACTCGCTGTCGCCGTCCTCGCCGAGCGGGGTGTGCAGGGAGATCGGCTCGCGCCCGTACTTCTGGACCTCGACGACCTTCTCGGGCGTCATGTCCAGCTCCTTGGCCAGCTCCTCCGGGGTGGGCTCGCGGCCCAGGTCCTGGAGCATCTGCCGCTGGACGCGGGCCAGCTTGTTGATGACCTCGACCATGTGCACCGGGATGCGGATGGTGCGGGCCTGGTCGGCCATGGCGCGGGTGATGGCCTGGCGGATCCACCACGTGGCGTAGGTGGAGAACTTGTAGCCCTTGGTGTAGTCGAACTTCTCCACCGCGCGGATCAGACCGAGGTTGCCCTCCTGGATGAGGTCCAGGAACAGCATGCCGCGGCCCGTGTAGCGCTTGGCGAGGGAGACCACGAGGCGCAGGTTGGCCTCGAGCAGGTGGTTCTTGGCCAGGTGCCCGTCGTTGGCGATCCACTGCAGCTCGCGGCGGAGCTTGGGCGCGAGGCTGTCGGCCTCGGTCGCCAGCTTCTCCTCGGCGAACAGGCCGGCCTCGATGCGCTTGGCGAGCTCGACCTCCTGCTCGGCGTTGAGGAGCGCGACCTTGCCGATCTGCTTGAGGTAGTCCTTCACCGGGTCCGCGGTGGCCCCGGCCGTGACGACCTGCTGGACCGGCGCGTCGTCGTCGTCGGCGTCCGAGACGACGAAGCCGGTCTCGCCGGCGGCGGCCTCGGCGGCCGCCTCGTCCTCGTCCTTGTCGGGGGTCTGGGGGTCCTCGACGTCCGGCACGGCCTTCAGGGCGCCGTTCTTGGTGCGCGAGCTCGCCTTCGCGGCGGCAGGCTTCGCGGCGGCCGGCGCCTTCTTGGCCGTGGCCTTGGTCGTGCGCGCGGGCGCCTTCGACGTCGCCGTCTTCCGCGCCGGGGCCTCGGGGGCGTGCGCAGCCTGCTCCACCGAGGCCTCAGTGGGCTGGTCCGCGGGGGCGGAGGTGGTCTTGGAGGCAGAGGAGGACGTCACGAAATACCTTTCGGCGGGGTGCGGGGGCCGACGATCGATCCGTTCAGACCGTCGCAACCCTATAATTATAGCCTCAGGTGGCCCGCCCGGCACCCGGAACGCGGTCGTGGTAACACCTGATCCCGGCGAGCGCTGCTGCTCGTCACCTCACGTCAACGCCGGAGCGCGTCCTTCTATGCCCGGCACGGTCTCGGCACCACCACCCCGGTCTCGGCACCACCACGCACCTGGGCGCAGCCGCCCGCACCACCACGTGCCCGGACGCTCACCAAGGCACCACCACGCCTGTAGCAGCACGATCCCCCCACCCCACGTGCCCGGACGGCCGCGCCCTCTCGCGGACGTGACGAGGCCCGCACGCCGGAGCGCGCGGGCCTCGTCCGTCAGGCACGGGTCAGGAGACCGTCCCGTACGCCTCGACCGGCTGGCACGCGCACACCAGGTGCCGGTCGCCGTAGGCACCGTCCACGCGCCGCACGGGCGGCCAGTACTTCCCCTCCACCAGCGAGGGCAGGGGGTACACGGCCTCCGCGCGGGTGTAGGGGTGGTCCCACTCCCCCGTCAGCATCTCCGCCGTGTGCGGGGCGTTGACCAGCGGGTTGTCCTCCCGCGGCCAGGCCCCGGACCCCACCTGCTGCGCCTCTGCGTGGATCGCGACCATCGCCGCGCAGAACCGGTCGAGCTCCGCGAGGTCCTCACTCTCCGTCGGCTCGACCATGAGGGTCCCGGCCACCGGGAAGCTCATGGTGGGCGCGTGGAAGCCGTAGTCGATCAGCCGCTTGGCGACGTCGTCGACGGTGATGCCGGTGGCCGCACGCAGCGGCCGCAGGTCGAGGATGCACTCGTGCGCCACGTGCCCGCTCTCGCCGCGGTAGAGCACCGGGTAGTGGTCCTCGAGTCGTGCGGCGACGTAGTTCGCGGCCAGGACCGCCGCGCCGGTCGCGCGCCGCAGCCCTTCCCCACCCATGAGCGCCACGTACGCCCAGCTGATCGGCAGGATCGAGGGCGAGCCGTACGGCGCGGCCGAGACGGCGCCGGAGCGCCTCTCGCCGTCCTGGGCGAGCGGGTGCCCGGGCAGGAACGGCGCCAGGTGGGCCCGCGCGGCCACCGGACCGACGCCGGGGCCACCGCCGCCGTGCGGGATGCAGAAGGTCTTGTGCAGGTTCAGGTGCGAGACGTCGCCCCCGAAGACGCCCGGCCGCGCGTGCCCGACGAGCGCGTTGAGGTTCGCCCCGTCGATGTAGACCTGACCGCCGGCGGCGTGCACCGCCTCGCAGACCTCGCGGACCTGCTCCTCGTAAACGCCGTGGGTGGAGGGGTAGGTGATCATGATGCAGGCCAGCCGCTCGGCGTGCTCCTCGACCTTGGCGCGCAGGTCCGCCAGGTCGACGTTGCCGCCCTCGTCGGTGGCCACGACCACCACGCGCATCCCCGCCAGGACCGCGGAGGCCGCGTTGGTGCCGTGCGCCGAGGCCGGGATGAGGCACACGTCGCGTGCCGTCTCCCCCCGGGACTCGTGGTAGCCCTTGATGGCCAGCAGCCCGGCAAGCTCGCCCTGCGAGCCGGCGTTGGGCTGGAGGCTGACGGCGTCGTAGCCGGTGGCGGCGGCGAGCCAGCCCTCCAGGTCGTGGATCAGCTGCAGGTAGCCGGCCACGTCCTCGGCGGGGGCGAACGGGTGGATGCGGGCGAACCCGGGCCAGCTGATCGCCGCCATCTCCGCGGCGGCGTTGAGCTTCATCGTGCACGAGCCGAGCGGGATCATGCCCCGGTCGAGGGCGTAGTCCTTGTCCGAGAGCCGGCGCAGGTAGCGCATCATCGCCGTCTCGGTGCGGTACGTGGAGAACACCGGATGGGTCAGGTACTCGCTCGTGCGGGTCATGTCCGCGGGCAGCGCGACCTCCACCGACTCCGCCACCGCCGCCGAAGCCCGAGGGCCCCCCGGCCCGACGGGGTCCACGGCACCGTCGGCGGCCGCGTCCGCGGCGCGCGCGACAGCCGCGGCGAGCGCGGCCACGTCCTCGTCGCCGGTGGCCTCGTCGACGGAGACGCGCACCCGGTCGGCGTCCTGCACCCAGACGGTGATGTTCTCCTCCAGCGCGGCCCGGCGCACGGCGTCGGCCCGGCCGGGCACCACGAGCTCGAGGGTGTCGAAGTAGTGCTCGTGGCTCAGCCGCACGCCGGCCTGCCGCAGCCCGGCCGCCAGGGCCCGGGTGCGGGTGTGCACTGCCTCGGCGATCTCCCGGAGGCCGTCGGGCCCGTGGTAGACGGCGTACATGGAAGCCATGACGGCCAGCAGCACCTGGGCGGTGCAGATGTTGGAGGTGGCCTTCTCGCGGCGGATGTGCTGCTCGCGGGTCTGCAGCGCGAGCCGGAGCGCGGGTGCGCCGTCGACGTCGCGGGAGACGCCGACGAGGCGGCCGGGGAGCTGACGCTCCAGGCCCTTGCGCACGCTGAGGTACCCCGCGTGGGGCCCGCCGAAGCCCAGCGGCACCCCGAAGCGCTGGGTCGAGCCGACCGCGATGTCCGCGCCCAGCTCGCCGGCCGGGGTGACCAGCGTCGCCGCCAGCAGGTCGGCGGCCATGATCACCACCGCGCCGGCGTCGTGCGCCGCACCCACCGCGCGCTCGAGCACGGACCGGGCCAGGACCCGGCCCGACGCTCCCGGCAGCTGGACGAGGACGCCGAAGACGCCGTCGAGATCCGTCCCGTCCAGGCCCTCGCCGAGGTCCGCGACGACGAGCTCGATGCCCAGCGGGGCGGCCCGGGTCTCGAGCACCGCACGGGTCTGGGCAAAGGTGTCGGCGTCGACGACGAAGCGGTCGCCCTTGTGCTTGGTCGCACGCCGCGCGAGGAGCATCGCCTCGGCGGCGGCGGTGGCCTCGTCGAGCATCGACGCCCCGGCGACGTCCAGCCCGGTGAGGTCAGTGACCACGGTCTGGAAGTTCAGCAGCGCCTCGAGGCGACCCTGGGAGATCTCCGGCTGGTACGGGGTGTAGGCGGTGTACCAGGCGGGGTTCTCCAGGACGTTGCGCTGGATGACCGGCGGCGTCAGCGTGTCGTAGTAGCCCTGCCCGATCATCGAGGTGCGCACGGTGTTGCGCGCCGCGATCCCGCGCAGGCGGGCGAGCACCTCGTGCTCGGAGGCGGCCCCGGGCAGGCCGGCGGGCGCCGACCCGTCCTGGATCGAGTCGGGGACGGCGGCGGAGACGAGCTCCTCGAGCGTGGGCACACCGACGGCGGCGAGCATCTGCTCCTGGGCGGCGGCGTCCGTCCCGATGTGGCGGTCGGAGAACTCCCTCACGCGCCCTGCCCCTCGACCAGCGCGCCGTACCCGGCGGCGTCCAGCAGGTTCTCCGGCAGCTCGGTCACGCGCAGGGTGTACAGCCAGCCCTGCTCGTACGGGTCGGCGTTGACGGTCTCGGGGGCGTCGACGGCCTCCTGGTTGACCGAGGTCACCTCGCCGTCGGCCGGGGCGATGAGGTCGGAGACCGACTTGGTGGACTCGATCTCGCCGCACGTCTCCCCCGCCGTCAGGGTCGAGCCCACCTCCGGCAGGTCGAGGTAGACCACGTCGCCCAGCGCCTCGGCCGCGTAGGCGGTGATGCCCACCCGTGCGGTGTCGCCGTCGACGGCGATCCACTCGTGGTCGGCGGTGTACTGGCGGTCGTCGGGGTAGCTCACGGTCGCTCCATTCGGTGGGACTTGCCTGGCAGGGTGTGGGGTCTGGGTGCTGCGGCTCTCGCCGCGAGGGCGGGCCGTCGCGGTCAGCGAGGGCGGCGGTAGAAGGGCAGGTCGACCACGGTCACGGGCTGGCGCCTGCCGCGCACGTCCACCTCGAGGCGGGTGCCCACGGCGGCCCTGTCGCGGTCGACGAGCGCCATCGCGACGGGGTGGCCCAGGGTCGGCGACAGGACGCCGGAGGTGACGGCGCCGATCGCGCCGTCGCCGTCGAGCACGGTGCTGCCGGCGCGGGCGGCGCGGCGGCCCTCGCCGGCGAGCCCCACGAGCACCGTCCCGCTGGGGTGCTGAGCCCGGTCGGCGAGGGCGTCCTTGCCGACGAAGTCGTGCTCGAGGTCGACCACCCGGCCCAGGTTCGCCTCGTAGGGCGTGACGTCGCGGCTGAGCTCGTGCCCGTACAGGGGCATGCCCGCCTCGAGCCGCAGCGTGTCCCGGCAGGCGAGCCCGCACGGCACGACGCCCGACCCGGCACCGGCCTCGAGCAGCGCCGACCACAGCGGCACGGCGGAGGCGGCGGGCACGGACAGCTCGAAACCGACCTCGCCGGTGTAGCCGGTGCGGGCGAGCAGCACGGGGACGCCGGCGACCTCGGCGCGGACCGAGGCGTAGTACCTCAGGGCGGCCAGATCCGTGTCGGTGAGTCCCGCGAGCACCTCGGTCGAGACCGGGCCCTGCAGCGCCACCAGCGCCCGGGCCTCGGTGCGGTCGGCGACGTGCACGTCGGCGCCGGACCGCACGGTGAGCTCGTCCAGCACCACGGTCCGGTTGGCTGCGTTGGCGACGACCAGGAACTCGGTCTCCGCCAGGCGGTAGACGATGAGGTCGTCGACCACGCCGCCGTCCGGGGCGACCATCATCGTGTAGCGCGCCCTGCCGACGGCGAGGGTGGAGCTGCGGGAGACCAGCGCGTGGTCCAGCGCGTCCGCGGCCCCCGGTCCGGACACCTCGATCTGCGCCATGTGCGAGAGGTCGAACAGGCCGGCGCGCTCGCGGACCGCGGCGTGCTCGGCGAGGTCGGAGGTGTAGCGCAGGGGCATCTCCCAGCCGGCGAACGGGGTCATCGCGGCGCCGGCGTCGCGGTGCACGGCGTAGAGCGGGGTGCGCAGGAGGTCGGTGGTCATGCGGGGAGCTCCGTCGGGTCGTCGGACGCGTGCGCGGGCGCGCACGTCGATCGGCTCCCCCTCTGTGCTGGTACCTGAGAGTTTCGGGCGCCGGACGGCGGCCCTTTCACCATGGGTGAGCCCGTGGACGCGTGGACTTCTTTCCAGAGTGGCCTGATCGACACGGTGCGGGGACCTGAGAGATTGCCGGGGCGGTTGCTCCTTCGGTGCGTCGCGGGGGCGACGGCTCTCCCGTGCCGACTGCTGACGGCCCGATATCCAGTTCTGGGTGGCGTCGGAGGATCACCCGCCGCGCGGGGTGCACGCTACCACCGGCGGTGCCGGGAACGCGGTCGCGGCCGCGCCGCGGTCAGGACGCGGCGGGGACGGGCTTGACGGCCAGCACGGGGCAGGGGGCGTCGAGCAGGATGCGCTGCGCGTTCGACCCGAGCACGAGCTTGCCCACCGGGGAGCGGCGGCGCAGCCCGATGACGATCAGCTCCGCCTCGACCTCCTCCGCCGTGGCGACGAGGGACTGCGCGACGTCGTCGGACCGCCGGAGCTGGCGGATGTCGTAGGCGATGTCCGCGTCGTCGAGCAGGTCACGCACGGCGTCGGCCTCGGCCTCCAGCAGCGACGGGTCGTCGCCGCGCGAGCGACGCGCGAGCACCACGATGAGCCGGGAGTCGCGCCGTCGCGCCTCCGCCACGGCGGCGTCCAGCGCCGCCGCTCCCTCCTGCGTGGTCACGTACCCCACGACGATCGTCATGCCTGCTCCGTTCCTGCCGCCTGCCGGGCGGCCCCGTGGACCGTGCCCGGGACGTTACCCGAAACACCGCGGTCACGAGCACCTCACGCACGGCGGGCACGGACGGCGACACCGTCACGGTGTCCGCACCCACGCCGGCGGCATACCCGCCTCCAGCGCCGCCACCACCAGCTCCGCCAGGCGGTGGCCCGGCTCCTCCTGCAGCGCCTGCCGCGCGACCACGTCGGCGCGGGCCCCCTCGTTGCCCCACCAGGCCAGGTACGCCAGAGCACCCAGGGCCGGGCCGCCCCCACCGGGCTCGGCATGGGCGGCCACGGTCTGGGCGAGCGCCGTCGCCCGGCCGACCATCTCGGCGTCCGGCGCCACCTCGGTCTCGAAGGCCCGGACCACCGTCCCGGGATCGAGGTAGTCGCCCGTGCGCCCCTCGGCCGCCTCCATCGTGGCGGCCACCACGGCGTCCCTCACGACCTTGTCGCCGAGCACGACGAGCAGCCGGCCCAGCACCTCGGGGGCCGTGCGCGACCGTTGACCCGGACCGGTCGCGACCGCGGCGTCCCACAACCGGGCGCCCTGCTCCCGCCAGCGCCGCAGCGGCTCCTGGTCGCGGGCGGGCCGGGCACCGGGGACGCCGAACGCGGCGCCGCGCACGAGCGGTGCGCCGCCGCAGGCCCGGCGCACCTCGCGGAGTCGCTCGCGCTCCGCCTCGGCAGCTGCGAAGGCGGTGGCCAGCGCGTCGCCGTCGCGGGTGCGCACGACCGCGAGCTGCGACCGGTCCCCCGCAGCGGCGCGTCCCGCCGTCACCATCGCCGCCGCCGCCGGGGACGCGGTCAGCAGCTCGAGCGGATGGCCGGCCGGCGGGCAGCAGTCGCAGGTGTCGAGATGGCCCCAGCCACGCGGCCCCACCCGCCACGGGTCGAGATCGGGCGCCAGCGGCCACAGGGCCTCGTCCAGGGCGTCGGCGAGATGGTCCACGACGTCGTGGAGCACCCGGTCGTCCTCCTCCTTCGTGTACAGGACGAGGTGGAGGTCCTCGGGCTGCTGGGCGGCGACGTGGCCAGCCAGGACCGCCGCCGCCTCGCCGCCGCTGAGCGGGGACGCGAGGTCGGCGAGGTCCATGCGCGCCACCAGGCCGACCTCCTTCCGGCCGTCCGGGGTGACGCTCACGGCCACGAGAACGGCGGACTCGGCGGGGTGGAAGCCCAGCCGGTACGGGATGAGGGCGATGAGGTCGCGGGGCTGGGACAGTCGGATGGTCTCTGTGGTGGTCATGGGTCCATCCAGCCGCGGAACTCCTGGTGCCCGCGCCGCGCCTGTGCACGGACGCCGCGGCCGCCGCCGGCTGTGCACAGCGGCGGTCGGGTGGACGGACGCGCCGCGCTGTGGACGGGTCAGGGTCTGCGATGTGGACGGTGGGGGTCGCGGGGCGCATAGGGTCGGGTCATGCACAGCACCGCCCTGTCCGACCTCCGCGAGGCCGTCGCCGAGCGGGTCCTCACCGCCCTGGACGACCGCACCGCGCACCTCGCGCACGTGGGCGCGCCGCTGACCGACTTCCTGGCGCCCGCCAGGTCCCTGCTCGGTGGCGGCAAGCGGCTCCGGGCGCTGCTGTGCGGGGCGGGCTGGGCCGCGGCCGCCCCGGACGCCTCGCTGGGGGGGCCCGTGGTCCTCGCGGGCAGCGCGCTCGAGCTCTTCCAGGGTGCCGCACTCGTGCACGACGACGTCATGGACGCCTCGCAGACCCGGCGCGGCATGCCCTCAGCGCACCGCAGGTTCGCCCTCGAGCACGCCGAGCGGGACTGGCTCGGCGACGCCGACGACTACGGTCAGGCGTCCGCCATCGTTCTCGGCGACCTCCTGCTGTCGCTGTCGTCCATGGAGATGGACGAGGCGCAGGCGGCGGTCGGACCCGCGGCCGGGGGCCGGGCGCGGCGGACCTACGACGCGATGACCGCCGAGGTGGCCCTCGGCCAGTACCTGGACGTCCGGTCCCAGGCCCAGCCGTGGGAGGACGACGGCGACGCTGCGCTGGCGCGGGCCCTGCAGGTGGTCCGGCACAAGTCGGCGCGGTACTCGGTGGAGCACCCGCTGCTGGTGGGTGCCGCGCTCGCGGGTGCGGACGACGATCTGCTCGCCGCGCTGTCCGCCGTCGGGCTGCCGCTGGGCGAGGCGTTCCAGCTCCGTGACGACGAGCTGGGCGTCTTCGGCGACCCGTCGACAACCGGCAAACCGGCGGGCGACGACCTGCGCGAGGGCAAGCGCACGGCCCTGCTCGCGATGACCGTGCGCCGGGCGGGCGCGGACGACCGCGCGTTGCTCCGGGACCGGGTGGGCGCGGCGGACCTCACCGGCGACGACGTGGCCGCCCTTCAGCGGGTCATGCGTGCGACCGGTGCGGTGGAGGAGCACGAGCGCATGATCGAGGCGCGTTACCAGGCCGGTCTGGTCGCCCTGGCTACGGCGGCGTTGCCGCGGCGGGCCGACGCCCTGCTGCGGGAGCTCGCGGCGGCGCTCACCCGCCGCGCCGCCTGATCCGGGCGGTCCGGTCCGCGGCGCTGCGTCGCTGCCGCCGGGCCGGGACGCGCGTCCCGGCCGCCCGTCAGAAGGCGAGCGTCTGGGCGACCCGCCGCACCGCGTGGGTGCGCCGGGCGCGCAGCGCGGCGATCGGCGTCGCCTCGAGCTCGGCGTGCGGCGTGAAGAGCCAGCGGAAGGACTCCTCGGCGTCGTAGCCGGCGTCAGCGAGCAGGATCAGCGTGCCGCGCAGCGCGGGCAGCGGCCCCGGGCCGTCGACGTCGTCGGGCCCCAGCAGCAGCTCACCGGGCACCGAGCGGGCGCCGTTCGGCCCGTGCGGCACCGCGAGCAGACGGTGCTCCCGCAGCAGGGAGCGGACGTCGCGGAGGCGGAGACCGAGCATTTCCGCCACCTCGGGCAGGGAGTACCAGCGGGTGGGGTCCTCGGGCGCGTCGGTCACGGAGGAATCTTAGAGGACCGTTTCGGACAATCGGTTGTCGACACGCACCTACAGTCGCTACTGTCACACTGGTTTCATTAGTCACGTTGGTATCACCGACAACACGAGTCACGTCCGTTACACGAGCGGTCGTGTCTCTGAGCCGGCCCCCTGTGCACGACCCCGTTGGAGGATCGATGTCGAAGGTCGAGAACAGCTCTCGGACCACTGCCCGCACCCAGGCGGGACGGGCCGGTATCGGTCTGGCCCTGGCCGCGACGACCGCCGTGGGCGTCGCCGTCCCCGCCGCGACGGCCCAGGCCGCGCCCGCCCAGCCGCCCGCCAGCCTGCACAGCGCCACCCTCGGCGCCACCGCCCTCGCACCGCAGGCGCCCGCGGCCACACCGACCATGACCTACCGGGTCCAGGCCGGTGACACGGTCTCCCACATCGCCGCCCGCACCGGCTCCTCCGTCAGTGCGATCGTGCGGGCGAACAACCTCGACTCCCGTGCGCTCATCCGCGTCGGCCAGATGCTCAAGATCCCCTCCGCCGCCTCGGCCTCCGACGCCCGGCCGGCGACCACGGCGGCCTCGCGCGCGGCCGCGCGCCCCGCCGTCACCCACACCGTGACGGCCGGCGACACGCTCTCCGTCCTGGCCCAGCGGTACGGCACCACGGTCGCCGCCCTCGTCCAGGCCAACAAGCTCGACTCGGCGCACCGCATCTACGTCGGCCAGAAGCTCGCCGTCTCCGGCACGGCCTCGCTCCCCGCCTCCGCCGCCCCGACGGCGACCTCCGTGCCCACCCGGACCACGCCGGCCGTCACGACCGGCGGGACGCACACCGTGCGCGCCGGCGAGACCGTCTCGGGCCTGGCCAAGAAGTACGGCACGACCGTCCGCGCCATCATCGCGGCGAACAACCTCCGCCCGTCGGGCCTCATCTACGCCGGCCAGAAGCTCGTGGTCTCGGGCGCCGCCGGCGCCGCTCCCTCGAGCGCCCCGGCGCCGGCCACGACCTCCGGCACCTACACCGTCCGGGCGGGCGACACCGTCTCCGTGCTGGCGAAGCAGTGGGGCACCACCGTCTCCGCCGTCGTCCAGACCAACAAGCTCGACGCCCGCGGGCTCATCTACGTCGGGCAGAAGCTCAAGGTCCCGGGCACGGCCGCCACGCCCGCCGCGCCGGCCACCACGCCGCTGGTGCCGAACAGCTTCCTCGGGCGCACCTACCCGGACGCCACCGTCGCCTCCGCCAACGCCAACAAGGCCACGCTGCTGGCCACCGGCGTGCCCTCGCGCGCGCAGATGCAGGCCACGGTGGCCCAGGTGGCACGGCAGATGGGCGTCGACCCCGCGCTCGCCCAGGCCCACGCCTACCAGGAGTCGGGGTTCAACCACGCCTCGGTCTCCCCCGCCAACGCCATCGGGACGATGCAGGTCATCCCGTCCTCCGGCGAGTGGGCCTCCGACCTCGTCGGCCGCCGGCTGAACCTGCTCGACCCCTACGACAACGTGGTGGCCGGCGTGGCGATCATCCGTCAGCTCCAGCGCACCGCGCCGGACCTCGAGACCGGCATCGCCGGCTACTACCAGGGCGCGGCCTCGGTCAAGCGCAACGGCATGTTCGCGGACACTAAGATGTACGTCGCGGCCGTCAAGGCGCACATGAACCGGTTCTGAGATCCGCTCATGACGACGGCCGGGCCACGGGGCCCGGCCGTCGTCATGTCCGGCCGGCGCACCGTGTCGGCCCTGTCCCCGCCCGACGCCGCTCCCTGCCGGGAGGCCACGACGGAGCTGTGTGACCTTCGGCATGCCGCACGCTGGCGGCGTGGTGCGGCGGTTACGCTCGCGACGTGGACGCCACGACTCTCGACCCGATGATCGGCCACCTGGTCGACGACCGGTACGAGGTGACCGCACGCGTCGCGCGCGGCGGGATGGCGACCGTCTACCGGGCCACCGACCGTCGGCTCGACCGCACCGTCGCGGTCAAGGTGATGCACGCGCACCTGGCGGAGAGCCCGGACTTCGTCGCCCGGTTCCGCCGGGAGGCGCAGGCGGCGGCCCGGCTCGCGCACCCGGGCATCGTCTCGGTCCACGACCAGGGCCTGGCCGGCGAGGCAAGCTACCTGACGATGGAGTTCGTCGAGGGCCCGAACCTGCGCACGGTGCTCCGCGAGCGGGGGGCGCTGCCGCTGGGCGAGGCGCTCGCGCTCACCGGTCAGGTGCTGGACGCGCTCGCCTGCGCCCACCGCGCCGGACTGGTGCACCGGGACATCAAGCCCGAGAACGTCCTCCTGACCCTCGACGGACGTGCGAAGGTGGCCGACTTCGGTCTCGCGCGCGCCGTCACGGAGGCCACCGCGGCGAGCACCGGCACGGTCCTCGGCACGGTGGCCTACCTCGCGCCCGAGATCGTCACCGCCGGACGGGCCGACCCGCGCGCGGACGTGTACGCCGTGGGCGTCCTGCTCTACGAGCTGGTCACCGGGCGCCAGCCGTTCGCCGGCGAGGCGCCGATCCAGGTCGCGTTCCAGCACGTCAACGGTCGTGTCCCCGCGCCGTCCGCCCTCGTCCCCTGGCTGCCGAAGGAGGTCGACGAGCTCGTCGCCGCCCTCACGGCACGCGAGCTCGACGAGCGGCCGGAGGACGGCGGGGCGGCGCTCGCCCTCGTGCGACGGTGCACCCACGCCCTGGACGGGGCCACCCTGGCCCGCCGCGCGGGCACCGGTCGCGCCGCCGCCGTCCCGGCCGCACCGCAGCCCTCCCCGGGCAGCTCGCGCGCCGACGCCCCGCCGTCGGACGGCCACCCGACCACCGCGACCGAGCTCCACGAGCCGAACGGGACCATCGCACTTCCTATCGGGGCCATCCGGCGCGAGGAGCCCGCCCCCGCGCGCCCCGCCCGGCGACGGCGGGCCTGGCCGCGCGTGCTGGCCCTGGTGCTCGCGCTGCTGCTCGTCACGGGTGCCGGTGCCCTGTGGTGGTTCCAGGTCGGGCCCGGCGCCACCGTCGCGACCCCCGAGGTCGTGGGCCTGGAGGAGGACGCGGCCGTCGCCCGGGTCCGCGACGCCGGCCTGGAGCCGGTGGTGAGCCGCAGCCATCACGACGACGTCGAGGCGGGGAGGGTGATCTCCACCGATCCCGGCCCTGGCGCCGAGGTCCACAAGGACGGCCGGGTGCGCCTGTCAGTCTCGCTCGGCATCCTCATGCTCACCGTGCCCGACGTCGCCGGCCTCGAGGCGGCCGCCGCCGCGGAGGCGGTCGAGGCGGAGGGTCTCCCGGTCGGCAGCACGACCGAGCAGTACCACGGCAGCGTTCCGGCCGGCACCGTCATCTCCTCCTCCCCCGAGGCCGCCGAGCAGGTCGCGCACGACACCCCGATCGACCTTGTGGTCTCCGCCGGCCGTGAGCCGGTCGAGCTGCCGGACGTCACCGGCCTGGCGCGCGCGGAGGCCGTCGCCGCGCTGGAGTCGGCGGGCCTCGCGGCCGGCGAGGTGACCGAGGAGCACTCCGACACCGTGCCGGCGGGGGCGGTCATCGCCCAGGCGCCGCCGGCCGGCTCGGCCCAGCTGTACCGCGGCGACTCCGTGGACCTGCGCGTGTCCCTCGGCCCGGAGCTCTTCGCGGTTCCCGACGTCGTCGGCCGCCAGGTCGGCGAGGCGCGGTCCGCCCTGGCGGCGGCGGGGTTCGAGGTCGCGGTCGAGGAGGTGCTCGGCGGGTTCTTCGGCACGGTGCGGGCGCAGGACCCGGAGCCCGGGGCCATGCTCCCCCGCGGCAGCGTCATCACGCTCACCGTGGTCTGACGCAGCGGCTGCCGCCCACGCGGGCGTGCCGTCCGGCGGACCGTCCGGCACCGCGGGTCTCACTCCTCGTGCGAGTACCGCTCCTCGCGCCACGCGTCCCCGCGCAGGTGGTAGCCGCGGGACTCCCAGAACCCGCGCTCGACCTCGGTGAGGTAGTTCCAGCCCCGGAGCCACTTGGGCCCCTTCCAGGAGTACAGGTGGGGAAGGATCAGCCGCAGCGGGCCGCCGCGCTCGTCGCTGAGCGGCTCGCCGCCGTGGTGGGTGGCCAGCACGGCGCGGGGCGAGACCAGGTCCTCCAGGCGCACCGTCGCCGCGTAGCCGTACTCGGCGAACACCAGGACGTGCTCGACGTCCTCGCGCGGCGGTGCCAGCTCGACGACGCCGCGGGCCGCGACCCCGGACCAGCGCTCGTCCACCGAGGACCAGCCGGTGGCGCAGTGCAGGTCCGCGGTGACCTCGAGGGGCGCCAGCGCCAGCACCTGCTGATACGTCAGCGCGTGCTCCGCGCCGTCCGCCGTCGCGCCCCCCACCGTGAGCCGCCAGCGCTCCGGACGACGGCGCGGCACGGGCCCGTAGTGCATGACGGGCGCCTCGGCGACCAGCCGCTGCCCCGGGGGCAGGAACCGGTCGGCGGGCAGGCGCGGCAGGTCCGCCATGCCCGCGCCCATGGCGTGCTCCTGCACCCCGTCGTGCTCCACCGTTCCCCCCGCGGTCCTCTCCGTTGTGCGCCGTCTAGTAGCCCCGCAGCATCTCTGCGACGTCGAACGCCATCTCCAGCGACTGCTGGTGGTTCAGGCGCGGGTCGACCAGAGTCTCGTAGCGGCGCGCGAGGGCGGCCTCGTCGACCTCCTCGCTGCCTCCGAGCACCTCGGTGACGTCGTCGCCGGTGAGCTCCACGTGCAGCCCGCCCGGCACGGTCCCGAGCGCCTGGTGCACCTCGAAGAAGCCGTGCACCTCGTCCAGGACGGTCGCCAGCTCGCGGGTCTTGTACCCGGACGGGGACGTGATGGTGTTGCCGTGCATCGGGTCGCACACCCACGTCACGGGGCGCCCGTCGGCGGTGACCCGCTCGACCAGCCCGGGCAGGACGTCGCGGATCTTGCCGGCGCCCATGCGCGTGATGAAGGTGAGCCGGCCCGGCTCGCCGTCGGGGGTGAGCCTGTCCATGAGTGCCAGGGCGTCGTCCGCCGTCGTCGTCGGGCCGAGCTTGACCCCGATCGGGTTGCGGACCCTCGAGAGCAGGTCGACGTGGGCGCCGTCGAGCTGACGGGTGCGCTCGCCGATCCACAGGAAGTGCGCGGAGGTGTTGTACGGGTCGCCCGTGCGCGAGTCGATGCGGGTCATGGCCGCCTCGTACTCCAGGAGCAGCGCCTCGTGGGAGGTGTAGAAGTCCACGGTGCGCAGCGCCTCGAAGTCGACGCCCGCCGCACGCATGAACCGCATCGCCCGGTCGATCTCCGCGGCCAGCACCTCGTAGCGCGCGTAGGCGGGGTTGGCGGTGAAGCCGCGGTTCCACTGGTGCACCAGGCGCAGGTCGGCGAAGCCGCCGTTGGTGAAGGCGCGGATGAGGTTGATCGTCGTCGCCGAACGCTGGTAGGCGCCGAGCAGGCGCCGCGGGTCCGGCGTGCGGTCCGCCTCGGTGAAGGGGTGGCCGTTGACGGCGTCGCCGCGGTAGGCCGGCAGGGTGGTCCCGTCCCGCGTCTCCTGGTCCGAGCTGCGCGGCTTGGCGTACTGACCGGCCATGCGGCCCATCTTGATGACCGGGAGGCTGGCGCCGTAGGTGAGGACGGCGGCCATCTGCAGGATCGTCTGGATCTTGTTCCGGATCCGGTCCGCGGTGGACTCCGCGAACGTCTCCGCGCAGTCTCCGCCCTGGAGCAGGAACGCCTCGCCGCGCGCCGCCATCGCCAGCTTCTCGCGCAGGCTGTCCGCCTCGCCGGCGAAGACCAGCGGCGGGAACTCACGCAGCTCGGTGGTCACCCGGGCCAGCTCACCCTCGTCCGGCCACTGGGGCTGCTGCGCGGCGGGGAGCTCGCGCCAGTGCTGGAGGCCGCTCAGGACCTCCGGTGTCGCCTCGATACTCACCCGGACAGGATAGGCGGCGCCGAGGGCTGAGACGGACGGCGTCCACGGACCGGCCGCCGCGGGCCGTGCCCCGCGGCCCGCGACCGCGCCCTCGACACCACGAGCGCTGCAGGCGAACCTGCAGCGCTCGTGGTGTCGCTGCGCTCGACGGCGGTGCGGGGTGCTCGATCCTCGGCGGCGCCGGGCACCGGCGGTGAGACCGAGCCGGCGCCCGACGGACCGCCGGCGGGTCAGTGCGCTGCGGGCGCGGCCGCCTCGACGCTCTGGCCGATGCCGGCCATGAGCTCGCGGAACCAGTCCTGGTCGATGTCGAAGGCCTTGCCCCCGGCGATGCGCGGGAACGGGACGGCCTTGAGCCGGTCGCCGTCCTCCTCGTCGTGGCCGATGACGCCCGACTCGCCCTTGAGGGCGCACTCGACGGCGAGGTCCACCATCGACTTGATGAGGCGCAGGTCCTCGGCGTTCGCGCGCGAGGACCGCGAGAAGTACCCGCTCTTCTGCACCATGACCTTCTCGGCGCCGATGAGCTCGGCGAACTGCTTGGCGAACCAGGCGCCCGGGTTGATCGTGTCCAGCTTGACGTGGCCGAAGGGGTCGCGCTCGACCTCCTCGCCCTTGGCCTCGAGCTCGGCGACGATCTCCGGCACGCCGGCCCCCTCGGAGAGGAAGATGTTCACGTTGCCGAGCTCGTCCATCACCCCGCGCAGGCGGCGGGCCTCGCCCTCGATGTCGATCTTCGTCTCGGGCAGGAAGACGGCGTGGATGTCCCACCGCTCGCGGCTCAGGCCGATGCTGGGCACCCACTCCTGCGTGTCGAGCCAGGTGCGGTAGGAACGCGCGGCGGCGGCGGTGAGCCAGCCGCAGTGCCGGCCCATGACCTCGTGGACGATGAGCATGCGCGGGCTCACGCGGTGCTCGCCGATGATGTTCTGCGCGAACTCGCTGGCCTCCTCGGCCGCCGTCCAGGCGCCGAGGGACTGCCGGATCGGGACGATGTCGTTGTCGATCGTCTTGGGCAGCCCGACCACCGTGAGGTGGTAGCCGTTGTCCTCGAGGTAGGCGGCGAGGTCGGCGGCCGTGGTGTTGGTGTCGTCGCCGCCGATGGTGTGCAGCACGTCGATACCGTCGGCGCGCAGCTGCTCCGCCGCGACCTCCAGGGGGTTCTGCCCCTCCTTGACCAGGCCGCGCTTGACGAGGTCCTTCGCGTTGGTGAGCTTGACGCGCGAGTTGCCGATGGGGCTGCCGCCGAAGCGGTGCAGGACCCCGGCGTGCCGGCGGGCCTCGTCGTCCACGACCACCTTGGTGCCGGTCAGCAGGCCGTGGTAACCGTTCTGGTAGGCGACGATCTCCACCTCGGGCGAGATCTCCGTGTAGCGCTCGATCAGCCCGCCGACGGCGGAGGACAGGCAGGGGGCGAACCCACCGGCGGTGAGCAGGGCGACGCGACGGACCGACATCGGGAACCTTCCGTAGTGCTGGTACAGGAGCCGCCGCCGACGGGCGCACGGCCGGGCCCACGGCGTCGTGCCGCGGCCCCCGGTCATCCTAGGCGCGCGGGCTGCCCGCCTCGCGGGACGCCCGGCCCGGCGCGGCAGCGCCCGGCGAGGGCGTCACGGCGGCGTGCACGGCTGCTCCGCCGTCGCCGGACGGGGCGGGTTCGCCCTCGACCGCGGGGATGCCGCCGTCCTCGGGCGTGGGCGTCGGCACCTCCGTGGCCGGCACGGGGCGACCGCCCGGTGCGCCGACGGCACCCTCGGCGACGTCGGGGCGCCCCGCGTCCTTCTTCGCCGCCGCCAACCGGTTCTTCACGGTGGCGGCGTAGACGTCGACGTACTCCTGGCCCGACAGCCGCATGAGCTCGTACATGATCTCGTCGGTGATGGCGCGGAGCACGAAGCGGTCGTTCTCCAGGCCGCGGTAGCGCGAGAAGTCCAGCGGACGGCCGACGACGACCCCGATCCGGTGCATCTTGGGGATCCGCTTGCCGATCGGCTGGGCGATGTTGGTGCCGATCATGGCGACCGGCACCACCGGCGCACCGGACTCCAGCGCCAGCCGTGCCACGCCGGTCTTGCCGCGGTACAGGCGCCCGTCGGGACTGCGGGTGCCCTCGGGGTAGATGCCGAACAGGCCGCCCTCCCGCAGCCGTCGCAGACCCGTCAGCAGCGCGGCCTCGGACGCCTTGCCGCCGGCGCGGTCCACCGGGATGGTCCCCACCCCGCGCATGAACGCGGCGACGAATCGCCCCTTGAGGCCCTTGCCCGTGAAGTAGTCCTGCTTGCCCAGGAAGACGACCTCCCGCGGGATCATCAGCGGCAGGAAGAACGAGTCGATGACCGCGAGGTGGTTCGAGGCGAGGATCGCCGGGCCCGAGCCGGGGATGTTCTCCACCCCACGGATCCATGGCTGGTAGAAGACCCGCAGGATCGTCCCGAGGGTCGCCTTCATCAGCCGGTAGAACACGGACTCACTCTAGAGTGCATGTCATGGCCGGACCCACTCGTGACGGCGTTCCCGACGGCGAGGAGCCGCTCGACGACGCGACCGTCGCCGCGCGCTGGGCGGAGCTGACGGCCGACCTGGGCGAGCTTCACGTCCCGTCCGAGGACGAGCTGAGCCCCTCGACGGCGGTCCCGCCGGAGCCGCCGCTGGCGCCCCGGCCGGCCGCCGCCCCGGGACCGCGGGACTACGAGCCGGGGCCGGGGCGGGAGGACGACGAGGACCCCTCCTCCGGGATCGACGGGTTCGTCCCGCCCGAGCCGGAGCCGCTCACCCACGCCGATCCCGCGCTCACCCTGGGCTGGGTGGCGACGATCGGCTCGCTCGTGGTCGGCCTGCTGCTGTTCGTCCTCGACCCCTCGGTGCCGAGCTGGGTCATGGCGTTGCTGGCGGTCGCGCTGCTCGGTGGGGTCGGCCTGCTGCTGTGGCGGATGCCGGCCCGGCCCGAGGACCGCGGCCCCGGCGACGGCGCCGTCGTCTGACGACGCCGTCGGGCGGGCCCGGTCCCGGCGCCGGCGGCGTCAGTACCGGGCCAGGTCCGCCGCGCCGATCATCCCCGCCTCGTTGCCGAGCGTCGCGGCCTCGATCCGCAGCTCGCCGCGGAACCCGCGCGCGGTGAGGTTGCGGCGGAAGGACTCGCGAGCGGGCTCGAGAAGGAGGTCGCCGGCCGCGACCACGCCACCGCCGACGACGGCGAGCTCGGGGTCGACGATCGCGGCCAGGTCCGCGATGCCCGCCCCCAGCCACTCGCCGAGGTTCGCGAGCAGCTCGACCGACAGCTCGTCGCCGGCGGCCGCCGCCTCGGTGACGTGCGTGCCCTTGATCTTCTGCCCCGGCCCGCCGGCCGCCGCGACGAGCGCGCCGGCCCGGTCGGGGTACGCCACGGCGGCGTTGCGCGCCGCCCGGGCCAGGGCCCGGCCGGAGGCGTACATCTCCCAGCAGCCCTCATGACCGCAGCCGCAGTAGTGGCCGTGCGGGACCATCTCCATGTGGCCGATCTCACCCGCCGCCCCGAACGCCCCGCGCAGCAGGTGGCCGTCGGCGATGATCGCCCCGCCCAGCCCGGTCCCCACCGTGAGCATCACCATGTTCTCGACGGCGCGGCCGCTGCCGAACCGGAACTCCGCCCAGCCGGCGGCGTTGGCGTCGTTCTCGATGACGATGGGCAGGTCGACGCCGCGCGCGAGCCGGTCGCGCAGCGGGTAGTCGCGCCAGGCGATGTTCGGCGCGAAGACCACGCCGTCGCGCCGCGGGCTGATGTAACCGGCGGCGGCCACCCCGACCCCGCCCACGTCCCGGCCCTGGCGCAGCTGCGCCACGGCCGCGACGACCGCGTTCTCGATGGCGGTCGGGTCGGTCGGGTCGGTCGGGAACCTGTCCGCGGCCAGCACCCGGCCCTCCTCGTCGACGACCCCGGCCGCGATCTTGGTCCCGCCGATGTCGACACCGATGGTCAGCATCTCGCCTCATCTCTCTTCGCTCGTGAGCGGCATCCTTGCGGTCCCGGCGTGTTCGGGTCGAGAGCCACGCCGCACCGGCCCGCCGGCCGATAGTGTGAGCCAACGCCACCCCTGCCGACGGAGACAGCATGGACGAGTTCACCACCCCCCGCCGCGTCGAGGTCGACCCCTCGCGCAGCATCACCGACTACCTGGTCGACCACGCCCGCGAACGCCCGGGCCAGGTGCTCTACGAGCAGAAGGTCGGCGAGGAGTGGGTGCGCTACGACGCCACCTGGACCCTCGCGCGCGTCGAGGAGATCGCCAAGGGCCTGATCGCGGCCGGGGTGGGGCTCGGCGACCGGGTCGCCATCATGTCCCGCACCCGGCTCGAGTGGACGCTCGTCGACCTCGCCGCCTGGCACGCCGGTGCGGTGCCCGTGCCCGTGTACGAGACGAGCTCGCCCGAGCAGGCGCAGTGGATCCTCTCGGACGCGGCGTGCGTGGTCGCCGTCGTCGAGAACGCGGACAACGCGGCGACCGTGGAGCAGGCGCGAGACGTCGACGGCGGGCTGCCCGTGCTGCGCGACGTCTGGCAGATCGACGACGGCGCCCTGGACACCCTCGCCGAGCTCGGCCGTGACGTGCCCGACGACGAGCTCGCCGCCCGGCGCGCGGCGGTCGGGCTGGCCGACCTCGCCACCATCATCTACACCTCCGGCACGACCGGACGCCCGAAGGGTGCCGAGCTCACCCACGGCAACTTCGTCGAGCTCTCCCTCGAGGCGATCGACGCCCTCGCCGTCGTGCTCCAGCCCCCGAACGCCCGCTCGCTCCTCTTCATCCCCCTCGCCCACGTCTTCGCGCGGTTCGTCGAGGTCCTCGTCCTCCTGGCCGGGAAGCCGCTGGGCCACACGCCGGACACCAAGCAGGCGGTCGCCGACTTCGCGACCTTCCGGCCCACCTTCATCCTGTCCGTGCCGCGCGTGTGGGAGAAGGTCTACAACGGCGTCGAGCAGCGCACGGGCGGCGGCCTGAAGACGAAGATCTTCCGCTGGTCGGCGAAGGTGGCCATCAGCTACTCCCGTGCGCTCGACACCCCGGGCGGTCCCTCGGCGGCCCTCAGGGCGCAGCACCGGGTGGCCGACAAGCTCGTGCTGTCCAAGATCCGGGCTGCCCTCGGCGGGCAGGCCCAGTACGCCGTCTCCGGCGGGGCGCCGCTGGGCGAGCGGCTCGGCCACTTCTACCGGGGCGTCGGGCTTGTCGTGCTCGAGGGCTACGGCCTGACAGAGACGACGGCGCCGACCAACGTGGTCCGTCCCGAGAAGATCAAGATCGGCACGGTCGGCCCGCCCATGCCCGGCACCTCGATCCGGATCTCCCCCGACGGCGAGATCCTCGCCAAGGGCATCCCGGTCTTCCGCGGCTACCACAACAACCCGGAGGCGACGGCGGAGGCGCTCGTGGACGGGTGGTTCCACACCGGCGACATCGGCTCCATGGACGAGGACGGCTACCTGCGGATCACGGGTCGCAAGAAGGAGATCATCGTCACCGCCGCCGGCAAGAACGTCGCGCCGGCGCCGCTGGAGGACGCCATCCGCGCCCACCCGCTCGTGTCCCAGTGCGTCGTCGTCGGCGACCAGCGTCCGTTCATCGGTGCCCTCATCACCCTCGACGCCGAGATGCTGCCGGGCTGGCTGAGCAACCACGGCAAGGAGCCGTTGACGGTCCAGGAGGCCGCACGTGACGCGTTCGTGCGCGAGCACCTGCAGATGGCGGTCGACCGGGCGAACACCAAGGTCTCCCGCGCCGAGCAGATCCGGGCCTTCCACGTCCTCGACGTCGACTTCACGGTCGACAACGGCTACCTCACGCCCTCGCTCAAGGTGAAGCGCAACGTCGTCCTGAGCGAGTTCGCCGGCACCGTCGACGAGTTCTACGCCAGCGCGGCCGCCACCCGGGCCGCCGGGGCCGCGTCCGCCTGACGGCGCCGCTCCGGCCTGCCGCGGGCCCGTCCCCTTCGCGGGGGCGGGCCCGTCCCCTTCGCCGGGGGCGGGCCAGTCTTTTCCCGAGGGGACGGGCCCGGCGCGGCGGGTCGCGGCCGGCGTGTCAGTGGCCGGACGTAGCGTGACGGCCATGCCCACCGCCCTGCTGGACGTCCCACCGGGTCGACGTCTCCCCCTCGACGACGCCACCCGCGCCGCGGACGGCACCGGTGCACCCGTCCAGCTCGGCCTGGACGAGATCGGCACACCGCTGCACGAGGTGACCTTCGTGGTGGTCGACCTCGAGACCACCGGCGGCTCGCCGGCGACCGCGGAGATCACCGAGATCGGTGCCGTGAAGGTGCGCGGCGGTGAGGTCCTCGGCGAGTTCCAGACCCTCGTGAACCCGGGCCTCGCGATCCCGCCGATGATCACCGTGCTGACCGGCATCACCAACGCGATGGTCGTCCAGGCACCGCGGATCGGGGAGGCGCTCCCCTCGTTCCTGGAGTTCGCCGGGTTCGGCGCCGGCACGGTGCTCGTGGCGCACAACGCCCGTTTCGACGTCGGGTTCCTGCGGCACGCCACGGAGCGCATGGGTCTGGCGTGGCCGCACCCTCAGGTGCTCGACACGGTCGCGCTCGCCCGGCGGGTGGTCACGCGGGACGAGGCGCCCAACCACAAGCTCTCCACCCTGGCCGCGCTCTTCTCGACTGCGGTCACCCCAGACCACCGCGCGCTGCACGACGCCCGCGCGACCGTCGACGTGCTCCACGCGCTCCTGGGACGGATGGCGCCGCTCGGCGTGACCCACCTGGAGGACCTGCGCACGGCCACCGACCCGGTCCCCCAGCGACGGCGCCGCAAGTCCTCGATGGCGGACGGCCTCCCGGAGTCCCCGGGCGTCTACCAGTTCCTCGGCCCCAACGGCGAGGTGCTCTACGTGGGGACGGCGGTGAACCTGCGCCGACGGGTGCGCCAGTACTTCACGGCCGCCGAGAAGCGTGCCCGGATCGGGGAGATGCTCGACATCGCGGTCGCGGTGCGCCCCGTGCCGTGCGCGACCGTGCTCGAGGCGCAGGTGCGCGAGCTGCGCCTCATCGCCGAGCTGGACCCGCCGTACAACCGGCGGTCCCGGCGCCCCGACCGCCGACCCTGGCTCCGGCTGACCGACGAGCCCTTCCCGCGCCTGAGCGTCGTGCGGCGCCTCCCGGCGACGGTCATGGGCGAGGCCCTGGGCCCGTTCAGCTCCCGCAGCGCGGCCGAGGCGGCGATGGAGGCGCTCCAGGAGATCTCCACCGTGCGCCGGTGCACGCCCAAGCTCCCGGTGACCGCGCGCCCGGGCGCCAGCTCCTGCGTGCTGGCGGAGATGTCGCGCTGCGGCGCGCCGTGCGTGGGCGGCCAGGACCGCACGGAGTACGCCGTGTCGATCTCGTCGGCGCGGCGGGCGCTGCGCGCCGACGTGGACGCCGCCGTGCAGGCGCTGCGCGCGAAGATCGCCGCCCTCGCCGCGCAGCAGCGCTACGAGGAGGCGGGCACCCAGCGCGACCGTCTCGCGTCGCTCCTGCAGGGAGCGCGCCGCGCCGAGCGGCTGCGGCCGCTCGTCACGACGCCGGAGATCGTGGCCGCCCGCCGCCGTGACGAGGGCGGCTGGGAGATCGTCCTGGTCCGGTACGGGCGCCTCGCCGGCAGCGCCGTCAGCCCGAGAGGCACGGACCCCATGGCCGTGGTGGGCTCCCTGACGACCGGGGGCGAGGCCGTCCCCGCCCCGGCGACCGCGTGCGGCGCGGCGCCGGTGGAGGAGACCGAGCTCGTCGCCCGCTGGCTCGAGCAGACGGGCGTGCGCCTGGTCAGCCTCGAGGAGGGGCCCGTCCCGCTCGCGTGCCCCGTGCGCGGCGCTGCGAGACACCAGGTCCCGGGCAGAGGATGATGGGGACCGTCCCGGTCCGCCCGCGCGCGCTGCGCGCGGGCGGCCCCCACGCCACCCGCTAGGAGCCCACCATGCTGACCGCCATCGTGCTCATCGACGCCGACGCCGCCCGGATCCCCGAGGTCGCCCAGGAGGTGGCCGAGCTCGATGGCATCAGCGAGGTGTACTCGGTGACCGGTGACATCGACCTGATCGCCCTGGCCCGCGTCCGCGAGCACGAGGACCTCGCCTCCGTCATCGCGGACAAGCTCAGCAAGGTCGAGGGAGTGATCCGCACGCAGACCTACATCGCGTTCCAGGCCTACTCGCGCCACGACCTGGAGCAGGCCTTCCACATCGGGCTGGACTGACGCAGTCCCCGGACGCCTGCACCGGTGCCGTCGGCCTCGGCAGCAGCAACGCGCCCGTACCCGCGAGTCGCGGGAACGGGCGCGTCGTCGTCAGCGGCGGCAGCGGTTGAGTGCCGCGGCCACGTCAGCGCGTGAGCTGGACCCACCGGTCGAGGAGGTCGGCGGCGGCCCCGGAGTCGACCGCGCGCGCGGCGTGCTCCAGGCCCGCCCGCAGCCGCTCGACCAGCGTGCCGGCGCCGGGCTCGGTCCCGGCCAACGAGCCGTGCGCCACGAGCGCCCCCGCGGCGTTGAGCAGGACGGCCTCACGCACGGGTCCGGGCTCGCCCGCGAGCACCCGGCGGGCGACGCTCGCGTTGTACTGGGCGTCCCGGCCGCGCAGGTCGGCAACGGTGGCCGGAGCCAGCCCGAGCTCGGCGACCGCGTCGAGAGTGTGCTCCACGACCTGCCCGTCCCGGACCTCCCACACCTCGTTCAGGACCGTGGCGCTGAGCTCGTCCAGCCCGTTCTGCCCGCGGAAGACCAGCGCGTCCGTGCCCCGGCTCGCCAGCACGCCAGCCACGAGCGGTGCGGTGGCGGCGTTGGAGACCCCGATCGCCCCCGCCCGGGGCCGTGCGGGGTTGGTCAGCGGCCCGAGCACGTTGAAGGCGGTGCCGACGCCCAGCTCGCGCCGGGTGGTGGCCGCGTGCCGCATGGACGGGTGGAAGAGGTTCGCGAAGCAGAACGTGATACGCAGCTCGCGGAAGACCTGCTCCACCCTGGGGATCGGCAGGTTCAGGTCCACGCCGAGGGCCTCGAGCACGTCCGCGGAGCCGGAGGACGAGCTGGAGGCACGGTTCCCGTGCTTCACCACACCGACCCCGGCGGCCGCGATGACGAGCGAGGCCATGGTGGAGATGTTCACCGTGTGCAGCCGGTCGCCGCCGGTGCCCACGATGTCGACCACGTCCGCGCCCGGGACGTCGATCGGCTCGGCGTGCGCGAGCATCGTGTCGGCGAGGCCGCGCAGCTCGTCGACGGTCTCACCCTTGGTCGCCAGACCGATGAGGAACCCCGCGAGCACGGCGGGCGTGGTCTGGCCCGTCATGACCTGGTCCATCGCCCACCCGGTCTGCGCCGCGGTGAGGTTCTGCCGGGCGACGAGCCGGGCGATGAGATCCGGCCAGCTGGGCGCGGCCTCGGCGTCGGTCCCGGTGAGCTCCGCGCTCACTGCTCGCGCCGCCCGGCGCGCAGCAGTCCGGCCACCGCCTCCTGGAGGGCGATGGGGTCGAGCGGGGCGGAGACGACGGCGTCGGCGTCGGCCCACGTGGCCAGCCACTGGTCCTGGGGCCTGGCCGTGAGGATGAGGATCGGCGGGCACTCGAAGATCTCGTTCTTGAGCTGGCGCGAGATCCCCATGCCACCGACCTTGGCGGCCTCGCCGTCGAGCACCAGGAGGGCGAAGCTGCCCTCCTCCACCTTCTTGACGACGCCGGCGTGGGTGGCCGACTCCGTCCAACGCACCAGGGGCAGCCCCTTGCCGGGACGCCGGCCGACGGCCTCGATGACCGCCCGTCGTGTGTCGACGTCGTCGCTGTAGATCAGCAGGTCGACGGTCTCCGGCTCGGTCGCCGCAGCCGCGTGGCCGATCTCGGTGCTGGTCATCGTCGTCCTCCAGGCAGGTGTGGGACGGCTCGCAGCCGCCCCGGTGGGTTCTCGTCATCAGGGTCCCGGCGACACGGGTCGCCCACCCTCGCCCTCATGCTAGTGCCGGGGCCCTCTCCCCACGGGAACCGTCCGCGGCTCGGCACCGTCGGCACCCTGTCAGAACCGAAGTGACAGGGGCGGGCAGCCGCCGCGTGAGGGTCGTCCGCTCGCTCCCCCACCCCGGCCCGCCCGGGCCGCGGATCCGGACATTCCGCGCGGACCGGACCACCGGCGTGCCGGGACCAAGGTCGGGTGAGGTCGACCTTTCCGCGGAACTACGCTCGAAGGGCCTCCGCGGCGAGACTCGCGCATCGGGCAGGTGGCCAGAACCGCCCCGATCTGCGCCATAATGACAGCGTGTCGTCAACTACTGCTGCCCGAAGCTCTGCCCCCGTGGCAGTCACCAGGCCGAACACGCTCTCCGTCGGCGTCATGGTCTGGCTGTCCAGCGAGCTGATGTTCTTCGCGGGCCTTTTCGCCATGTACTTCACGCACCGGTCCGTGGCCGGTCCCGAGGCGTGGGCCGAGCACTCCAGCGTGCTCAACTTCCCCTTCGCCCTGGGCAACACCACGATCCTGGTGCTCAGCTCGGTGACGTGCCAGATGGGCGTGTTCGCGGCGGAGCGCTTCCAGGCGCGGCGGACCGGCTCCCTCCTGAACGTCGCCCGCTGGGGGATGCAGGAGTGGTACACCCTGACGTTCCTCATGGGTGCCGTCTTCGTCGCCGGCCAGGTCACGGAGTACGCCGAGCTCATCCAGCACGGCCTGACGATCTCCAACAGCACGTACGGCTCGGTCTTCTACATCACGACGGGCTTCCACGCCCTGCACGTGATCGGCGGCCTCATCGCCTTCCTCTACGTCCTCGCCAGCTCGTTCGCAGCGCGCCGGTTCGGTCACCTCGAGGCCGGCCGCGCGGTCGTGACCTCGTACTACTGGCACTTCGTCGACGTCGTGTGGATCGGTCTGTTCTTCGTCATCTACGTGCTCGACTACGCGCTCGTCCAGTAGTTCCCCTTATCTCAGCCCTATTGCCAGCTATTCACTTCGACCCGAACGAGGACGTCCCATCGTGAAGGCACTCGCCGCCAGCAGGAGGAACCGGTACGCACCGGCCGTCCTCGTGCTGCTCGCCCTGATCCTGACCGGCGCGCTGTATGCCGTGCTGGCCCCCAAGCCTGCGACCGCCGCCACCGGCAACGCGCAGGACGTGGAGGCCGGCAAGGCGCTGTTCGAGGCCAACTGCTCCACCTGCCACGGCCTCGACGCGGAAGGCACGGACATCGCGCCGTCGCTCATCGGGGTCGGCGCCGCGTCGGTGGACTTCCAGATGGCGACCGGGCGCATGCCCATGGCCAACAACTCGCCCCAGGCCGAGGTCAAGCCGCCCCAGTTCGACGCCGAGCAGATCAGCCAGGTTGCGGCCTACGTCGCCTCCCTGGCCCCGGGCCCGCAGATCCCGACCGCCGAGCAGGTCGACCCCGCCGGCGGAGACCCCGCCAACGGGCTGGCGCTCTTCCGCACCAACTGCGCCATGTGCCACAACGCCGTCGGCGCCGGCGGCGCCCTGAGCGAGGGCAAGTACGCCCCCGCCCTCTACGACTCGACCCCCACCGAGATCTACGAGGCGATGCTCACGGGCCCGCAGTCCATGCCCGTCTTCAACGAGGCGAACATCGACCCCCAGGGCAAGCAGGACATCATCGCCTACCTCATGGAGCAGCGCGAGACCTCCGTGGGCGGCATCACCCTCGGCTCGCTCGGCCCGGTGGCCGAGGGCCTGTGGGTCTGGATCGTGGGAATCGGCGGGCTCATCGCGGCCGCCGTGTGGATCGGAGCGAAGTCCTCGTGAGCACTGACCAGCAAGTCGCGCCGCCTGCGGCGCAGCAGCCCGAGCGGTTCGAGAACCCCGGCCTGCCGGAGCACCGCGGACGCCTCGCGGACCTCGACCCCCGCGCCGCCAAGCGGGCGGAGCGCCAGGTCGCGCTGATCTTCGCGATCTCCGCCCTGGCCTCCGTCGTGGCGGTCGTCGCCTACTTCGTCATCCCGCTCGACTCCACCCTCGGCAGCGTGCGGCTCTCCAACCTCATCCTGGGCCTCGGCCTGGGCGTGGGCATGCTCGGCATCGGCGTCGGCGCCATCTACTGGGCCAAGACGCTCATGTCGAACGTCGAGTACATCGAGGAGCGCCACCCCCAGCGCTCGGACGCGGAGACCCGCCAGGTCGCCGCCGACATGATGCAGCACGGTGTGGAGGACTCCGGCATCGGCCGGCGTCCCGTCCTCAAGGGCGCCGTCGCGGGCGCCGCGGCCCTCGCGCCGCTCCCGTTCCTCGTCCCGCTCGTGGGGAACCTCGGCGGGGACTGGAACGTCAGCAAGTTCCGTCACACCCTGTGGGGCGAGACCCCGGAGGAGTTCTCCGGGCAGCTGCCCGACGGGTCCCTGGGACGCCGGCTCGCGATCGACCCGACCGACACCCCCATCAAGGCCGCCGACGTCACCATCGGCTCGGTCTTCCACGTCATCCCCCACGGCCTCAACGAGGCGGAGCATTTCTACGAGGAGAAGGCCAAGGCCGTCGTCCTCCTGGTGCGCCTCGACCCCACGATCCTCAAGGAGCCCGCCGACCGTCAGGACTGGTCCTACGACGGCATCGTCGCCTACTCGAAGATCTGCACCCACGTGGGTTGCCCGGTGGCGCTCTACGAGCAGCAGACCCACCACCTGCTGTGCCCGTGCCACCAGTCGACCTTCGACATCACCGACCAGGCCAAGGTCGTCTTCGGCCCGGCCAAGCGGCCCCTGCCGCAGCTGCCTATCGCCGTCGACGACGAGGGTTACCTCGTCGCCCGCAGCGACTTCAACGAGCCGGTCGGCCCGAGCTACTGGGAGCGCCTGAAGTGAGCATCTCCGCCTCCACGCCCACGGCCCAGCCGTCGGGCGAGTACCAGCCCTCGAAGGCGATGCGGGGCACCGCAGACCTTCTCGACTCGCGCGTCGGCGTCGGCAAGGCCGTCCGCTTCATCTCCCGGAAGATCTTCCCCGAGCACTGGTCCTTCCTGCTCGGCGAGATCGCGCTGTGGAGCTTCGTCGTGCTGATCCTCACGGGTCTGTTCATGACGATGTTCTTCGAGCCGTCCATGACGCACACCACCTACCCTGAGGACGCCCTCCCGGTGTCCCACCAGGGGATGGAGATGTCCGCGGCCTACGCCTCGACGGTCTACATGTCCTTCGAGGTCAAGGGTGGTCTGCTCATGCGGCAGATGCACCACTGGGCCGCGCTGATCTTCATGGCGGCGATCGTCACGCACATGATGCGCATCTTCTTCACCGGCGCGTTCCGCAAACCCCGCGAGATCAACTGGCTCGTCGGTTTCACCATGCTGATCCTGGGCCTGCTCGCCGGCTTCTCCGGCTACTCGCTGCCCGACGACGTGCTGTCCGGCAACGGTCTGCGCATCGCCGACGGCGTGGCCAAGGCGATCCCGATCATCGGCTCCTACGCGAGTTACGGGCTCTTCGGCGGAGAGTTCCCGGGCACGGACATTGTCCCGCGCCTGTTCACGGTGCACATCCTGCTCATCCCGGGCCTGATCATCGCCCTGGTGACCGTGCACCTGATCCTCATGGTTGTGCACAAGCACACCCAGTACCCCGGCGTCGGGCGCACCGACAACAACGTGGTCGGCTATCCCGCCTTCCCGGTCTACGTCGCCAAGATGGCCGGCTACTTCTTCATCGTGTTCGGCTTCATCGCCCTCATGGGCGCGCTGATCGCGATCAACAACGTGTGGAACTACGGGCCCTACGACCCCTCCCCCGTCTCGGCGGGCGCCCAGCCTGACTGGTACATGCTGTTCCTCGAGGGCGGCCTTCGGCTGATGCCGGGCTGGGAGGTCGTGATCGGCGGCTACACGCTGTCCCTGAACATCCTCATCCCCGGCGTGGTCATCCCCGGTCTGCTGTTCACGTTCATGGCCATCTACCCGTTCCTCGAGGCGGCCGCCACGAAGGACGTCCGCGAGCACCACGTGCTCGACCGGCCGCGCAACGTCCCGGTCCGCACCGCCCTCGGCGTGGCCTGGCTCAGCGCGTTCGTCATCCTCGTCCTCGCGGGGTCGAACGACCTGATGGCGACGCACTTCCACCTCTCCATCAACGACATCACGTGGGCGTTCCGCATCCTGTTCTTCGTGCTGCCGGTGGTGCTGTTCGTCGTGACCAAGCGGATCTGCCTCGGCCTGCAGCGCCGGGACCGCGAGCTCGCCCTGCACGGCCACGAGACCGGTCGCGTCGTCCAGATGCCCAACGGGGCGTTCATGGAGGTGCACAAGCCGCTCACGGACCACGAGCGCTGGATCCTCGTCGCCCACGAGGCGAAGCGTCCGATCGAGATCGAGCCGGCGACCGACCGCAACGGTGTTGCTCGCCCCGGTTACCGGGCGGACTCCTTCCGGCACAAGCTGTCCCGGTTCTTCTACGAGGACCGCATCGAGCCCGTGACCCCGGCGGAGCTGGCGGCCGCAGGCCACCACGGCGAGCTCGAGGAGACCGGGCATCACGCCGAGGGCATCCGCGGCGGCGCCGTCGCGCTCGACCACTTCCCCTCGACGACTCACGGCAGCGGCGACGCCGAGAGCGCGGCGGGTGGCTCGGTGGCCACGCTGGCACGCTCAGAGCGGCGCTAGAACCCGCATTCACGACGGCGGCCGGTCCCTGCGGGGGCCGGCCGCCGTCGGCGTTCCCCGGCGCAAGGGCCGCGGTGCAGGCGGCTCTCCGTGCAGGCGACTCCCTACGCAGGTCGCTCCCGGTGCAGGCGGTCTGTTCCGGTGGTGACGGCCTGACCGGTGGCAGCGAGGCTCGCGCGTCGTATCTGCGGCTGTGGTTGGACCCCGGGGCGGTGGTCGGAGCGTCCGTGTCCGTCTCCAAACGGACGCCGTGCGTCCACCTGGTGGACGGGCGGGAACAACGCGCGAGCGAATAGGTTGGACCATGTGACCGGGGCGACCCGGAACCAAACACCAGCGCGGCGCCGCACGGGTGCCGCAAGAGCACAGGAGGACATCCATGGCCGTCTACACGCTGCCCGACCTTCCGTACGACTACAGCGCCCTCGAGCCGCACATCAGCGGCAAGATCATGGAGCTGCACCACGACAAGCACCACAAGACGTACGTGGATGGTGCCAACACCGCGCTGGAGAAGATGGCCGAGGCTCGTGAGAAGGGCGACTTCGCCGCGGTGAACCTGCTCGAGAAGAACCTCGCGTTCAACCTCGGCGGTCACACGAACCACTCGATCTTCTGGAAGAACCTCTCCCCCGAGGGCGGCGGCCAGCCCGAGGGTGAGCTCGCCGAGGCGATCAAGGACTCCTTCGGCACGTTCGACGGGTTCGTCGGCCACTTCAGCGCCAACGCCACGGGCATCCAGGGCTCCGGCTGGTCCGTGCTCGCGTACGACTCCGTCTCGGGCAAGCTCGTGATCTTCCAGCTCTTCGACCAGCAGGGCAACGTGCCGGTCGGCGTCATCCCGCTGCTCATGCTGGACATGTGGGAGCACGCCTTCTACCTCGACTACCTCAACGTCAAGGCCGACTACGTCAAGGCGTTCTGGAACATCGTGAACTGGCAGGACGTGGCCGCCCGCCTGGCGACCGCGACGGCTCAGTCGAAGGGCCTCATCGTCTCCGCCTGACACGGCTCACCGCGCCGGCTACGGGCCCTGTGACTCCCGGCCGACCCGGGACCAGGCGCCGGCCGCGGAAGGCCCCCAGGAACGCTCCTGGGGGCCTTTTCGACGCCCTGGCACCTGGGGCGGGACTAGGTTCCGGACGTGCGGTTCGGCAGGCCGGCAGAGGCGCCGGGCCCGGGAGGCACGGACGCACGGACGCACGGACGCACGGACGCACGGACGCACGGACGCACGGACGCACGGACGCACGGACGCACGGACGCACGGACGCACGGCGCCAGACCCTGACCCAGGCCCACGGTGGTCGAGCCAGGATGCACGAGTGCCCCGGACCGCGGGGGTCCGGGGCACTCGGGTGGAGATTCTCAGTGCGCGTGCTGGCCGCGGGAGAACTCGAAGAGCTGGCCGACGAGTCCGACCAGGCCGACGACGATGCCGATCCCGACCATCCACCAGCCGAGGGCCAGACCGGCGAACGCCAGCGTCGCGGCGATGCCGAGCACGAGCGGCCACCAGCTGTGCGGGGCGAACACGCCGACCTCGCCCGCGCGGTCCTCGATGTCCGCCGTCGGGTTGTCCTCCGGCCGCGGGTCGACCCGCCGCGCGGTCAGCCACATGTAGCCGCCGGCGAGGGCGAACATCGCCCCGAGGAGGAAGAAGCCGACCACGCCGACCGGCTCCCAGTCCGCCACGAACCCGTAGAGGATCCCGACCGGGACGAAGAAGAGCACCCCGGCACTGAAGAGCCAGGCCTCCACCCGCATGGGCTTGACCTGCTCGGGCACGTGGTCGTCGTCGTGGTGGCTCATCGCTGCGTCCCTTCCTGGTCGTTGCGGACCGAACGCTCGGTGATGACGCGTTCGCGGCCGGCGACCTCAGGGCTCGCGTACAGCGAGTCCAGGAGGTCACGGTTGGGCTCGGGGTGGTCCATCGCGGCCACCTCCGGGTGGTGGAGGTCGAAGGCCGGGCGCTCCGACCGGATCCGCGGCAGCGAGGTGAAGTTGTGCCGGGGGAACGGGGAGGCGGTGGCCCACTCGAGGGAGTTGCCGAAGCCCCACGGGTCGTCGACGAACACGGTCCGCGGCCCACGCTGGGTGATGTAGACGTTCCAGAGGAACGGCAGGGTCGAGACGGCGATCAGCACGGCACCGACGGTGGAGATCTGGTTGTACAGCGTGAACCCGTCCTCGGGCATGTAGTCGGCGTAGCGGCGCGGCATGCCCTGGACCCCGAGCCAGTGCTGGACGAGGAACGTGGTGTGGAAGCCGATGAACAGGATCCAGAACTGGATCTTGCCGAGCTTCTCGTCGAGCATCCGCCCGGTCCACTTCGGCCACCAGAAGAAGAAGCCGGCGTACATCGCGAAGACCACGGTGCCGAAGACGACGTAGTGGAAGTGGGCGACCACGAAGTAGGTGTCGTGGACCTGGAAGTCCATCGCCGGGCTGGACAGGATGATGCCCGTCAGGCCGCCGAAGAGGAACGTGACCAGGAAGCCGAGGGAGTACAGCATCGGGGTCTCGAAGCTGAGCTTCCCCCGCCACATCGTCCCGATCCAGTTGAAGAACTTCACGCCGGTGGGCACCGCGATGAGCATCGTCATCAGGGAGAAGAACTCCAGCATCACGCCGCCGGTGGTGAACATGTGGTGCGCCCACACGGTCACGGAGAGGGCGGCGATGGCGACGGTGGCGAAGACGAGGCCCTTGTACCCGAAGATGGGCTTGCGGGAGAAGACCGGGATGACCTCGGAGACGATGCCGAAGAACGGCAGCGCGATGATGTAGACCTCCGGGTGGCCGAAGAACCAGAAGAGGTGCTGCCACAGCAGCGCTCCGCCTGCCTCCGGGTTGAAGATCTGCGCGCCGAGGATGCGGTCAGCGGCCAGGCCGAACAGGGCGGCGGCCAGCACCGGGAACGCCATCAGCGCCAGGATCGAGGTGATGAGGATGTTCCAGGTGAAGATCGGCATCCGGAACATCGTCATGCCGGGGGCCCTCATCGTGATGATCGTGGCGATGAAGTTGACGGAGCCGAAGATCGTGCCGAAACCGGTCATCGCCAGGCCGAGGACCCACAGGTCCCCGCCCAGGCCCGGGGAGAAGGTGGCGTTGGACAGCGGCGTGTACGCCGTCCAGCCGAAGCTGGCCGCTCCCTTCGGGGTGAGGAAGCCGGCAATGGTCACCAGACCGCCGAAGCTGAACAGCCAGAAGGAGAACATGTTCAGGCGGGGGTAGGCGACGTCCGGCGCACCGATCTGGACCGGCACGAGGATGTTGCCGAACGCCGTGAACAGCGGCGTCGCGAACAGGAACATCATGATCGTGCCGTGCATCGTGAAGAGCTGGTTGTACTGCTCCTTCGACTGCAGCAGCATCCCCGGCTCGAAAAGCTCCGCACGGATCAGCAGCGCGAGCACGCCGCCGATCATGAAGAACACGAACGCCGAGGCGATGTACATGTAGCCGATCGTCTTGTGATCGGTCGACGTCACCCAGCTGATGACCGTCCGTCCGAGGCTCTGCCGCTGCGGGCGCAGGCCGGGGACATAGTCGGGCCGGGTGGTGGTGATGGTCGCCATCAGTTCTGGTCCTCCTGCGCGACGAGGTACTGGCGGTTCAGCTCGTCACCGAGCCGGCCCGTCTGGCCGGCGTCACGCAGCTCGGCCATCTTGGCGTCGTAGGTCTCACGGTCGACGACCTCGACGTTGAAGAGCATCTCGGAGTGGAACTCGCCGCAGAGCTCGGCGCACTTGCCGGAGAAGACGCCCTCCTGCTGGGGGGTCACCTGGAACGTGTTGGTCCGGCCCGGGATGAGGTCCACCTTGTACAGGAACGCGGGGATCCAGAACGCGTGGGCCACGTCGCGGGACTTCACGGTGAAGGTCACCGTCTCGTCCACCGGCAGGTACAGGGTCGGGAGCGTCTCCTCGACGCCCTCCTCGCCGTTCAGCGAGACCCGGTCCCCCGAGTAGTAGACGTCGTCGGTCAGGTAGTTGAAGTCCCAGCTCCACTGCTTGCCGTAGACCTCGATCTCGAGGTCGGACTCCTGTGCGTCGTCGCGGATCTCGCCGCTCGCGGAGTCGGTGCCGGCCGCCTGCGTGGCGGGCGTGACGTCCTGGAAGTCGGCCGTGACCCGGCTGGAGAAGAAGAAGAGCGTGCCGATCATGAGGATCGGGACCACGGTGTACATCAGCTCGAGCGGCACGTGGTAGCGCAGCTGGACCGGCAGGCGGTCGTCGTTCTTGCGCTTGCGGTACGCGACGATGCACCAGATGGTCAGGCCCCACACCAGCACGCCGACGGCGAGGGCGGCGATCCACGACCCGTTCCACAGGTCGATCAGACCGGTGGTCCTGTCGGTCAGGCCCCGCTCGCTCGGGAGGAAGCCGACGTCGACGCCCTTGCCCGGCTCGCTGGGGAACTGATCCGCCGGTGCACAGGCGGCCGCCGTGACGGCGACCAACCCCGCGAGGGCGATGCTGCGCACAACAGGGCTACGGCCCTGGTGCCTGGACGTGGTACGCACGGGATCTGACCTTCCGACGCGGTGCTGAGTGGAGCGGGAGACCGACGGTGCCCCGGTCCGGCGCCGTGTGGGCGCGGGCGGGCACGGGACCTTCGTCCTCCGCGCCTACCTTATCCATGAAACCGGCCCCGGAACGCCCACCGACCGCGGTGTGGCTGCCGCGTTCTGTCGGCGCGTCAGCATCCGCGACGCCGTTTCGTCCGGTTCGTCCCGAGCCGATCCGCACCCCCGGACGACGACGGCCCGGCCGCCCCGTGGAGGGGGCGGCCGGGCCGTCGTGCGTGCGGTGTCAGCCCGCGGGAACCACGTCGATGATGTCGACGACGGCGGCCAGGGACGGCTGCGCCTCGGCGCCCTCCGCCGCCGCGCTGCCCGGGATCTGCAGGACGACCCGGGAGCCGGCCGGCACGTCGGCGAGCATGTCGAAGATGCTCCCGGTGCCCATGGTGACCGAGGTCACGCCCGACGTGGCCCACGTGGAGTTCTGCTGGCTGTTGTCCCACAGCGTCTCGCCGAACTGCACGAGCACGGTCGACCCGGCCGCCGAGGGCACGGGCTCGCCGGTGCCGGTCGCGATGACGGTGGCGGCGGGCTCCGTCGGCTCGGGGCTGCCCTCCTTGACGGAGATCGAGGCCTCCTCGCCGAGACCGCCCTCGACGGTGACGGGCAGGTCCGGTGCGGGCTCGACAGGGGCGGCGTCAGCCTGGCCCTTGACGTCGGGGGCGAAGGCGTCGACGACGTCGACGACGAAGACGAGGGTGTCCCCCGGCTTCACGGACCCGTCGGGCGTGCCCTCGGGGTAACCGAGCTCGGCCGGGATCGAAAGGAGGACGCGGTCCCCCACGTGCTTGCCGGTCAGCCCCTGCTTCCAGCCCTGGATCACACCGTTGAGGCTGAAGCCCGCCGGCGCGCCGCGCTCGAAGGAGCTGTCGAAGACCTCGCCGTCCCAGACCTGCCCCACGTAGTTCGCGACGACGAAGTCGTCGGCCCCGACCTCGGCGCCGTCGCCCTCCTGGAGAACCTCGGACTGGAGCTCGGCCGGCGCGCCGGAGCCGGGGAACTCGATCGTCGGGGCCTCGCCGAACGCCCCCTCGACCGCGGGCAGCTCGGTGCCGGCCGGCGTGGCCTCGGCGGAGGCGGTTGCGGAGGCAGAGGCGTCACCGCCGGGGTTCTCCTCGCTGCTCCCGCACGAGGCGAGGGTCAGGGCCGCGGCGAGCGCGAGAGTGGTCAGGACGGTGGGGCGACGGCGCAAGAGATCTCTCCAGGACGGTTGGGTCGGGCGGTAGGTGGGCCCCCGCCGTGCGGCGGCCCCCGGGGACACTTCCCCGGGCAGCGCGACGGCCCCGTGCCGGTCGCTCCGGCGCGGGGCCGCGCAGGCGAGCGGTGCTCGCCGGGTCGATCAGTGGAACGAGTCCCCGCAGGCGCAGGACCCGGTCGCGTTCGGGTTGTCGATCGTGAAGCCCTGCTTCTCGATGGTGTCCGCGAAGTCGATCGTGGCGCCCTCGAGGTAGGGCACACTCATGCGGTCGACGATGACCTCGACGCCGCCGAAGTCGCGCACCGCGTCGCCGTCGAGCATGCGCTCGTCGAAGTAGAGCTGGTAGATCAGGCCGGAGCACCCGCCGGGCTGCACCGCCACGCGCAGGCGAAGGTCGTCGCGTCCCTCCTGCTCCAGCAGCGTGCGAACCTTGTTCGCCGCGACGTCGGTCAGCTCCACGCCGTGGGTGGTGACCTTCTCGGTGGTCTCGCTCATGGGTATCTCCGCTTCCTCGGGACGTCTTCCTCCAACGCCAACGGCGTCGTCCGCCGCGTTGTTCCCCCAGCAGCGTACGTCCTCCCGGGCCCGGAGCGCACGGACCCTCGTCCCGACGGCGAGGAGGAACGGCTCGGCGGCCCGCTCAGGCGGACCAGGTGCGCGCCAGCCGCGCCGCGCGGGCCACGAGCGCCGCGGGCAGGTCGGTGGGGGCGCCGTCCTCGTCCGCGTGGGCACCGGCCGGCGTGGGCGCGCCGCCCGTGCGCCGGCGGCCGCCGTCGTGCACCTCGTACGTCCCGCTGATGGCGAGCGGGGCGACCTCGCGGCGGCTGGTGCGAACCTCCTCCGCGACCACGACCACCGGCAGGGCGTGGTGCAGGGAGGCGCGGGCGACGGTGGCGACCACCGACTCGGTGAGGCTGCGGGCGTCCAGGACGCGCCCGCCCGTCACCACCAGGTCGGCCTCCCCCACGGCCCCGCGGAGCCCGACCGCGTCGGCGACCACCTCTGCCCCGGGCAGGGCCCGGGCCCCCAGGAGGCGCAGCAGGAAGGCGCTGCCCCCGGCGGCCCCGCTCCCCTCCTGGCGTGCGGCGCGGCCCGCCGCGGGTGACGCGCCGGCGACGGTGAGCAGGGTGCGGGTGGGCAGCGTGACGGCGTGCCGCTCAAGCAGGTCGGTGGCGTGCCCCAGCGCCCGCTCGAGCTCCTGCGCGAGAGCCGGTCCGATCGCGGGGTCCTGCCCGAGCACCGCTCCGGCGCCGTGCAGGCCGAGCAGGGGCAGGTCGTCGGCGACGGCGAGCACCACGTCGTGGCCGGCGAGAGCCTCGCGCGCGGGGCCGAGCAGGGCCGCGACGTCCGGCCCCAGCGCACCGAGCCCCGCCGCCCCGGCGTTCAGCGGCGCGGCGGACTCCCCCGGCGCGGCCCCGGCGGCCGTGGCGAGAGCGTGGAGGAGGCCGGCCCCGCCGTCGTGGACCGCGGCGGTGGCCGGGAGACCCACGACGACGCGGCGGGCCCCGGTGGCCAGGGCCGCGGCCAGCAGAGTGCCCAGGCCGGCGCTGGTCCCCCGGCGCGCCGCCTCGGCACGCTCGTGGGACCGGACGAGGTGCGTGCCAAGGACCTGGTCGGCCTCGACGTAGACGGTGCCGCCCGCGGAGCCCGGCACGTGCAGCACGGCGGCCGCCACGGCGGACCCGAGCGGGCCGGAGGCCGGCACGGGGACGAGACGCCCCCCACGCGCGTCGGCGACGACGTCGAGGAGCCCGGCGGAGCCGTCGGAGAGCGGCAGCTCGCTCACGGTGTCGTCCGGGGCGCCCTGCGCCCAGCCGGCCGCCAGCGCGTGCGCGGCCTGGACGGCCGTGGCGGTGCCGGAGAAGCGGTCGGGGGCGATGAGGATGCGCACGGCGCCATCATCCCAGCAGCCGCACGGCCGGGACGCCGACCGCAGACCACGGCCGGGACGACTGCCGCCCGCCTTCTATGGCGGCCCGCGGGGCGTGGGCCCACCGGGACCGCCATGGTCCTCCCGGCCGGCGGGCCATAACGGCTCCGGAGGGCCGGAAAGCCGCCGTTGTGGCAGCATCTGCGCAGTGAACCGGGCGAGAGGGCGGACGATGACGAAGGCGGCGCGGACGGCTCCCGCGTGGGTCCTCCCGGTGCTGGGCGCCCTCGTGCTCGCCGGCTGCTCGGGCTCGCGGACGGTGGAGCCGCTCGCGCCCGAGGTCGTGGCGGAGCAGATCGCCGACGCGCTCCAGGAGGAGGTCGGGGTCCGGCCGGTCGTCGCGTGCGCCGAGGAGCTCGAGGCCGAGGTCGGCGCCGAGGTCGTGTGCGACCTCACCACCGAGGCGGACCCGGAGACGATCTACCCCGTCACCGCGACGGTGACGGCGGTCGACACCGAGACGGGGCAGGTGGACTTCGACGTCGCCGTCGCCGACGCTCCAGAGGGCAGCGAGGGCCCGGCGACGTCGACCGAGCCCACCGGCACCGGCTGAGCGGCCCGCGGGGCGAGCCGCCGAACGCGGCGGCCGGTGGCGGCCGGTGGCGGCCGGCGCGACCCGCCAGTCAGACGCGGCCGGCCAGGCGTCCCAGCAGCAGCGCCTCGGCGAGCACGACCTTCTCCAGCTCCCCCAGGTGGACGGACTCGTCCTCGCTGTGCGCGCGCGAGTCCGGGTCCTCGACCCCCGTGACGAGGATCTTCGCCCCGGGGAAGACCTCCTGGAGCTCGGCGATGAACGGGATCGACCCGCCCACGCCGATGTCGACGGGCTCACGCCCCCACGCCTGGGCGAACGCCCAGCGCGCGGTGCGCATCTCCTCGGTGTCCTCCGTGGCGTCGAAGGCCTGCCCCCGCTCGCCCGGGGTGACGGTGACCTGGGCGCCGAAGGGGGCGTGGGCCAGGAGGTGGTCGTGCAGGAGCCGCTCGGCCTCGGCGGGGTCCTGCCCGGGAGCGATGCGCATGGACAGCTTCGCCCGGCAGACCGGGGCGATGGTGTTGGACGCGTGCGCCACGGACGTGGCGTCGACACCGATGACCGAGATCGCGGGCCGGGTCCACATCCGGGCCGCGAGCGGCCCCGTCCCGGCGAGGCGGTAGCCGTCCACGACGGCGGCGTCGGCGCGGAACTGGTCCTCCGGGTACTCCACGGCGGCCTCGGGTCGCGAGACGAGCCCCGCCACCGCGACGTCGCCGTGGTCGTCGTGCAGGGTGGCGACGAGGCGGGACATGAGCGTGACGGCGTCGAGGACCGGGCCGCCGAACATCCCCGAGTGGACGGCGTGGCCGAGCACCCGCACCTCGACCTCGCAGTCGACGAGGCCGCGCAGGGACGTGGTCAGCGCCGGGACGCCCACCTGCCAGTTGCTGGAGTCGGCGACGACGATGACGTCGGCCTCGAGCCGGGCCCGGTAGGCGCGCAGGAACGGCGTGAAGGTCGGCGAGCCGATCTCCTCCTCGCCCTCGACGAAGACGGTCACCCCGACCCCGAGCTCGTCGCCGAGGACGCGCAGGGCCCCGACGTGGGCCATGATCCCGGCCTTGTCGTCGGCGGCGCCGCGCCCGTAGAGCCGGTCGCCGCGCAGGGTCGGCTCGAACGGGTCGCTCCCCCAGCCGGCCGCCTCCCCCGGGGGCTGGACGTCGTGGTGGGCGTAGAGGAGCACGGTGGGTGCGCCGTCGGGACCGGGACGGTGGGCGAGGACGGCGGGGCGTCCGTCGGGCAGCTCCACCTCGAGGACGTCGACCTGCGGCATGCCGGCGTCGCGCAGCAGCGCGGCGACGGCCTCGGCGCTGGCGCGGACGTGAGCCTGGTCGAAGGCGGGGGCGGAGACGCTGGGGATGCGGACCAGCGCCTCGAGGTCGGAGCGGATCTGGCCGAAGGCCTCGTGGGTGCGGCGGGCGAGTTCGTCGACGGAGGTCACCCGAGCGAGCGTAGTGCCCACGCGTCCGGCCCCCGGCGGGACGCCGCGGCAGGGGGGCGCGCTCGACTACCCTGCTGGGGTGATCGGACGCAAGAGCACCCCCGTCGAGCCTGAGCCGCAGCCCGTGGAGACCACCAACGGCAAGGGCCGCCCCACGCCCACGCGCAGGGAGGCCGAGTCGCGCAACAAGCGCCCGCTCGTGCCGGACGACCGCAAGGAGGCCAAGCGGATCGCGCGCGAGAAGCGCAACGAGGCGTACCTCAAGCAGCGCCAGGCCATGGCCACCGGCGACGAGCGCTACCTCCCGCTGCGCGACAAGGGGCCCGTGCGCCGGTACGCCCGCGACTACGTCGACGCCCGCTGGTCGATCGCGGAGTTCTTCATGCCGCTGGCGCTGCTGATGATCGTCGCGATGATGTTCGCCGGGCGCTATCCCCAGCTGGCGAACGCGCTGGTGCTCGCCATGTACGGGGTGCTGCTCGTGGCGATCGTGGACTCCCTGATCATGGTCCAGCTCCTCAAGCGCCGGCTGCGCAACAAGTTCGGTGCCGACCAGGTCCCGCCATGGACCGGGTTTTACGCGTTCGGGCGCAGCTTCTACTTCCGCCGGATGCGCCAGCCGAAGCCGCAGGTCGGACGCGGCGAGTACCCCGCCTGAGCCTCGCTGCGGGTCCCGCCTGAGCCTCGCTGCGGGTCCCGCCGGAGCGGACCGGGGGCGTCCGTCGCCGCGCGGACGGCGCGCGCCGGTCCCTACGATCGGGTCATGGTCAACCACGTCCACCTCGGCCGCTCCGGCCTGAAGATCTCCGAGATCGTCTACGGCAACTGGCTCACCCACGGCTCCCAGGTGGACCAGGACACGGCCCTGGCGTGCGTGCGCGCCGCCCTGGACGCGGGTATCACCACGTTCGACACCGCTGACGCCTACGCCAACGGCAAGGCCGAGAAGGTCCTCGGCAAGGCCCTGAAGGGGCAGCGCCGGGAGTCGCTCGAGATCCTCACGAAGGTCTACTGGCCCACCGGACCGAAGGGCCCGAACGACTCCGGGCTCTCGCGCAAGCACATCATGGAGTCGGTGAACGCCTCGCTGCGGCGGCTGGGCACCGACTATGTCGACGTCTACCAGGCGCACCGCTACGACGTCGCCACGCCGATCGAGGAGACCATGCAGGCCTTCGCGGACGTCGTGCGCCAGGGCAAGGCGCTGTACATCGGGGTCTCGGAGTGGACCGCGGAGCAGATCCGTTTCGCGCACGACTTCTCCACCGACCTGGGCTTCCAGGTCATCTCCAACCAGCCGCAGTACTCGATGCTCTGGCGGGTGATCGAGGAGCAGGTGATCCCGACGTCGGAGGACCTCGGGATCTCGCAGATCGTCTTCTCCCCGGTCGCCCAGGGGGTGCTCAGCGGCAAGTACGCCCCCGGCGGGGAGCTGCCCAAGGGTTCGCGGGCCCGGGACAAGAAGGGCGGCGCCTCGACGATCAAGCGCTTCCTCGACGAGGACCTCCTGAACCGGGTCCAGGAGCTCCGGCCCGTGGCCGAGGACCTGGGCCTCACCATGGCGCAGCTGGCCGTGGCCTGGGTGCTGCAGCACGGCAACGTCGCCGCCGCGATCATCGGCGCGTCCCGCCCCGAGCAGGTGGCGGAGAACGTGAGCGCCTCGGGGGTGCGGATCCCCGAGGAGGTGATGACGCGCATCGACGACATCCTCGGCGACGCCGTCGTCCGCGACCCCGCTCTGACCTGGGAGAACGCGCCGCACGGGCGGCCCTGACCGCGCCGCAGCCGCCAGCACCGGCACGGGCGCCGGGCGCGCGCCCCCCTCAGCGGTGGGCGAGGGCCCGGTTGATCCGCCCCGGCCAGGCCGGCCCCTCGTAGACGAACGCGCTGTAGGCCTGGAGCAGGTCCGCGCCGGCGTCGATCATCGCGCGGGCGTCGGACTCGGACGCGATGCCGCCGACGCCGATGATCGTCGCCCCCTCCCCCAGCCGGCGCCGCAGGCGGGCGACGACGGCGCGCGAACGCTCCTGCAGCGGCGCGCCCGAGAGCCCGCCCGGGCCGAGGTCGTGGGCGACGGTGGTGTTGGTCGCCACGACACCCGCGAGGTCGAGCTCGAGCACGAGGTCCGCGACGGCGTCGACGTCCTCGTCGCTCAGGTCCGGGGCGATCTTGACGAACAGCGGGACCGCGCGCCCGGCCGACTCGTCGGCCGCGGCGCGCACCGCCGCGAGGATGGGCCGAAGCGAGTCGACGGCCTGCAGGTCGCGCAGCCCCGGCGTGTTGGGCGAGGAGACGTTGACCACGAGGTAGTCGGCCCACCGGGCGACCTGGCGGGCGCTCGTCACGTAGTCGGCAACCGCCTCCGTCAGCGGGGTGACCTTGCTCTTCCCGATGTTCGCGCCGACGACGACGGAGCGGCCCCGCCGGGTGGCGCGCAGCCGCCGCAGCTCCTCACCGGCCGCCGCAGCCCCGCGGTTGTTGAAGCCCATCCGGTTGCGCAGGGCCCGCAGCTCCACGTGGCGCCACAGGCGCGGGCGCTCGTTCCCGGGCTGCGGGAGCGCCGTAACCGTGCCGACCTCGACGAACCCGAAGCCGAGCATGTCCATGCCGAGCACGGTGTCGGCGTCCTTGTCCATGCCTGCCGCGAGACCCAGTACGCCCGCGACGGGCCTGACGAACGGTCCGCCGTCGGCCGCGCCGGGCACCGGGACGGCGGGGCGCCGTCCGAGCGTGACGCGCACCGCGCCGGAGAGCACCGGGACCCGCGAGACCGTCCGGATGAGGCGCATCGCGAGCAGGTGCGCCCGCTCTGGATCGACGCGGACCGCCAGCGTGCGGAAGAGGAGGGGATACACGCCGCGAGCCTACCGGCGTGGGTGCCGACGCCCCCGGAGGGGGTCAGCGTTGCTCGGCGCGGGCGGCGATGCGGGCCGGGCTGGAGTGCCACAGCCAGGCGATCCCCAGCAGCGGGAGGACGGCCGGCACGTAGCCGTAGCCGCTGCCGAACCCGGACCACACCGTGTCGTCCGGGAAGAGCTCCGGGCGCACCAGGCTCAGCGTGCCGACGGTGGCGACGCCGACGAGCTCGAACACCACTGCGATCCAGCCGGCGCGGCGCATGCGGCGCCCGTTGTGGCCCAGCGCGACCGTGGCGAGCACGTACACCAGGCCGGCGACGGCGGAGAGGGTGTAGGCCAGCGGGGCCTCGTGAGCCTTGGTGATCAGCTGCACGCCGGCGCGGGCGGTCGCGGCGACGGCGAAGATCCCGTACACGAGGATCAGGACCCGCCCGAACCCGTAGGCGGGCCGGCGCGTGTCCTCCGCCGACGTCGTGACCACGTGCTCGCGTCCGTGGCTGGCCACCGGCGCCTGCTCGTCGCTCCTGCTCATGCCGTCCTCTTTCACGCCGTCCATAGCTGCCAGACCCGGGCCTGCATCGCCAGGATCGCGACGCACACCACGAGCAGCGCCACCGAGCTGGTCCGCGTGCGGTCGGTCATCGCCCAGACGGCGGCGACCGGCAGCAGGAACAGGGCGGTGATCAGGTACCCCCAGAAGGTCCACGGCTCCTCGGGCCCGTGCCCGCCGGCGCCGGCCACCAGCGCGACGACCGTCTGGGCCAGCAGCGCCAGCTCGACCGCGGCGCCGCCCACCAGCTGCTTGAACAGCACCGGACGGCCGCGCACCGCGTACCACGCCGCCCACAGGCCGAGGGCGCCGGCCAGGACGGAGGTGAGCAGGACGGTGAGGAGCACCCCGGGAGATTACCGCCCCCGGGGGCCGGGCTAGCATTCGGGAGGTGACCGACCTGAAGCTCAGCACCAAGGATCCTGCCCGCACCAGCGCCGACGCGATCGTTCTCGCCGTCGCCCAGGACGACGACGGCCCCCGCCTCCTGCCCGCCGGGCTCCCGCGGAAGAGCCTCGCCGCGCTGGCGGACCTGCTGCCCGCCCTCGGGGTGAGCGGCAAGGCGGACGAGGTGGTCCGCGTGCCCGCCGGAGAGCAGCTCGCCGCGACCGTCGTCGTGCTCACGGGCGTGGGCAAGGTCACGGACGGCGAGGTCGGCCTCGAGGCGCTGCGCCGTGCGGCCGGGGCCGCGGTGCGCTCGCTAGCCGGGTCCGCGGACGTCGTGCTCGCGCTGCCGGCCGACCGCGCCGACCAGGTCGGCGCGGTCGCCGAGGGTGCCCTGCTCGGCGCCTACCGGTTCGACCACTACAAGACCTCCGACCCTGCCCCCGTGGCCCGGATCGAGCTCGCCACCGCGGCCGCGCGGCAGAAGGAGGTCCGTGCGGCGCTCGCCCGGGCCCAGGCGGTGGCCGACGGCGTGCGCGGGGCGCGGGACCTGGTCAACGCCTCACCGCGGCACCTGTACCCGGAGTCCTTCGCGGAGGAGGCGCGGGCGGCCGCCAAGGGCAGCCACGTCAAGGTCAGCGTCCTCGACGAGGAGCAGCTCGCCGCCGGCGGCTACGGCGGTCTCGTCGGCGTCGGGCAGGGCTCCGCCCGGCCGCCCCGCCTCGTCAAGGTCGTCCACGCGCCCGCCCGCGCCCGGGCCCACTACGCCCTCGTCGGCAAGGGCATCACGTTCGACTCCGGCGGCCTCTCCCTCAAGCCCGCGAAGGGCATGGAGAACATGAAGGACGACATGGCCGGCGCCGCCACCGTCCTGCACACCGTGCTCGCCGCGGCCGCCCTCGACCTGCCCGTGAAGGTCACCGGCTGGCTCGCTCTGGCGGAGAACATGCCCGGCGGCGGCGCCCAGCGCCCCTCCGACGTCGTCACCATGCGCGACGGCACCACGGTGGAGGTGCTCAACACCGACGCCGAGGGCCGGCTCGTGATGGCCGACGCCCTCGCCGCGGCACGTGAGGAGAGCCCGGACGTCATCATCGACATCGCCACGCTCACCGGAGCCCAGATGGTCGCCCTCGGCAGCCGCGTCGGCGCCGTCATGGGGACCGACGCCGCCCGCGAGGAGATCGTGGCGGCCGCCGGGTCCGCCGGCGAGCAGTTCTGGCCGATGCCGCTGCCCACCGAGCTGCGCGAGTCGCTGAGGTCGCCCGTCGCGGACCTCGCCAACATGGGCGACCGGTACGGCGGCATGCTCGTCGCCGGGCTGTTCCTCAAGGAGTTCGTCGGTGACGTCCCGTGGGCCCACCTCGACGTCGCCGGCCCCGCCTACAACGAGGGCACCCCGTACGGCTACACGCCCAAGGGCGGCACGGGGATGGGGCTGCGCACGCTGCTCTCCGTGCTCGAGGCGGCCGCGGAGCGCTGAGGGTGAGGCGCTGGCGCCGGGTCACCGGCGCGCGGCGCACCGGCCGGTGTGACGGACAGCACCCGCCGGCGGCGGGGCTCGCGGCCGGGGACGAATGGGCCTGGACGCGGTTTGGGTGAAACAATGGCCGCGAACCTGACCCAGCCAGGGTCATTGCGCGCGCTCAAGGAGAGGTACGTGGCTGATACGCAGGAGTACGACATCGTCATCCTGGGAGCCGGGAGCGGAGGCTACGCGGCGGCGCTGCGGGCCGCCGAGCTCGACATGAAGGTGGCGCTCATCGAGGCCGACAAGCTCGGCGGCACCTGCCTGCACCGAGGGTGCATCCCCACGAAGGCGCTGCTGCACTCCGCCGAGGTGGCCGACACCATCCGCGAGAGCGCGGGCGTGGGCGTCAAGAGCTCGCTCGAGGGCATCGACATGGGCGGCGTGAACTCCTTCAAGGAGGGCATCGTCAACCGCCTGTTCAAGGGTCTGCAGGGTCTGGTCTCCTCCCGCAAGGTCGACCTGATCAACGGCTGGGGCAAGCTCGTCTCGCAGGACACCGTCGAGGTCGACGGCACGCGGTACAAGGGCAAGCACGTCGTCCTCGCCTCGGGCTCGTACTCGAAGTCCCTCCCGGGCCTCGAGATCGGTGGTCGCGTCCTGACGTCGGAGCAGGCGCTCGAGCTGGACTTCATCCCCAAGAGCGCGATCGTCCTCGGCGGCGGCGTGATCGGCGTGGAGTTCGCCTCGGTGTGGAACTCCTTCGGCACCGAGGTCACGATCATCGAGGGCCTGCCCAACCTCGTGCCCAACGAGGACGTCGCCCTCTCCAAGGGCCTCGAGCGCGCCTTCCGCAAGCGCAAGATCGCCTTCCACACCAAGACGATGTTCTCCGGCGTCGAGCAGACCGACGACGGCGTGAAGGTCACCACGCAGGACGGCAAGACCTTCGAGGCCGAGCTGCTCCTGGTCGCCGTCGGCCGTGGTCCGGCCACCGCCAACCTCGGCTACGAGGAGAACGGCATCCCGATGGAGCGCGGGTTCGTGCTCACCAACGAGCGCCTCCACACGGGCGTCGGCAACGTCTACGCCGTCGGCGACATCGTGCCCGGCCTGCAGCTGGCCCACCGCGGCTTCCAGCAGGGCATCTTCGTGGCCGAGGAGATCGCGGGGCTGAACCCCGCGCCGATCGTCGAGTCCGGCATCCCGCGCGTGACCTACTGCGAGCCGAACGTCGCCTCGGTCGGTCTCACCGAGGCCGAGGCCAAGGAGACGTACGGCGCCGAGAACGTCCAGGCGCTGGAGTACAACCTCGGCGGCAACGGCAAGTCCCAGATCCTCCAGACGACCGGTTTCGTCAAGCTCGTGCGCGAGAAGGACGGCCCGATCGTCGGTGTCCACATGCTCGGCGCCCACCTGGGCGAGCTCATCGGCGAGGGCCAGCTCATCGTCAACTGGGAGGCCTACCCCGAGGACGTCGCCGCCCTCATCCACGCCCACCCGACGCAGGACGAGGCACTGGGCGAGGCCGCTCTGGCCCTGGCCGGCAAGCCGCTGCACGCGCACAACTGACCCGATCGAAGGAGATTTCAGGACATGTCTGAGTCCGTGAAGATGCCCGCGCTGGGCGAGTCCGTCACCGAGGGCACCGTCACGCGGTGGCTCAAGGCGGTCGGGGACACGGTCGAGGTCGACGAGCCGCTGCTCGAGGTCTCCACCGATAAGGTCGACACCGAGGTTCCCTCCCCCGTCGCGGGAACCGTCGAGAAGATCCTCGTGGAGGAGGACGAGACCGTCGAGGTCGGCACCGAGCTCGCCGTGATCGGCGACGGCTCCGGCGGCGGCGAGGCGGCCCCCGAGGAGACCGGGACGAGCGGGGAGCCCGACACCGCCCCGGCAGCGGGCGCCCAGCCCGCCGCCGAGGAGGTCGAGGCCGCGCAGCCCGCCGCCGAGGAGTCCAAGCCGGCCGAGCAGGCGAAGGAGGAGGCCACCGCCTCCGCCCCGTCCGGCGGCGCCCCGTCCGGCGGCGGCGAGGCCTCCGGCGAGGCCGTGAAGATGCCCGCGCTGGGCGAGTCGGTCACCGAGGGCACCGTCACCCGCTGGCTCAAGGCGGAGGGCGACACGGTCGAGGTCGACGAGCCCCTGCTCGAGGTCTCCACCGACAAGGTCGACACCGAGGTCCCCTCCCCCGTCGCCGGAACGGTCGTGAAGATCCTCGTCCAGGAGGACGAGACGGTCGAGGTCGGCACCGACCTCGCGATCGTCGGCGCGGCCGGAGCCGCGGCCCCCCAGGCCGAGGCCCCCAAGGAGGAGCCCAAGGAGGCGCCCAAGGCCGAGGAGCCGAAGGCCGAGGAGCCCGAGGCAGAAGCCCCCAAGGAGCAGCCGCGGACAGGTGCCGCGAAGCCCGAAGAGCCGCTGCAGCAGCCCGCGGCCGCGCAGGAGGCGCCCAAGCCCGAGACCCGCCGCGAGGCGCCCCGGGCCGCGGCCGCCGCCGGCACCGCGTACATCACCCCGCTCGTGCGCAAGCTGGCCGGGGACCTGGGCGTCGACCTCGGAACGGTCGAGGGCACCGGCGTCGGTGGCCGCATCCGCAAGCAGGACGTCGAGGCGGCCGCCGAGAAGGCCGCCGCCGAGAAGGCTGCGTCCGCCGCGCCGGCCGCTGCGGCCCCGGCCGCGCCCGCCAGGACCACGGCGCCCGTCGAGGTCTCCCCGCTGCGCGGGACCACCGAGAAGATGTCTCGCCTGCGCAAGGTCATCTCCAAGCGCATGCGCGAGTCGCTGGACACCTCCGCCCAGCTCACCTCGGTCATGGAGGTCGACGTCACTCGTATCGCCACCCTGCGGGCGCGCGCCAAGTCCGCGTTCCAGGCGGCGGAGGGCACGAAGCTGACCTTCCTGCCGTTCTTCGTCAAGGCCGCCACCGAGGCGCTCAAGTCGCACCCGAAGCTCAACGCGACGATCGACGGCGACCAGGTGATCTACCACGGCGCCGAGCACATCGGTATCGCGGTCGACACCCCGCGCGGCCTGCTGGTCCCCGTCATCAAGGACGCGGGCGACCTGACCATCGGTGGCATCGCCAAGCGGATCAACGACCTGGCGGCCCGTACCCGCGACAGCAAGGTCACCCCGGACGAGCTCTCGGGCTCGACGTTCACGATCACCAACACCGGCTCGGCCGGCCTGCTGATCGACACGCCGATCATCAACCAGCCCGAGGTCGCCATCCTCGGTGTGGGGACGATCGTCAAGCGGCCCGCAGTGGTCAAGGACGCCGAGGGCAACGACACCATCGGGATCCGCTCGATCATTTACCTGTCGCTGACCTACGACCACCGCCTGGTCGACGGCGCCGACGCCGGCCGTTTCCTCTCCACCGTCAAGGCGCGCCTCGAGGAGGGCGCCTTCGACGCCGAGGTCGGTCTGTGACGCGCTGACGCGAGCACGGCGGGGTCCCGCACCGGTACCGGTGCGGGGCCCCGCTGTCGTATGTCCCCGGCCACAGTTAGCGTTGCGCGCATGGCCTCCGCCGCGGTGCACACCGCTCCCGCCGTACCGCGCGCAGCACAGTCGCGCACCGTGCTCGTCGCCGGCGCCTCCGGCTTCCTGGGCCACCACCTCGTCCGGCACCTCCGGCGCCGTGGGGACAGCGTCCGCCGGCTGGTCCGGCGGGAGCCGCGTGGCCCGGAGGAGATCCGCTGGGATCCGGCCGACGGCACGCTGGAGCCGACGGCCCTCACGGGCGTGGACGTCGTCGTCAATCTCGGCGGCGCGTCCCTGGGCCGGCTGCCGTGGACGTCCGCCTACAAGGAGGAGATCCTCCGCTCCCGGGTCGACGGCGCCCGGGTGCTCGCCGAGTCGGTCGCCCATGCGGTGTCCCGCGGCCGCCGGCCCGTGCGGTTCCTCCAGGCGAGCGGCACGGACTTCTACGGCGACCGTGGGGAGCAGCTTCTCACCGAGGCCGGCCGGCCGGGCGACGGGTTCCTGGCAGAGGTCTGCCGGCGCTGGGAGGCCGCGACGACGCCCGCGGCCGACGCCGGAGCGGACGTGGTCCTCCTGCGGACCTCCCCCGCCCTGGCCCCCTCGGGCGGGGCCATCGCGCCGCTGACCCGGCTCATCCGTCTCGGGCTCGGCGGCCCGATCGCCGGCGGCCGTCAGTGGTTCCCGTGGATCACCCTGGCCGACCACGTGCGCGCCCAGCTGCACCTGATGGACTCGACCCTCACCGGCCCGGTCAATCTCTCCGCGCCGGGCACCGCCAGGCAGGGCGAGCTGGTCGACGCCCTGGCCTCTGCGATGCGCCGGCCCGCGGTGGTGCACGCCCCCCGCTGGGCGCTCGCCCTCGCCGGGCGGGACTTCGCCGACTTCCTCGCCGCCTCCCGTCGGGTGGAGCCGCGCGCCCTGCTCGACGACGGCTTCACCTTCAGCCACCCGGACCTCGCCGCGGCCGCACCCTGGGTGGCCGACCGCGACCGTCACGGCCGCCGCTGACGCGATGTCCGCGGGAAGATCCCGCGGCCTCTCGCAGGCGCAGCGCCGTGAGACGCCGCGTGGGCAGGCGCGGGGGACACGGCTCAGGCAGGCGCGCGCGCCCCGCGGCACGGCTCACGCAGGAGCGCGAGAACAGCGCGCAGTCTCGGCCAGCCGCCACGGTGCCGGGCCCATGAGCACCATCCGGACGCATCGCGGATCCTGGGCGGGCACCGCCTGACCGCCGTCCTGCAACGTCCCACCTGACGACCCGGCGGCCGGCACCAGGAGGTACTCCTCCTGCCGCACGACCACCTCCACGACCGCGCGTGGTCCCGGCTCGCCCGTCGCCTCGACGAGCACGACCTCCTGGACCGTGGTGCTCAGCGTGTCGGCCCGCACCCCCGCCGCCCGCAGACGCTCCACCAGCGCCGCGTCCTCGCGCGCGGCGGGTGACCCCGGCACCGTGAGCTGGGCGAGCGTCTCGGTCTCGCCCCGCCGCAACGCCTCGTCCCGCTCGCCGACGAGCTCCCGGACCACGGCGGAGGCCTCAGCGGGTGCCAGAGGCCTCGGTGATGGCGAGCGGGCGCCGGTGACGGTGTGCGCGAGGGTCAGGCCGAGCATGAGGGCGGCGAGGGCGAGCGCCACCTGCGCGCCCGGCAACCGGCGGGTGCGGCGATGGCGGCCGCGCGGGCGGCGAAGGGCGGCGACCTCGGTGGCGGCCTGCCCCGACCGGAGCCGGGCCTGCGCGAGGTCCGCGCCGGAGGGCAGCTCGATCGCGGCCGGAGGTGACAGGGACTCTGCGCACCGGGCGAGGTCCCTGGCTGCGGGCCGCAGTGCCGGGTCGGGCGCGAGTGCCGCGGCGAGCACGTCCGCGCCGTCTACCTGGGCCGCGGCCCAGCCGACCACACGCGCCAGCGCCCAGACGTCGGCGGCGGTGCTCGCCGGGGCACCGCGGCGTCGTTCGGGAGCGACGAAGCCCGGCGTGCCGCGCTCGTGGGAGACGTCTCCGGCGAGGTCCACCAGCACGGGAACGCCTCCGGCGGTGAGCACGACGTTCGTCGGGGCGACGTCGCCGTGGACGACACCGTGGTCGTGCAGGTGGGCGAGCGCGGACGCCAGCGCGCCCAGGAGGGTCGCCGCCGCGCCCGGCGGCAGATCGCCGCGGGCTGCCCGGACCGTCGCCAGCGTCGGACCGTCGACCATCTCGCAGACCAGCGCGCACCGGCCCGGGTCGACGCCCACGACGTCAAGCACCCTGGGCAGGTGCGGGTTCGCCGTGGACCGCAGGGCGCCCAGGCGCCGCAACGTGGCTGCACCGCGCTCCCCCGGCGGCAGGCTCACGAACGCGACCGCCACCGTCCGGCCCGCCGGGTCGCGCGCGGCCCACACCGCCCCGCCCGCCCCGAACCCCACGGGTGTCTCCAGGCGGTACCCGGGCACCGAGGGGACGTCGGCGGGGCGGGACGGGCGGCGCAGGACGGGCATGGCTGGACGAAAGCACGAGGTCCACACCTCCGCCCGCGTCCTCCACAGCCTTGAGGCGGCGGACCTGGCCTGTGGAGAGCGCGGACTAGGATCGTGGGGGTGCAGCTCGAACGCGTGCGCCTCGGCTCTGAACTGGTGGACTACCGCTGGGCGTGGGACCTGCAGCGCCGCATCCACGCCCAGGTCGTCGCCGGGGAGCGTCCCGGCACCGTGCTGCTGCTCGAGCACGCCGACGTCTACACCGCCGGCAGGCGCACCGGCCGGGGCGACCGCCCCACCGACGGCACCGAGGTCGTCGACGTCGACCGGGGCGGCCGCATCACCTGGCACGGTCCCGGCCAGCTCGTGGCCTACCCCATCGTCCGCCTCGCCGAGCCGGTCGACGTCGTCGCCTACGTGCGCGCCCTCGAGGGGGCGGTGATCGAGGTCGCGGCGCACCACGGCGTCGCGACCGCGCGCGTCGACGGCCGCTCCGGCGTGTGGGTGCTGGCCGACGAGCGCGGCCGGGACAGGAAGCTCTGCGCCGTCGGCGTCCGGGTCGCCCGCGGTGTGACGATGCACGGCATCGCGCTGAACGCCGATCCTGACCTGTCGGCCTACGCCCCGATCGTGCCCTGCGGCATCGAGGACGCCGACGTCACGTCACTCACGGCGGAGACCGGCCGCACCGTCACACCGCTGGACGTCGTCGACGACCTCGGGCACGAGCTGGTCCGTGCCCTCACGCCGCTCACCGCCGGCGGGACCGCCCTCGCCGCACGCTCCTGAGCGGCTGCGGCCGCCTCGGCGGACCCGACCACCACCCCGTCGACCGCCCGGTCCCCCGCGGGCCCGGCCACGTACTATCGAACACACACCATCAGCGAGCAGAACGGGGTTCCCACCGTGACGATCGCCCCCGAGGGCCGACGCATGCTTCGTGTGGAGGCGCGCAACGCCGAGACGCCCATCGAGCGCAAGCCCGAGTGGATCAAGACGAAGGCCGTCATGGGCCCGGAGTACCGCGAGCTCAAGCAGCTCGTGCACGGCGGCGGCCTGCACACGGTCTGCGAGGAGGCGGGCTGCCCCAACATCTTCGAGTGCTGGGAGGACCGCGAGGCCACCTTCCTCATCGGCGGCTCCGAGTGCACCCGCCGCTGCGACTTCTGCCAGATCCACACGGGCAAGCCCTCCGCCCTCGACCGCACTGAGCCGCTCAAGGTGGCCCGCTCGGTCCAGCAGATGGGCCTGAGGTACTCCACGATCACCGGCGTCGCCCGTGACGATCTCGACGACGGCGGCGCCTGGCTCTACGCCGAGACTGTCCGGCAGATCCACGCGCTCAACCCCGGCACGGGCGTCGAGCTCCTCATCCCCGACTTCGACGCGAAGGCTGACCAGCTCGCCGAGGTCTTCTCCTCCCGGCCCGAGGTGCTCGCCCACAACCTCGAGACGGTGCCGCGCATCTTCCGCCGCATCCGTCCGGGCTTCCGTTACGAGCGCTCGCTGCGGGTGATCGCCGCTGCCGCCGAGGACGGCTTCGTCACCAAGTCCAACCTCATGCTCGGCATGGGCGAGACCTTCGACGAGGTCGTCGACGCCATGCAGCAGCTGCGCGACGCCGGCACGGACCTGCTCACGATCAACCAGTACCTGCGCCCGTCCGTGCGCCACCACCCCGTGGAGCGCTGGGTCAAGCCCGCGGAGTTCGTCGAGCTCTCCGAGATCGCCGAGGAGATCGGTTTCCTCGGGGTCATGGCCGGTCCCATGGTGCGCTCGAGCTACCGTGCCGGCCGCCTGTGGGGTCGCGCCATGACGAAGAAGGGCCTGGAGGTGCCGCCCGCGCTGACGCACCTGACGGAGCCGACGACGTCCCGCCAGGAGGCGGCCGCGCTGGTGCGCTGAGGTGCCCGTGGCGGCCCCGCTGGCCGGACCGCCGTCCAGCGGGGTCACGGCCGGCCAGGGATGTCGGCACCGGCCGCGGGTCGGTCCGCGGTCCCCCCGCGGCCCGGTATCCTTGGCGATCATGGCCCGCAAGAAGAACGAGGGCGCGAGCGCCTCCGCCGCCCCCACGGAGAAGAAGCAGCGCTGGTACCACAACATCCGGGACGCCTACCGGCTCACGCGGCAGGTCAACCCGTCGGTCACCTGGCTGCTGATCGGTGTCTTCGTGCTGGTCATGGGCGTCTCGCTCGCCATCGGCTTCGCCTGGGGCCACCCGGTCTACATGGCGTTCTTCGGCCTGCTGCTGGCCCTGATGCTCATGATGGTCCTGCTCGCCACCCAGACGCGGAAGGCCAGCTACTCCCAGATCGACGGGCGCCCCGGCGCCGCCGGGGCAGTCCTCGGCCAGATCCGCCGGGGCTGGAACATCGAGGAGCAGCCGGTTGCGGTCAACCCGCGTCATCAGGACCTGGTCTACCGGATGGTCGGCCGCCCCGGCATCGTGCTCGTCTCGGAGGGCCCCTCGCACCGCGTGACCCGCATGCTCGAGGACGAGCGCCGGAAGGTCTCCCGCGTGGCGCCGAACGTCCCCGTCCACCTGGTCCAGTACGGCAACGAGAGCGGCCAGGTCCCCATCGGCAAGCTCACCAAGACCGTGCAGGGCTTCAAGAAGACGCTCACCACCGCCGAGGTGGCACAGGTGGCCAGGCGCCTCCAGGCCCTCGGCAGCACCAAGATGCCCATCCCGAAGGGCGTCGACCCGATGAAGGCACGGCCCGACCGCAAGGGCATGCGCGGCCGCTGAGCCGCCCCGCCACGCCTCGCGAGGCGTCAGGTCTCGCCGAGCCGTCAGGTCCTCGCCGAACGTCAGCTGCCCGCCGAGCCGTCAGGTTACCGGCGGGCAGTCGTCGTCTCCGGGGCGCGACGCGTCAGCGGATGCCGCTGGGACGTCACGAGCGCAGGGCTCAGCGGATGCGGGTGACGACCGTGCCCGCGGCGATGTCGTGCAGGCCGCGGCCGTCCTTGCCCCACACGACGGCGGGAATCACCAGGCAGAGCAGCACGGTGCGCACCAGCGCGCGGACCGGGCCCGCAGGACCGCGGCCCGGGGTACGGATCGCCAGGCCCGCGATCACGTGGCCGACGGTGGCGCTGAGCGTGGCGACCATGATCCACGTCATGAGGGCGAAGATTCCCAGTGTGGCCATCTCGTCGTAGCCGAAGAAGCCCGCGCTGATCGCTGAGGCGAGGGCCCAGTCGATGGCGAGGCCGAGGATGCGGCGCCCCAGGCCGGCGACGGGCGGGAACTGAGGATCTGGCACCACTGCAGGGTATCCGGGCGCCGTCCGTCGCCCCGCGCAGCCGGACGGGCGGCCGGTGTGACGAGCGTCATCGTCACGCCGCCCCGCGTAACATGCCGGACACATTCAGGTGACACACGAGAAACTGCCGCAGGCTAGTTTCACAACCGTTCCCCGGGATCGACGATCGCGGCGGACTCCCCCAGCCCTACCCCTCAAGGAGCCAACGGATGTTCTCAAACGCCGAGGAGGCCATCGCCTTCACGAAGGAGCAGGACGTCAAGTTCGTCGACGTCCGCTTCTGCGACCTGCCGGGCGTCATGCAGCACTTCAACATCCCCGTCGAGGCGTTCAACGAGGACGCGTTCACCGACGGCCTGATGTTCGACGGGTCCTCCATCCGTGGCTTCCAGGCGATCCACGAGTCCGACATGAAGCTCGTGCCTGACGTGACCTCGGCGTTCGTCGACCCGTACCGCAAGCAGAAGACCCTGGTGGTCAACTTCTCCATCGTCGACCCGTTCACCGACGAGGCGTACTCCCGCGACCCGCGCAACATCGCGTCCAAGGCCGAGGCCTACCTGAAGAGCACCGGCATCGCCGACACCGTCTACTTCGGCGCCGAGGCGGAGTTCTACATCTTCGACGACGTGCGTTTCCAGACGACGCAGCACTCGAGCTTCTACTACCTCGACTCCGCCGAGGCCGCCTGGAACACCGGCCGTGACGAGGACGGCGCCAACCTCGGGTACAAGACCCGCTACAAGGGCGGCTACTTCCCGGTCTCCCCCAACGACCAGATGGCTGACCTGCGCGACGAGATGGTCCGCGTCCTGCAGGAGGTCGGCCTCGACGTCGAGCGCGCGCACCACGAGGTGGGCACCGCCGGCCAGCAGGAGATCAACTACCGCTTCGACACCCTCCGGGCCGCGGCGGACGACGTGATGAAGTTCAAGTACATCATCAAGAACTCGGCGTGGCAGGCGGGCAAGTCCGCCACCTTCATGCCCAAGCCGCTGTTCGGCGACAACGGCTCGGGCATGCACTCCCACCAGTCGCTCTGGAAGGACGGCAAGCCGCTGTTCTTCGACGAGCGCGGCTACGGCGGCCTGTCGGACATCGCCCGCTGGTACATCGGCGGCCTGCTCCGCCACGCCCCCTCGCTGCTGGCGTTCACCAACCCGACGGTGAACTCCTACCACCGCCTCGTGCCCGGCTTCGAGGCCCCGGTGAACCTCGTGTACTCCGCGCGCAACCGCTCCGCCTGCATCCGCATCCCGGTGACCGGCTCCTCCCCCAAGGCCAAGCGCGTCGAGTACCGCGTGCCGGACCCCTCGTCCAACCCCTACCTCGCGTTCTCCGCGATGCTCATGGCGGGGATCGACGGCATCAAGAACCGGATCGAGCCGGCGGACCCGATCGACAAGGACCTCTACGAGCTCCCGCCCGAGGAGCACGCGCAGATCGAGCAGCTGCCCGACTCCCTGCCCAAGGCGCTCGAGGCCCTCGAGGCCGACCACGACTACCTCACCGAGGGTGACGTCTTCACCCGGGACCTCATCGAGACCTGGATCGACTACAAGCGCACCAACGAGATCGACCCGCTGCGCCTGCGGCCGCACCCGCACGAGTTCGAGCTCTACTACGACCTGTGACAGGTCGCTGAGCTTCACGGCCGGGGGCCGGTGCCGGAAGGCGCCGGCCCCCGGCCGTCTCACGTCGGCCACTGTGCGCGACCCCACACCACCGCGTGCATAGTCATGCATGTTCGTGGATATATCGTGGTCAGGTCCCCGTCGAGAACGTCACCGGAGCCTGCCATGCGTCGCCAGTCCGCCCTGCCCGCCCTCGCCGTCGCCAGCACCCTCGTGCTCGCCGCGTGCACCAACGCCTCCGAGGCGACCGCGCCGGAGGCCGGGGAGACGACGGCGGCGGCCACCGAGCCGAGCTACGACGTGTCCACGGTCGAGAAGGTGGACGAGATCGCCGCGATGCTCCCCGCGGACTTCGACGGGACGCTGACGGTCGGCGACAACCTCCAGTACGCCCCGGCGGAGTTCCTCGGCGGCCCGGACGGCCAGACCCCCACCGGCTACGACGTCGACCTGGCCAAGGCGCTCGGGCGGGTGCTCGGCGCCGAGGTGGAGGTCAGCCACGCCGAGTTCGCCTCGATCATCCCGGCCATCGGCACCCAGTACGACGCCGGCATCGCCTCGATGTCCATCAACGCCGAGCGGCTCGAGCAGGTCAACATGATCGCCTACATCTCGGCCGGCTCGACCTTCTCCGTCCAGGCGGGCAACCCGAAGGACCTGGACCCCGCCGACCTGTGCGGCACCACCATGGGTGTGCAGACCGGCACCATCCAGGACGAGGACGCCGACGTGCTCTCGGCCGCGTGCACCGACGCCGGGTCCGAGCCCATCGAGGTGCTGCGGTACAGCTCCCAGGCCGACGTCACCACCAACCTCGTCGGCGGGAAGATCGACGTGATGTACGCCGACTCCCCGGTGGGGCAGTACGCCGCGCTCCAGACCGGCGGGCAGATCGAGCAGCTCGGCGAGGTCACCGACGCCGCCCCGCAGGGCATCGCCGTCGCCAAGGACGACGCCGAGCTCACCGCCGCCCTCCAGGCCGCGATGCAGCACCTCATGGACGACGGCGTCTGGGCGGACATCCTCGACACCTGGGGCGTCAGCGGCGCGCTGGAGACCGCCGAGCTGAACCCGGCGGTCTGAGCATGGCCCTCACCACCGCCGAGCGGACGGGCGAGAGCGTGCCCGACCTCATCCGCGCCCACCCGGTCCGGCGGCCGGGCCGGGTGGTCTCGGCCGTCGTCGTCGCCGTCCTGGCGGCGATGGTGGTCAACACCCTCGTCACGAACCCGAACTTCCGCTGGGACGTGGTCTGGCTCTACCTCCGCGACGTCAACGTCGTCCGGGGCGTGGGCTGGACGCTCCTGCTGACGGCCGGGTCGATGGTCCTGGCCGTGGCGCTCGCCCTCACGCTGGCCATCATGCGCCGCTCGGACAACCCGGTGATGCGCTGGGTGTCCTGGCTGTACATCTGGTTCTTCCGGGGCACCCCCGTCTACACGCAGCTGGTCTTCTGGGGCCTGGTCGGCGTGCTGTACCCGCGGCTCAGCCTGGGGATCCCGTTCGGGCCCGAGTTCGTCGTCTTCGACACCAACGACGTCTTCTCCGCGGCGTGGGCGGCCCTGATCGGGCTGGCGCTGAACGAGGCGGCGTACCTGTCGGAGATCTTCCGCTCCGGGCTCGGCGGCGTGGACCCCGGCCAGGCGGAGGCGGCGCGTGCGCTCGGCATGAAGGAGTCCACCATCCTGCGCCGGGTGGTGCTCCCCCAGGCCATGCGCGTCATCGTGCCGCCCACCGGCAACGAGACGATCTCCATGCTCAAGACCACCTCGCTCGTGCTCGCGGTGCCCTTCACGCTCGATCTGACCTTCGCGACGAACGCGATCGGCAACAGGATCTTCCTGCCCATCCCGCTGCTCATGGTCGCCGCCATCTGGTACCTGGTGATCACCTCGGTGCTCATGGTCGGCCAGCACTACCTCGAGCAGTACTACGGCCGCGGCTTCGACGGCGCGCCCGCCACCGGCCGCGGCCCGGCCGGTGGACGGAGGAGGGCGCTCGGGCGCAAGCAGCAGGCGATCCTCGCCGCCGGCACCACCAAGGACGACCCCTTCCTGGAGTACACGCCATGACCGACGCGACGACGACGGCCCTCACCTCCCAGCCCGCCGAGGGGCGGACCGCCGCGGCACCGATGGTCCGCATCGCCGGCGTGCACAAGTTCTTCGGCGACCTCCACGTGCTGCGCGGCGTGGACCTGACGGTGCCGCGCGGCTCGGTGTGCGTCGTCGTGGGACCCTCTGGCTCCGGCAAGTCGACTCTGCTGAGGTGCGTCAACGAGCTGGAGCAGATCGACGCCGGGCGCATCGAGGTCGACGGCGAGCTCATGGGCTACGCCGAGAAGGTCAGGAACGGTTCCAGCGAGCTGCACCGGTTGCATCCCCAGGCGATCGCCGCCCAGCGCTCGCGCATCGGCATGGTGTTCCAGCGGTTCAACCTCTTCCCGCACATGACGGCGCTCGAGAACGTCATGGAGGCGCCGGTGCAGGTCAAGGGGCTGAGCAGGGGCGCCGCACGCCGGCGCGCGGAGGAGCTCCTGGACCGGGTGGGCCTCGCCGACCGGACCGGGCACTACCCGGCCCAGCTCTCCGGCGGCCAGCAGCAGCGGGTGGCGATCGCCCGCGCGCTGGCCATGGACCCCGAGCTGATGCTCTTCGACGAACCGACGTCGGCCCTGGACCCCGAGCTGGTCGGTGAGGTGCTGGGCGTCATGCAGGGCCTCGCCGCCGACGGCATGACCATGATGGTCGTGACCCACGAGATCGGGTTCGCCCGCGAGGTCGGTGACCACCTGGTCTTCATGGACGGCGGCGTGATCGTCGAGCAGGGCGACCCGAGCGCCGTCCTGGACGCCCCCCGGCAGGAGCGCACCCGGGAGTTCCTCTCGAGGGTCCTCTGAGCGGCTTCACCCCGGTCTCGGTCTGGGCAGACGCGCCCGCCGACGGCACCATGGCCTGACGAGGCGCGCGCCGCCCGGGCGTGCCTTCCCGCAACGACGCGAGGGAGACCTGATGAGCCTGACCACGCCGCAGCGCCGGCTCCTGCCGCTCCTGCCCGCCCACCCGGGCGGCAGGTCGGCGATGACGTGCCGGTACCGCTGCGGGAACGCCTGCTTCCACGACGCCCCCAACACCTCGTCGAACGAGTACTTCGGCGACGTCATGTCCCAGGTCGTGTCCCGGCGGACCGTCCTGCAGGCCGGCGCCGTCCTCGGCCTCGTCGGCGCGGTCGGCGCGGGCACCGGGACGCCCGCGGCGGCCCACCCCGTGGGCGACGGCGCACCGGGCCTGAAGTTCAGCCCCGTGGCACCCAACACCACGGACGCGGTGGTCGTGCCGCCGGGGTACCTGCACGAGGTGGTCCTGCGCTGGGGCGACCCCCTGTTCGACGACGCACCCGAGTTCGACCCCCTCCACCAGACAGCCGAGGCCCAGGAGCGTCAGTTCGGCTACAACTGCGACTATCTCGGCCTGCTCCCGCGGCGCGGTCGCGGGAACTTCCTGCTCGTGGCGAACCACGAGTACACCAACGAGGAGCTCATGTTCCCGGGCTACGACCCCGAGAACCCGACCCGCGAGCAGGTCGAGGTGGCCTGGGCGGCGCACAGCCTGAGCGTGGTCGCGCTGACCGCGGAGCGCCGCGGGAGGCGCTCCGGCGGCCTCGACGCCGTGGTCGGCCACCGCCTGAACCGCCGCTTCACCATGCGCTCGGAGTTCGAGCTGTCCGGCCCGGTCGCCGGGGAGGACCTGGTGACCACCAAGGACGACCCGGAGGGCCGCACCGTCCTGGGCACCCTCAACAACTGCGCCGGCGGCCTGACGCCCTGGGACACGTGGCTGACCGGCGAGGAGAACTTCCACCAGTACTTCGCCAACGCGGAGACCGTCACGGAGGCGGTGGCTGCGGAGCGGCTGCGCCGGTACGGGGTCAACGAAGGGCCCAGCGACCGCAAGTGGGAACGCTACGACGACCGCTTCGACGTCGCCGCGCAGCCCAACGAGCCCAACCGCTTCGGCTGGATCTGCGAGATCAACCCGTTCGACCCGGACTCCACGCCCCGCAAGCGCACGGCGCTGGGACGCTTCAAGCACGAGGGGGCCACGATCCGGCTCACCGCGGACGGCCGCGCGGCGGCGTACATGGGCGACGACGAGCGGTTCGAGTACGTCTACAAGTTCGTCTCCCGGGACCGCTACCGGAAGGGTGACGACGACCACAACGCCACGCTGCTCGACAACGGCACCCTGTACGTCGCCCGCTTCACCGGCGACTCGCCGGGGGAGATCACCGGGACCGGCACGCTGCCCGCCGACGGGGAGTTCGACGGCTCCGGCGAGTGGATCCCGCTCGCTACCTCCGCCGACGGCGAGGCGGAGTCGCACGTCGAGGGCATGAGCGGCGTCGAGGTGCTGACCTTCGCACGCCAGGCGGGCGACGCCGTCGGCGCCACCAAGATGGACCGCCCGGAGGACGTGGAGCCGCACCCGCAGACCGGCCGGGTGTACATGGCCCTGACCAACAACACCAACCGCGGCCTGCCCGGCTACGCCGGACCGGACGAGGCCAACCCGCGGGTGGAGAACAAGCACGGCCACGTCATCGAGCTCCGCGAGAGCGACGACGACGCCGCCTCCACCACCTTCGCGTGGCGGATCCTCCTCGTGTGCGGCGACCCGGCGGACCCGGCCACGTACTTCGACGGGTACGACAAGAGCCAGGTCTCCCCGATCTCCTGCCCGGACAACGTCACCTTCGACAGCCACGGCAACCTGTGGATCGCGACCGACGGCAACCAGCTCGGCTCCAACGACGGCCTCTTCGGCGTCGCGCTGGAGGGCCCGTACCGCGGGCAGGTCAAGCAGTTCCTCACCGTGCCGGTCGGCGCGGAGACCTGCGGGCCGTGGGTGGAGGACCACCGCGTGCTCGTCCACGTCCAGCACCCGGGCGAGGAGGAGGGGTCGACCTTCGAGAACCCGCTCTCGCACTGGCCGGACGGCGGCGTGCCCCGGCCGTCGGTCGTCGTGGCGTGGCGGGCCGACGGGAGGGAGATCGGCAGCGCCTGAGGCCCGGCCGAGCCGACCCGTCGGCCGGGGTTGCCCGCCGACCCGTCGGCCGAGGTTGCCCGCCGACCCGTCGGCCGGGGTTACCCGCCGACCCGTCGGCCGAGGTTGCCGATGTGGTCGCCAGGAGCGACCACATCGGCAGTCTGACACCGGGGCGTGTCGCTCCGCGAGCCCGGTCGCCCGCACCTCAGTCGTAGAAGAGCTCCTCGACGACGGCGCGAGCCCGGCGCGACGTGCGCAGCCAGTGCTCCTCCAGGTCGAGACGCCGCCCGGGCTCGAACCCGAGGAGCCGCGCGACCACCTCGAGCTCGGGCGGCTCGTGCGGCAGCACGTCCGCCCGCTGCCCGGTGGCGCGCCCGGTGCCGAGCACGATCGCGTCTCGCAGCCGGGAGGCGAGCAGCCACGCGTCGTGGAGCCGCCCCGCCGCCTCGGCCGGGACGATCCCTGCCTCGTGCAGGGCGCCGAGGGCGTCGAGCGTGCTGGTGGTGCGCAGCTCGGGCACCTCGCCGGCGTGCCGGAGCTGGAGCAGCTGCACGGTCCACTCGACGTCGCTGAGCCCGCCGCGTCCCAGCTTGAGGTGCCGGTTGGGCGGCACCCCGCGGGGCATCCGTTCGGACTCGACGCGGGCCTTGATGCGGCGCAGCTCCCGGACCTCCGCCTCGGCGAGCCCGCCCCGGGGGTAGCGCAGCGGGTCCACGAGGGCCTCGAAGCGCCGGCCGAGGTCGGGGTCGCCGGCCACCGGGCGGGCCCGCAGCAGCGCCTGGCGCTCCCAGGGCTCCACCCAGCGCTCGTAGTACTCCGCGTAGGCGGCCAGGGTGCGGGTCAGCGGGCCGTTGCGCCCCTCGGGCCGCAGGTCCGCGTCGACGTCGAGCGGCGGTTCGGCGCCGGTCTGCCCCAGCAGCTGCCGCACGCCCGTGGCGACCGCGACGGCCGTGCGGGACGCGAGCTCCGGGTCCGCGCCCGGCAGCGGCTCGTGGACGAACAGCACGTCCGCGTCGGAGGCGTACCCCATCTCCCGGCCACCGAGCCGGCCCATCGCGACCACGAGGTAGCGCGAGGGCGCCTCGTCGAGGCCGGCGTCCGCCAGGGCCTGGTCCACCGCCACCCGCAACGCCCCCCGGACCGCGATGTCGGCGGCGTTGGTGATCATCCGGACGGACCGCGTGTGGTCACCCAGGCCGAGCACGTCCCCGATCGCCGCACGCAGGAGCCCGCGGCGGCGCAGGTACCGCGCGGCCATGACCCGCCCGACCGGGTCGGTGCGCCGGTCCTGCAGGGCGGCGAGCTCGGCCGCGAGGGCCTCGATCGTGCGCGGCGCCAGCTCCTCGTCGTCGTCGAGCCACGCGACGGCCTCGGGCAGCCGGGCGAGCGCGTCCGCGACGTAGCGGCTGGTCGAGAGCAGCCGAGCCAGCCGACGCGCGGCGCCGCCGGAGTCGCGCAGCAGCTTGAGGTACCAGTGCGTGGTCCCCATGGTCTCCGAGAGCTTGCGGAAGGCCAGCAGCCCGTAGTCGGGCTGGGGCCCCTGGGCGAACCAGCCCAGCATCACCGGCAGGAGATGGCGCTGGATCGCCGCCGAGCGGGAGATGCCCTCGGTCAGCGCCGCGATGTGGCGGATGGCGCCGTCGGGGTCGTGGTAGCCGATCGCGGACAGCCGGGCGCGCGCCGCCGCCGGGGCGAGGGAGACGTCGTCGGCGCTCAGCCGCGCGGTGGCGGGCAGCAGCGGGCGGTAGAAGATCTCCTCGTGCAGGTGGCGGACCTCCCGGCGCACCTGCCGCAGACGCTGCTCGAGCGTGGCGGCGCCGTCCACGCCGTCCACGCCCATGCCGCGGCCGAGGCGGCGCAGCTCCTCCTCCGCCGTCGGCACCACGTGCGTGCGCCTGAGCTTGTGCAGCTGCATGCGGTGCTCGAGGACCCGCAGGAACCGGTAGTGCCGGTCCAGCAGCGCGGCGTCGTCGCGGGCGACGTAGCCGCGGCCGGCCAGCTGGGCGAGCCCCTCGAGCGTGGTGCCCGACCGGATCGCCTCGTCCGTGCGGCCGTGGACGAGCTGGAGGAGCTGGACGGTGAACTCCACGTCGCGCAGTCCGCCGCGGCCGAGCTTGAGCTGGCGGTCGGCCTCGGCGGCGGGCATGTTCTCCTCCACCCGCCGCCGCATCGCCTGGGAGTCCTCGACGAAGTTCTCCCGCTCGACGGCCGTCCACACCATCGGGGCCAGCGCGTCGCAGTAGTCCCTGCCGAGCGCCAGGTCCCCCGCGATCGGCCGGGCCTTGAGCAGCGCCTGGAACTCCCACGTCTTGGCCCACCGCTCGTAGTAGGCCAGGTGCGAGGCGAGGGTGCGGACGAGCGGCCCGTCCTTCCCCTCGGGCCGCAGGTTCGCGTCGAGCGGCCACAGGGCCGGCTCGGGCCCGACGGCCGAGACCGCCCGGGCCAGCGCCGTGGCCAGCCTGGCGCCGAGCCGGACCGCCTCCGGCTCGGGCAGGCCGTCGGCCGGCTCGACCACGTAGATGACGTCGACGTCGGAGATGTAGTTGAGCTCCCGGCCCCCGGTCTTGCCCATCCCGAGCACGGCCAGGCGCACGCCGGTCGCTCCCCCGGGCAGGTCGGCGCGCACGACCGCGAGGGCGGCGTCGAGCGCGCCGGCCACGATGTCGGCGATCGACGCGGAAACCTTGGGGAAGGCGTCGAGCGGGTCGGGGCTGGTCAGGTCCGCGGCGGCGATCTCGAGGAGCCGACGGCGGTAGGTGCGACGCAGCGTCGCAACGCCCTGCTCGCCGGTCACCGTGGCCACGGGGACGGCCGCGTCCGGGTCGGCGCCGACCGCGCGCAGCGCGCGCTCCCGCTCGTCCTCGGGTGCCAGGTCCAGGACCGGGCGCTCGCCAGGTCGCTCGGCGAGCAGGGCCACCGCGCCGGGCCGGGCCACCAGGGCGTCGCCCAGCGCGGCCGAGGCGCCGAGGACGGCGAGGAGACGACGGCGGCCGGGTGCGTCGTCGGCCAGGATCGCGGCGAGCTGCTGCTCGTGCTCGGTGCCGGCGGCGGACTCGGCCAGCCGCAGGAGCGTGAGCAGGGCATGGTCGGGGTCGGCGACCCGCCCGAGCGCCTCGGGCAGCGGCACTCCCTGGGCGTCGGCGGCGGCGAGGTAGGGCGCGAGCACCTCGACGTCCAGGCGCTCGGCGGCCGTGGCCGGCTCGGCGAACCCGAGCCGGCGCAGCGTCGTGGTCCGCGAGACCGGCCGTGTCATGGCGCTGCCCTCACAGGGCCGGGATGAACCGCTGCAGCTCGTAGGGGGTGACCTGGTTGCGGTACTCCTGCCACTCGGTGCGCTTGTTGCGGAGGAAGAACTCGAAGGCGTCCTCGCCCAGGGTCTCGGCGACCAGCTCGGAGGACTCCATGATCTCGACCGCCTCGCGCAGGGACGCCGGCAGGGAGCGGATGCCCAGGGCCTTGCGCTCGGCCTGGCTCATCGCCGCGACGTCCTCGGCCGCCCCCTCGGGCAGCTCGTAGCCCTCCTCGACGCCCTTCAGCCCGGCGTTGAGGAGCACCGCGAACGCAAGGTACGGGTTCGCGGCCGAGTCCAGCGCCCGGTACTCCACGCGTGCCGAGCCGCCCTTCTCCGGCTTGTACATCGGCACGCGGACCAGGGCGGAGCGGTTGTTGTGCCCCCAGGAGACGTGCGCGGGCGCCTCGTCCCCGCCCCACAGCCGCTTGTAGGAGTTGACGTGCTGGTTGCACACGGCCGTGATCTCGGAGGCGTGGCGGAGCAGCCCGGCGATGAACGAGCGGGCGGTTGCGGAGAGCTGGAACTCCCCCGCCGGGTCGTGGAACGCGTTGTGGTCGCCCTCGAACAGCGACATGTGCACGTGCATGCCGGAGCCGGGCGCGTTCACGAGCGGCTTGGGCATGAAGGTGGCCAGCACGTCCTGGCGCAGCGCCACCTCCTTGATGACCGTGCGGAAGGTCTGGATGTTGTCCGCCATGCTCAGGGCGTCGGCGTAGCGCAGGTCGATCTCGTTCTGGCCCGGGCCCGCCTCGTGGTGGGAGAACTCCACCGAGATGCCCATGGACTCCAGCGTCGTGATCGCGTCCCGACGGAAGTCGTGCGCCGTGCCCCGCGCCACGTGGTCGAAGTAGCCCCCGGTGTCGATCGGGATCAACGGGTCCTGCGGCGAGGTGACGTTCTGGAAGAGGTAGAACTCGATCTCGGGGTGGATGTAGAAGGTGAAGCCGGCCTCGGCCGCCTTGTTCATCGCCCGCTTCAGCACGCCGCGCGGGTCGGAGCGCGCGGGCTCGCCCGTCGGGGTCAGCACGTCGCAGAACATCCGCGCCACGCCGTTCTCGTCGCCGCGCCAGGGCAGCACCTGGAAGGTGGACGGGTCCGGCTTGGCCAGCATGTCGGACTCGTACACGCGCGAGAGGCCCTCGATGGACGAGCCGTCGAAGCCGATGCCCTCCGCGAAGGCGCCCTCGAGCTCCGCCGGTGCGATGGCGACGGACTTGAGCGTGCCGAGGACGTCGGTGAACCACAGGCGGATGAAGCGGACGTCCCGCTCCTCGATCGCCCGGAGGACGTACTCCTGCTGCTTGTCCATCTCTCGGCTCCCTGAATGCGTCGGCGTCCGCGCCGCCGGCGGTCGGCGGCGTGCGGCGAGGCCACCGCACTGTCCCATCATGGCGCACCCAGGCCGGTGCACCGCGCCGGTGCCCGGCCCCGTCGTCCCGGCCGCCCGATCACCCGCGACCGCGGGCTGCGACCGGTGCGCCGGCCAGCGGTCCGCCGCGCCGGGAGCCGGTCGCGCGGCGAGGGGACGGAGCGTCGCCCACGCCGACCGCCGTCGGCAATAGGGTGAGCGCATGTCACCGCGGACCGGCGACGGCGGACGGCCACCGACCGCCCCGCGCCCCCGCGCCGCCGACCAGGAGAACAGATGACTACCAGCGTCCCACCCGAGCCGTCGCCCACCGCCGGCGCGTCCGCCCAGAACGCCGCGCCGGGCACCGCGCCCGCCGCGGGGCACGCCCCCCGCCGGGTGCGGGTGCACCACCTGCGCCAGGCCAAGGAACGCGGCGAGCGGCTGACGATGCTCACGGCGTACGACGCCGTCACCGCCCGGATCTTCGACGAGGCAGGCATCGACATGCTGCTGGTGGGCGACTCCATCGGCGACAACATGCACGCCCACCCGAGCACGATCCCGGTGACGGTCGACGACATGATTCCCGCGGTCCGGGCGGTCGCGCGCACGGCACGGCGGGCGCTGGTGGTGGCGGACCTGCCGTTCGGCTCCTACGAGGCCTCGCCGGCCCAGTGCCTGGCCACGGCGGTGCGGATGCTCAAGGAGGCCGGCGCCCACGCCGTGAAGTTCGAGGGCGGGGAGCACCTCGCCGAGCACGTCCGCCTGCTCACTCGGTCGGGCATCCCGGTAATCGGGCACCTGGGCTTCACCCCGCAGGCGGAGAACATCCTCGGCGGCAAGCGCGTGCAGGGCCGCGGGAACGAGGCGGCCGACCGGCTCGTCGGGGACGCGCTCGCGCTGGCCGACGCCGGCGCGGTCGCCGTCGTGCTGGAGATGGTCCCCGCCCCGCTGGCCGCCCGCGTCACCGAGGTCCTCCCCGTGCCGACCATCGGCATCGGAGCGGGCTCCGAGGTGGATGGTCAGGTGCTGGTGTGGACCGACATGGCGGGCATGACCGACTGGTCACCGCGCTTCGCCCGGCGCTTCGGCGAGGTGGGCCGGGAGCTCTCTGCCGCCGCCGGCGCCTACGCGCAGGCCGTGCGGGAGCGGACCTTCCCGTCGGCGGACCACGCGTACGAGTCCTGAGGCGCGGGGGCCGGCCTCTCCGCCTGCCCCCGGCTCACTGCTCGTCCTCCCAGGCCTCGTCCTCCTCGGCCCACTTCTCGTTGCGGACCTCGGCGCGTGCGAGCGCCTGGGCCGCCTCCTCCGCGCTCGCGTAGGGGCCCATGCGGTTCGTCGCGCCGTGCACCTTGCCCTCCTCGACCTCGCCGGTCGACAGGTTGTAGTAGAACTCGCGCGGCTCGGTGGTCATCTCTCCTCCAGGGGTGAAGACGGGTGGTCCGTACACTGCCACCATGCTCGCCGACCGCGCCCCACGGGGCACCCTGACCAGGGGAACCGTCTCCCCGCTCCGCACCGTCCCGGCGTCGATCCCCCGCCCGGAGTACGTCGGCCGCACCGGTCCCGAGCGCATCACCGCCTCCGACGTGAAGACCCCCGAGACCGTCGAGCGCATCCGCCGCGCGTCCCGGCTCGCCGCCCGCGCGATGGAGGAGGTCGGCCGGCACGTCGCCCCCGGCGTGACCACGGACGAGCTCGACCGCATCGGCCACGAGTTCCTGACCGACCACGGCGCGTACCCGTCCACGCTGGAGTACATGGGCTTCCCCAAGTCCCTGTGCACCTCGGTCAACGAGGTCATCTGCCACGGCATCCCGGACTCCACGGTCCTGGAGGAGGGCGACATCCTCAACGTGGACATCACGGCCTACCTCGACGGCGTGCACGGCGACCTCAACGCGATGTTCGAGGTCGGCGAGGTGGACGAGGAGTCGCACCTGCTCGTCGAGCGGACGAGGACCGCCATGGAGCGGGGCATCAAGGCCGTCCGCCCGGGGCGGGCGGTCAACGTCATCGGCCGGGTGATCGAGTCCTACGCGCGGCGCTTCGACTACGGGGTGGTCCGCGACTTCACCGGGCACGGCGTCGGCGAGGCGTTCCACTCCGGCCTGGTGATCCCGCACTACGACTCGGCGCCCCGCTACGACGACGTCATGGTGCCCGGCATGGTCTTCACCATCGAGCCGATGCTCACCCTCGGCGACATCGAGTGGGAGCAGTGGGACGACGGGTGGACGGTCCTGACCAAGGACCGCGCCCGCACCGCGCAGTGGGAGCACACCATCGTGGTGACCGAGGACGGCGCCGAGGTGCTCACCGTCCCCTGACCGGCCGCACCCACCCATCAGACGCTCCGCCGACCCGGGCCGAGCACCGAGAACCAAGGAGCACCATGACCCAGCCCGCAGCGCCCGCCCTCGGCTTCGGCATCGACATCGGCGGCTCCGGCATCAAGGGAGCACCGGTCGACCTCGTCACGGGCGAGCTCGCCGCCGAGCGGGTCCGCATCCCGACGCCGAACCCCTCCAAGCCGCTCGCCGTGGCCGCCACGGTGGCCGAGCTGGTGTCCGCGTTCGACGTCCCGGCCACCACGCCGATCGGGCTGACGTTCCCTGCGCCGATCAAGCACGGCGTGGTGCCCTTCATCGCCAACCTCCACAAGTCGTGGAAGGGCGTGGACGTCCCCGCGCTGATGAGCGAGGCCGTCGGGCGCCCGGTCGTGGGCGTCAACGACGCCGACGCCGCCGGCGTCGCCGAGGTGATGTTCGGCGCTGCGAAGGGCGTGCCCGGCGTCGTCCTCGTGACCACGCTCGGCACCGGCATCGGCTCGGCCCTGATCGTCGACGGCACGCTGGTACCCAACACCGAGCTCGGCCACCTGGAGATCGACGGGCAGGACGCCGAGGACCGCGCCGCGTCCTCGGTGAAGGAGAACGAGGGCCTGAGCTGGGAGGAGTGGGCCGGGCGCCTTCAGCGCTTCTACGAGACGGTGGAGATGCTGTTCTCCCCCGACCTCATCGTCGTCGGCGGCGGGGTGAGCAAGAAGCACCAGAAGTTCCTCCCGCTGCTGCGCACCACCGCCCCGCTCGTGCCCGCAGCCCTGCGCAACACCGCCGGCATCGTGGGTGCCGCCCACCTCGCCGCGCACGGGTACCGCTGAGCCCGGTGCCCCCGGCCCGCCGGCTCGACGAGGTCGCCGCCGGCGTCCTCGTGGCAACGGCGGAGCGGTACACCACCACCTCCACCGTCGTCGTGGGCGGCGGGCCCGGCGGCTGCCTGCTGGTCGATCCCGCGCTCACCCCGGTCGAGCTTGCCGGGCTGGCCGCCGCCCTCGCCGGCCGCGGCCTGCACGCCGTCGCCGCGTTCTCCACCCACCCGCACTGGGACCACCTGCTCTGGCACCCCTCGCTCGGTGAGGCGCCCCGCTGGGCGACGCGCCGCGCCGCCGACTCCGCACGCCGCCAGGCCGCGGAGCTGCGGGCCGAGGCCGGGGACGACGCACCCGGGCCGGCCTGGCCGGGCGAGCTCACCGCGCTTCCCGACGGCGACACGCACCTGCCGTGGGAGGGCCCGCCCGCACGGGTGGTCCGCCACGAGGCGCACGCGCCGGGGCACGCCGCCCTGGTGGCTCGCGGGGTTCTCGTTGCCGGCGACATGCTCTCCGACCTGGAGGTGCCCCTCCTGGACCTCGAGGCCGCGGACCCGCTCGCGGACTACGCCGCCGGCCTGGACCGTCTGGCCGCGGTGCTGGCCGGGCCGGAGGTCCGGGCGCTCGTTCCCGGGCACGGGCACCCGACGGGCAGGACGGGCGCGCTCGCCAGGCTCACCGCGGACCGGCGCTACCTCGAGGCCCTCGCCGCGGGGCGGGGCGTCGGTCCGGAGCAGGACGCTCGGCTGGCCGACCCCTGGGTGCGGGCCGAGCACGACCGTCAGGCGGCGGCGGTCCGCCCGCACTGATCCCGTCGGGGACCCCGACGCCCCGTCCCGGCCGCGCCGCCCCCGGCGCCCGCCCCCGACCCGGACCCGGGCCGCACCAGGGTCAGGATCAGGGTCCGCCCCCGATGTGCCGCCAGCCGCCCTGCGGGATCGTTGTCGTGACGACATCGAAAGGACCCGTCATGACCGACATCCGCCAGTCCGTGGGCCGCACCGGCCTCGTCCGACCCCGCGGCACCCGAGTGATCGCCGGCGTCTGCGCCGGGCTCGGGCGACGCTTCGGGCTCAGCCCGTGGGTGGCCCGGCTGCTCTTCGTCCTGCTGCTCATGGTGCTGCCGGGCAGCCAGTTCCTCGTCTACTTCATCCTGTGGATCCTCATGCCGAACGAGTACTGACGCACGCCGCGCCGTGGCCGAACGCACAGCGGTCAGACGCCCTCGCTCCGGTATCCTCGGAAGCGTTCTGAGGCACGGAGGGAGGGCCGATGTTCAATCGACACCTGCGCTGGGGCGCGGTCACGGTCATCGCCGCAGCGGGCCTCACCGTCCTGGCCACCACGGCCATGCCCCGTGCCGCGGAAGCACCGCAGTCCCTCGAGGTCGTCCTGTCCGACGCCTCGACCCGCAAGGGCGCGGAGTGCGACCCGGAGACCTATCTCGAGACCTTCTTCGACGGCACCGAGGTGGAGCTGGCGGACGGCGCCGGCCAGATTATCGCGACCGCGACGGTGACCGATCCCGCGGCGTCCTCCGAGCGTGGCTGCTCCTGGACGATCACCTTCGAGAGCCTGCCCGAGGCCGAGACGTACACCCTGACGCTGCGTCACCCGGACTTCCCGAGCCGCGAGCACGTCTACAGCTACACCGCCGCGGAGCTGGCCGAGGACGAGTCGCTGTGGATCGCCGTCGTCCGCTGAGCACCGACCGCCGTCGCCCGCTGAGGCACCGAAGGACACCGCCCGCTGGCAGCAGGCCCGGGCGCCGCTCGCGCGCGACCCGCAGGTCTTCCTGAGGGCGGCCCGGCTGGCCCGGAGGGGCGGATGAGTCGGCCGGTACGCCGGGTTCTGTCCCGCGGCGCCGTCGCCGGCACCGCGGTGGCGGCCATCCATCTACGACGTGCGTTGCCGCACGCCTCCAGCGACCTACCCGCAGGCTCGGGCGGGCCGCCCTCGAACGCCTGCTGTCTGGTCTTGCTCCGGGTGGGGTTTACCGAGCCACGACGGTCACCCGCCGTGCTGGTGGTCTCTTACACCACCGTTTCACCCTTACCTCCCTGGCGGACCAGGGAGGCGGTCTGCTTTCTGTGGCACTGTCCCGCGGGTCACCCCGGGTGGGTGTTACCCACCACCCTGCCCTACGGAGCCCGGACGTTCCTCGGCACACCGGCCGAGACCGGTGCGACGCGACCGCCTGGCCGACTCATCCGCGCCTCCAGCATACCGGCCGACGGCGACCTGCCGGCGCCGCCGGACGTGCGCTGCGGGACGGCCGCCCGCGAGGCCGTCGCCCGCGCGGCCGTCGCCCGCGGGGCCGTGGGATGCGGGCCGGGGGACGCGGGGGGCACCGCGTCCCGGCGGACGGGCGGCGCCGCCGCGCGGGTGCACGCCGGGCTAGCATCCGCGGGTGCTTCTGCTCCTCCCGCCCTCCGAGGGCAAGTCCGCGCCGAGCCGCGGCGCGCCGGTCGACCTGTCCACCCTGTCCGGCCCGACGCTGACCGACGCGCGGGAGCGGCTGCTCGACGAGCTGGCCGCCGTCTCCGCCCGGCCCGACGCACCTGAGCTGCTCGGGGTCGGCGCAGGGGTCGCCGCCGAGGTACGCCGCAACACGGCGCTGCGCACCGCCCACGCCGCCCCCGCGGCGCGCGTCTACAGCGGGGTGCTGTACGCGGCCGCCCGGCTGCCCGAGCTCACGGGAACCGCTCGCCGGCGGGCCGGGCAGAGCGTGCGCATCTTCTCGGGCCTGTGGGGCGTGCTCGCTCCCGGCGACCGGGTGCCCGCCTACCGGTTGTCCATGGGCGCCGACCTGCCGGGCACCGGCCGCCTCGGCGCGTTCTGGCGCGACCGGCTCGGCGGGGTACTGGACGAGCAGGCGTCGGGTGACGTCGTGGTGGACTGCCGCTCGGCCGCGTACGCCGCCGCATGGCGACCACCCCGCGCGGCTGAGCACGTGCTCGTCCAGGTGGTGCGCGAGCAGAACGGGCGCCGCCAGGTGGTGTCCCACAACGCCAAGCACGCGCGCGGGCTCCTGACCCATCACCTGCTGACCCGGACGGGGCGACCCCCGCGCACCGCGGAGGAGCTGGCAGGTGCTGCCGAGGAGCTCCGGGCGGACGGCACGGTGCAGGCCGTCGAGCTGGCCCCTGCCTCCGGCGGCAGGCGCACCCTCACCCTGGTCGAGCGGCCGTAGGCCCTCAGTCGTCGCCGAGGAGGCGCTGGTACAGGACGTGGTCCTGCCACCGTCCGGCGATAAGGAGGTAACGGGGCGCGAGGCCGATCCGGGCGAACCCGTTGCGGAGCAGCACCGTCTGGGACGCGGCGTTGTGCACCAGGGTGCCCGCCTGCACGCGGTGCAGCCCCTCCCGGGCGCACGCGTCCAGCACGTGGGCCACGGCGGCCGTGGCGATGCCCCGGCGCGTGACGGTGCCGTCGACCCAGTAGCCCAGGTTCCCGCTGAGGAACGGCCCGCGCACGATGCCGCTGACGGTCATGCCCCCGACCACCCGGTCGCCGTCGAGCAGCACCCAGGGCAGCGCCCTGCCGGCGGCGCGCTCGTCGACGAGCCGGGCGACGTTCTCCTCCTGGCCCCGCTCGGTGAACCAGCTCTCCGGCCGGAGCGGCTCCCAGGGCGCCAGGTGCTCGCGGTTGCTGGCGTAAGCGCGGGCGAGCGCGGCCCCGTCGCCCGGCAGGAGCGGCCGGATGTCCACCGTGCCGACCAGCCTCGCGGTCGTCACGCGCGGCCGGAGGCGCCGTTCTCGTCCAGGCGGACGAGGACGTAGCCGTGCTCCTCGGAGACGATGACCTCGTCCGGGCCGGCGGCGTCGATGGCAGCGAGCTCGCTGAGGGAGAAGTCCACCTGGGCGCCCTCGGTGCGATGACCCCGCAGCGCCACGACGCCGAGCCCCCCGGTGCGGGACCGGGCGTACTCGTAGAGGTCGAGCAGCTCGGGATCGATCTGGGCCGCCGTCTGGTCGCGCTCGGCGCGGGTCCTCGAGACCTCCGCGTCGATCTCGGCCCATGCGGCGTCGCGCTCGGCGGTCGCCCTCTCGACGTCGGCGGCGATCGCCCGCTCCTGCAGGTCGAGCTCGCTCACCCGGGCCTCGGCCGCCTCCATGCGTTCCATGACCTCCAGCTCGATCTCCTCGAGGACGCTCTGGCGGTCGGCCAGCTGCGCGAGCTCGGTCTGCAGGGCCACGAGCTCGCGGGAGAGTCCCTTGCCGGAATCGAGGGTGGCCTGGTGGCGGGCGGCGCGGGCGCGGACCTGCTCGACGTCGGCCTCGGCCTTGGTCAGCTCGCGGCGGGTGTCCGCGGCGAGAGTCTTCGCCTCGACCTGTGCCCGGTGGAGATCCTCACCGCGGCCCTCGAGCTGGGCGAGGGTGGAGAGGACCGGCAGGGTGCGGCGCTGGTGGGCGAGCTTGGCCAGGCGCGTGTCGAGCGCCTGGAGGTCGAGCAGCCGTCGCTGTTCCTGCGGTGGGGCGGTGGTCACGGGCGTGCTCCTTCGGTCGACGAGCCGGGCTCGCTGCTGTGCTGTTGTGCCAGGTGCAGGTCCCACGGGTCGGTGACGAGCGTGGAGACGTACACGTCCAACCTAGTGCCGCCGGCGGCGGCGCCGCGCCGGAGCACCTCGGCGGCGCGCGGCAGCCACGGCCACTCGCTCGCCCAGTGCGTCGCGTCCACGAGGTACGGGCGGCCGCCGGCGAGGTGCTCCGACGCGGGGTGGTGGCGCAGGTCCGCCGTCAGGTACACGTCGGCGCCCAGGGCCCGGACCCGGCCGAGCAGGGAGTCCCCGGCGCCGCCGCACACGGCGACCGTGGACACCTGGGCGTCGAGGTCCCCGCCCACGCGGATGCCCTGCGCCGTCGGGGGAAGGACCTGCGCGACCCGTTCGGCGAAGGCCCGCAGCGTCGTCGGCGTCGCCAGCCGGCCGATCCGGCCGGTGCCCGTGCTGGCGCCGGCGGTGGCCTGCGCGACCAGCGTGAAGGCGGGCTCCTCGTACGGGTGGGCACGGCGCAGCGCGGTGAGGACGGCCTCGCGCCGGTGCCGGGGCAGCACGATCTCGAGCCGGTCCTCGGCCACCTCCTCCACGTCCCCGACGGCGCCGACCGTCGGGGTCGCCCCGGGCAGGGGCCGGAAGGTGCCCGTCCCGGGCGAGGTGAACGCGGCGCGCTCGTAGTCCCCGAGCCGGCCGGCGCCGGCGTCGGCGAGGGCGTCCAGCACCGCCGTCGTCGCCTGCCGCGGGACGAAGGTCACGAGCGTATCGAGCCGGTCGCCGGGCAGCGGGTCGATCGGGGTCGTCCCCTGCAGGCCGAGCAGGTCGGCCAGCGCCTGGGCGACGCCGTCGGCCGCCGCGTCGGCGTTGGTGTGCGCGGTGTACAGGGCGCAGCCCCCGGTCGCGAGGGCGTGGACCACCCGGCCCTTGGGCGTCGTCGCCGCTACGGACGAGGTTCCGCGCAGATACAGCGGGTGGTGCGTGACGAGCAGGTCGGCGCCCAGGGCCAGCGCCTCCGCGGCGACTTCCTCGGTCGGGTCGACGGCGAGCACGACCGTCCGCACGGGCGCGGCCGGGTCGCCCACCACGAGCCCGACGGCGTCCCAGTCCTCGGCCGTTCCCGGCGGGTAGTGCCGCTCGAGGAGGTCGACGACGTCGGCGAGGGTGAGGTCCGGCATGCCTGAGGAGCCTAGCGGCCGCCCGCGACCTCCTCACCCGCCGCATCGCGGTCGTGAGGTAGGCCCGGCCACGGCGCGCGCGCCTTTGGGGGGACGGCAGCAGGTCCGGTCGTGGGGACGTGCTGGTGGGCCCGGCCGGTCTCGAACCGACGACCTCCGCGGTGTAAGCGCGGCGCTCTGACCAACTGAGCTACAGGCCCCTGGCGCCGAGGCGCCCGCCACAGCCTAGAGCAGAGCGGGCGGTCGCCCGTGCACCGCACCGGTGCGGGTCCTCGGCTGCCGAGGGCTGCGCGGGCCCTCGCCGGCCGAGGGCTGCGCCGTCCCCTCAGCTACCGACGCCGGCGAGGGCCGCGAGGTAGTCGCCGAGCTGACGGGCCTGGCCGCGAGGGTTCACGACCGACCAGCGCACGACCCCCTCGGCGTCGACGAGGAAGCTGCCGCGCAGCGCGTGCCCGCTGCCCTCGTCGAGGACGCCGTACGCGCGCGCCGTCGAGCCGTGCGGCCAGAAGTCGGAGAGCAGGTCGAAGCCGAACTCCTCGGACTCCGCCCAGGCGCGCTGGGCGAACATCGCGTCCGTCGAGATCGCGAGCACCCGCGCGCCCCCGGCGGTCAGCTCCGGGAGGTTGTCCCGCAGCTCACCCAGCTCAGAGGTGCAGACGCGGGAGAAGACGAACGGGAAGAACACCACGACCACCGGGCCGCCCCGCAGGGCGCTCAGGCGGACCGGGGTGCCGTGGGTGTCCGGCAGCTCGAAGTCGGGGGCGACGTCGCCGGCGAGCGGCTGCGCCACTCAGCGGCCCCGGGTGCGCGCGGCGATCCGGATGCCCGACCAGCCCTCGCCCGCGGACGTCGCCGAGGTGGCGAGCATCCCCGCGGTGCGCGCGGCCTCCTCGATGTCCGCCGGCCGCACGTGCCCCGGACGACCCGGCTTGGGCGTGAGAACCCAGATCAGGCCGCCGTTGTCGAGGTTCGCCTGAGCGTCGACGAGCAGGTCGGTCAGCTCCTCCTGCCCACCGTCGTCCTCGCGCCACCAGATGAGGGTGCCGTCGCAGACGTCGCCGTACTCCTCGTCGACCAGCTCGGTACCGGTGGCCTCCTCGACGGCCTCACGGACGGCGGGGTCGGCGTCGTCGTCGTAGAGGAACTCCTGGATCACCTGCCCGGTGGTGAAGCCGAACTTGCTGCCGGCTCCCGCGCCCGTGCTGACTGCCACGTTGGGTCCTTACCTTTCCGTCCGGCCGCGTCGCGGCCTGTGCTCCCGACCCGCGTGCGCGGGTGGTGTGGTCAAGCCCACCGTAGTGCGCGGCCCTCGCGCAAGCCCGCAGGACGGCGCACCTACCGCGCGCGTGGCTTCGTGGGCGCGTGTGTCAGCAGTGTCACACGTCCGCCCAGACCCAAGGTTCGCCTTGACCCCGGTCAAGGTAAGACAATGGTCCTACCCTGAACGAAGGTGTGGCACATCCCCGCGTCGTCACCGTCGACGCCCAACGAAAGAGGGAACGCGTGAGTTCACGAGACGAGTCCTCGCCGCTGATCAAGGGACTCCTCAGCCAGGTGAAGGACATCGACACCGAGGAGACCCAGGAGTGGCTGGAGTCGCTGGACGGACTGATCGACGAGCGTGGGGGCCCCCGCGCGCGGTACATCCTGCTCAACCTGCTGCAGCGGGCGCGGGAGCGTTCGGTCGCCGTCCCGAACCCGATCAACACCCCGTACGTCAACACCATCGGCGTCCACGAGGAGCCGTACTTCCCCGGTGACGAGGCGGTGGAGCGCAAGTACCGCGGCTGGATCCGCTGGAACGCCGCGGTGATGGTCACGCGCGCGCAGCGCCCCGGCGTCTCCGTCGGCGGGCACATCTCCTCCTACGCCTCCGTGGCGACGCTGTACGAGGTCGGGCTGAACCACTTCTTCCGCGGCAAGCAGCACCCGGGCGGCGGCGACCAGGTCTTCTTCCAGGGCCACGCCTCCCCCGGCAACTACGCCCGCGCCTTCCTCGAGGGCCGCCTCACCGAGGCGGACCTGGACGGGTTCCGCCAGGAGTACTCCCACCCGGAGGGCAGCCGTGGGCTGCCGTCCTACCCCCACCCGCGCCGCATGCCGGACTTCTGGGAGTTCCCGACCGTCTCCATGGGACTGGGCCCCGCCCAGGCCATCTACCAGGCGTGGGTCAACCGCTACCTGCACGAGCGCGGCATCAAGGACACGTCCCAGCAGCACGTGTGGGCGTTCCTCGGCGACGGCGAGATGGACGAGCCGGAGTCGCGCGGCATGCTGCAGCTCGCGGCCCAGCAGAACCTCGACAACCTCACCTTCGTGGTCAACTGCAACCTGCAGCGCCTCGACGGCCCGGTGCGCGGCAACGGCAAGATCATCCAGGAGCTCGAGGCCCAGTTCCGCGGGGCCGGCTGGAACGTCGTCAAGGTCATCTGGGGCCGCGAGTGGGACGCCCTGCTCAACGCCGACAAGGACCGCGCCCTCGTCAACCTCATGAACAACACCCTTGACGGGGACTACCAGACGTACAAGGCCAACGACGGCGCCTACGTGCGCGAGCACTTCTTCGGTCGCGACCCGCGCACCAAGGAGCTCGTCAAGAACATGACGGACGACGAGATCTGGGCGCTCAAGCGGGGCGGCCACGACTACCGCAAGATCTACGCCGCCTACAAGGCCGCGACCGAGCACACCGGCCAGCCGACCGTCGTCCTGGCCCACACGGTGAAGGGTTACGGGCTCGGCCCGAGCTTCGCGGGCCGCAACTCCACCCACCAGATGAAGAAGATGAAGACCACGGACCTGAAGATGCTCCGTGACGCCCTTCGCATCCCCATCTCGGACGAGGAGCTCGAGGACCCCTACAACGCGCCGTACTACCGGCCCGAGGAGTCCGACGAGGCGCTGCAGTACATGCTCGAGCGCCGTAAGGCCCTCGGCGGGTTCGTGCCCGAGCGGCCGACGACGTCGAAGACCCTGACCCTCCCGGACGCCAAGCCCTACGAGATCCTCGCCAAGGGCTCCGGGCACCAGGAGATCGCCACGACGATGGCCTTCGTCCGCCTCCTCAAGGAGCTGATGAAGGACAAGGAGATCGGCAAGCGGATCGTGCCGATCATCCCCGACGAGGCACGCACCTTCGGCCTCGACGCGATCTTCCCGACCGCGAAGATCTTCAACACCCACGGCCAGAACTACACGTCCGTGGACCAGGACCTCATGCTCAGCTACAAGGAGTCCGAGCAGGGGCAGATCCTCCACACCGGCATCAACGAGGGTGGCTCGGCCGCGGCCATGCAGGTGGTCGGGACGAGCTACGCCGTCCACGGCGAGCCGATGATCCCCGTCTACATCTTCTACTCGATGTTCGGGTTCCAGCGGACCGGCGACCAGTTCTGGGCCGCCGGCGACCAGCTGGCCCGCGGCTTCATCATCGGAGCGACCGCAGGCAAGACCACCCTGGCGGGCGAGGGCACCCAGCACATGGACGGGCACTCCCCCGTGCTGGCCTCGACCAACCCGGCCATGGTGCACTACGACCCGGCGTACGCCTACGAGATCCGCCACATCGTGCGTGACGGTCTGCAGCGGATGTACGGCGAGGACTCTCGCGACCAGAACGTCATGTACTACCTCACGGTGTACAACGAGCCGATGGTCCAGCCGGCCGAGCCGGAGAACGTCGACGTCGAGGGCATCCTCCGGGGCATCTACCGCATCGCCGAGCCCGAGGGTGACGGCCCGCGGGCCCAGCTGCTCGCCTCGGGCGTCGGGGTGCCGTGGGCGCTGCACGCCCGCGAGCTCCTCGCGAACGACTGGGGCGTGCGGGCCGGCGTGTGGTCGGTGACGAGCTGGTACGAGCTGCGGCGCGACGGTCTCGAGGCGGACAAGCACAACTTCCTGCACCCGCAGGAGGAGCGCCGCGAGGCCTACGTCACCAGCAGGCTTCGCGACGCCGGCGGCCCCTACGTGGCCACCAGCGACTACGAGCACCAGGTCCAGGACTCCATCCGGCAGTGGGTGCCGGGCGAGTACTACACGCTCGGCGCGGACGGGTTCGGCTACTCCGACACCCGCCCGGCCGCACGGCGTCAGCTGTTCATCGACGCCCACTCGATGACGGTGCGGACGCTTCAGGCCCTCGCGGACCGCGGCGAGATCGACCGTGACGTCCCGCGTCAGGCCATCGAGAAGTACGACCTGTTCAACGTCCACGCCGGCGAGTCCGGCACCGCGGGCGGCGACGCCTGACCGGCGCCTGAACGACTGACGGGCCCCGCCGACCACCAGGTCGACGGGGCCCGTCGTCGTCCTCCGTCCCCGACCGATCCCGGGCGGACGTCGCCAACTTCCCGCCCGGCCGGCATCGTCTCTCGCACGGGCGGCGAGAGGTCGCCGACCCGCGGAGGACGGCGCCGAGCAGCGTCGCGATCAGTCCACGTGCTCGAAGGACACGACCTCGAGCTTGAAGCCGTGGGGGTCGAGCCAGTACATGGCGTAATGATCCGGGTGGTACTCCGGGAAGGTCCGCGGCTCGTGCAGGACCTCGTCGCCCCGATCCCGTGCCCACCTGTGTGCAGCCTCGACGTCACTCCGGGAGTCGACGAGGAAGCACAGATGTTGCAGACCCGGCCGGTGCCGGGAGTACGCCCCGTCGTCCTGGGCGGTGTAGAAGAAGATCTGGGTCCCCTGCCCGCTGGACGGGGCGTAGGAGCACCAGTCCTCCCCGGAGAGGAAGGGTTCGAACCCCACCAGCGGCATCAGTGCGTCGTAGTACTCGCGCGCGGACGCGACGTCAGGGATGTTGATGCCGAGGTGATCGAGCGGCATGCAGCGCAGAGTAGTTTCGCGCGGCTGCGGCCGCACGTCGCTCGTCCCGTCGAACCTGACCAACCCGATGAGACGTCATGAGTGCGTGACGTCCCACCGGGTGTGCGAGGAGTCTGGTGGGGCGAGCTGCTGACTCCTCACCAAGCGGGTGGTGCCCTGCGTGTGTGCGTCAGGCGTTGGTGGCCGCCTCGGCGGCCGCGACCTCGGGCTCGAGGGTGGCGACCGCACGGGCGGCCGCCTCGGTGTCCGCGGCCTGGGCGAGGGCCTCGAGGTGACGACGAGCCTCGGACGGCCGGCGCGCCTCGAGCGCCGCACGGACCACCTGCACGCCGGCGTCGACCACGTGCTCGCGCGGCGACCAGTGCCCGACGCCGAGGCCGAGCGCCTCGCCGGGCAGGTCCGCCTCGCGCAGCATCCGCACCGACTCGGCCACCGCGACGCCGGTGTGCTCGCGCTCGCAGGCGCCGGCCAGCCGGCGCATCGCGCCCTCGTGGTCGTCGGCGAGCGAGAGCCGGGCGAGCTCGACGAGCGCGTACCAGGAGCGGGGGTTCCCGGCGATCTCCTCGGCGAGCGACCAGACCGCGAGGTCGGCGGCCCGGTCGCGGTCGGCGGGCTGGTGGTCGGCGGTGAGCGGGTCGGCCGGGGCGGCGCCCGCGGCGCGACGACGCACCATCTCCGCGAGGCCCTTGAAGGCCTCGATGTCGTTGGGGTCCTCGATGAGCTTCGCGCGCAGCGCGTCCTCACGTGGAGCGTCGGCGGAGCGGGCGACGGCGGACGGGCGGCGGGCACCGACCCGGTTGACCGGCGTCTTCCGCTTGAGCATGGCGCGCAGGCGTGCGATCAGCGACATGCTCCGACCTTATCCGGTGGACCCCGGGGCCGCCGGGTGATCGTCCGGCGACGGGCGCGCCGGTGCCCGCCCGGTAGGCGCCCGACGCCGCCCGGGAGCGGCACCCCGCCCCCGGTTTCCCGGGCGGGCACGGATGGCTCGGCGGCCCGCGCCGCGCTTTGTAGGCATCCGACAAGCGTGGCGCGTCCCTGCCCTATGCTCGCCCCCATGACCACGAGCGAGCGCGCCGGGCGCGAGGTCGGCAGCTCCGACGTCGTCCGGAGGCTGCGCGGCGGGACCGACATGCTCACGTCCGCGGCGCTCAGGAGGCTCGACGCGGAGCTGGACTGGTACCGCCAGCTGGCCGCGGAGGACCGTTCCTGGATCGGGCTCGTCGCCCAGGCGGGCATCGCCGCCTTCATCACCTGGTACGAGGAGCCGCAGGCCGGCACGTACAACGCGCAGGAGATCTTCCGCGCCGCCCCGCCCGAGCTGACCCGCTCGATCTCGCTGCAGCACACCCTCCAGCTCGTTCGCATCGTCGTGGAGGTGGTGGAGGACAACGCCGTCCAGCTCGCCGAGCCCGGCCAGCAGCGGGACCTGCGCGACGCCGTGCTCCTGTACTCGCGCGAGGTGGCCTTCTCCGCCGCCGAGGTCTACGCCCGCGCGGCGGAGACCCGCGGCGCCTGGGACGCGCGCCTGGAGGCGCTGGTCGTCGACTCCCTCGTGCGCGGGGGCGACGAGTCCCTGCGCGCACGCATCTCGGCGCTCGGCTGGTCGGGCCGTGGCGGCACGCTGGTGGTGGTGGGCCAGGCGCCCGCGGAGATGGACGAGCGACGCACCGCCGACCTGCGCCGCGCGTGCCGGCGCGCCGCCCAGGACGCCCTGGTCGGCATCCAGGGCGACCGGGTCGTCGTCGTGCTCGGCGGCGACGGCGACCTGCGCGCCGCGGCCGCGTCCCTGCTTCCCCGCTTCGGACCCGGCCCGGTGGTCCTCGGCCCGGAGGTGCGCGAGGTCGGCGACGCCGGGCGCTCCGCCCGCGCCGCCCTCGCCGGGCTGATCGCGGTCCACGCCTGGCCCGGGGCACCCCGGCCCGTGCCCGCCGACGAGCTGCTGCCCGAACGGATGCTCAACGGCGACCCGCTCGCGCGGCGCACGCTCGTGGAGGAGCTCTACCGGCCGCTCGTGGCCGCGGGCGGACCGCTCGTGCAGACCCTGGAGGAGTATCTCGCCCAGGGCCGTTCGCTCGAGGGCGCCGCCCGCGCGCTGTACGTCCACCCCAACACCGTGCGCTACCGGCTGCGCCGCATCGGGCAGGTCGTCGGCTGGGACCCCACCGACGCGCGCGAGGGCTTCGTCCTGCAGGTGGCGCTGGCGGTCGGGCGCCTCGCGCAGAGCGGCTCCCGGCACAGCGGGCTGCTGTGACCCGGGCCGCCGCCCGGCACGCCGGGACGCGCCGTGACCTGCGCCACGCGTTTGTAGGGAATCGACAACAGGTCCGTTTCGACTTCGTAGGCGTCGTAGGCGCGGGCAGCCCGGGCGCGGTTGGCATGGTTGGACGGTGCTAGCCCTCCTCTGCCCCGGTCAGGGCGCCCAGACCCCCGGCATGCTCGCTCCCTGGCTCGAGGTGCCGGAGCTGCGGCAGCGGCTCGAGCGCTACGCCGAGGTCACCGAGCTCGACCTGCTGAGCCTGGGCACCACCGCGGACGCGGACACCATTCGCGACACCCGCGTCGCGCAGCCGCTCATCGTCGCCGCCTCCCTGCTCAGCCTCCACGCCCTGGCGCTCGAGGACGTGCCCGAGGCCGACGTCACGGCCGGCCACTCGGTCGGCGAGCTGGCCGCCGTCGCCGTCGCCGGGGTCCTCACCGACGAGCAGGCCCTCGTCCTCGTGCGTGAGCGCGGCCGGGCCATGGCCGACGCCGCCGCCGCGCGCCCGACCGGGATGACCGCCGTCGTCGGCGGGAAGCCGGAGGAGGTGACCGAGGCGCTCGCCCGCCACGGGCTGACCGCGGCCAACGTCAACGGCGGCGGCCAGGTGGTCGCCGCCGGCACCACCGAGCAGCTTGACGCGCTGGCCGCCGACCCGCCCGCCCGCGCCCGCGTCATCCCGCTGCAGGTGGCCGGTGCGTTCCACACCGAGCACATGGCCCCCGCCGTCGAGCGCGTGCGCGACGCCGCGGCCTCCCTCGCCCCGGCCGACCCTCGCCTGACCCTGCTGTCCAACGCCGACGGCGCCGTCGTCACCTCGGGCGCCGAGACCCTCGAGCGCCTGGTGACGCAGGTCGCCAACCCGGTCCGCTGGGACCTGTGCTGCGAGCAGCTGCTCGCGCTGGGGGTGACCGGCGTGGTCGAGCTGTGCCCCGGCGGCGTCCTCACCGGACTCGCACGACGTACGCTGCCGGGGGTGGAGACCGTGGCCGTGAAGAGCCCCGGGGACCTGCCCGCCGCACGCGACCTGATGACCCGCCACGGAGGAAACCGATGACCCGACCGACCCTGCGCGCCGCGCAGCCCGTCCAGCACGCCCGCATCCTGGGGGTGGGTGGCGTGCGGGGCGAGAACGTCGTCGTCAACGACGACATCGTCGGTCCCATCAACTCCTCCGACGAGTGGATCCGCCAGCGCACGGGCATCGTGTCCCGGCGCCGGGCGGGCGCCGACGTCACCGTCGCCGACCTCGCCGAGGCGGCCGCCCGCGAGGCGCTGGCCGCCGCCGGGCTCGAGGGCTCGGACGTCGACACCGTCCTGGTCTCCACCGTGACGTGGTTCGAGCAGACGCCGTCCCTCGCCGCCGTCATCGCGGACCGCATCGGGGCGACGCCCGCACCCGCCTACGACATCTCCGCCGCCTGCGCGGGCTACGCCTACGGCATCGCCCAGGCCGACGCGCTCGTGCGCGCCGGCACCGCCCGGCACGTGCTGGTGATCGGCGTCGAGAAGATGTCGGACTTCATCGACCCGACCGACCGCTCCATCAGCTTCCTCCTCGGTGACGGCGCGGGCGCCGCCGTCGTCGGCCCCTCCGAGGAGCCGGGCATCGGCCGCACCGTGTGGGGCTCGGACGGCTCCGCGGCGACGATGATCCGCCAGACCCACTCCTGGCTCGACTACCGCAACGCGGAGCCCGGCGACGACGTGGAGTGGCCCACGCTGCGCCAGGAGGGCCCGTCCGTCTACAAGTGGGCGGTGTTCCAGATGACCCCGGTCGCCGAGCAGGCCATCGAGGCCGCCGGGCTGCGGCCGGAGGACATCGACGTGTTCCTCCCCCACCAGGCGAACATGCGGATCATCGACCACATGGTCAAGAAGCTCGGGCTGCGCGAGGACGTCGTGGTGGCCCGTGACATCGCGGAGACCGGCAACACCTCGGCCGCGTCCATCCCGCTCGCCACCGAGCGCCTCCTCCGCGAGGGGCAGGCCAAGAGCGGGGACATCGCCCTGCAGATCGGCTTCGGCGCGGGCCTGGCCTACGCCGCGCAGGTCGTCGTCCTGCCCTGACCCCCCGCGCGCCCGCCTGGCGGGCGGGTGGCCACCCCCTTCAGACTGTCAACCGACAAATCAGCAGCAACCAACGAAACGGAGCACCCCATGGCTTACAGCGAGCAGGAGATCCTTGCCGGCCTGGCCGAGATCGTCAACGAGGAGACCGGCCTGCCGACCGAGTCCGTCACCGCCGAGAAGTCCTTCACCGACGACCTCGACGTCGACTCGCTCTCGATGATGACCATCGCGACGCTGGCCGAGGAGAAGTTCGACGTGCGCATCCCGGACGAGGAGGTCGGCAACCTCAAGACCGTCCAGGACGCCGTCAACTACATCAACAGCGCCCAGCAGGCCTGAGGTCCGCCCGGGGGTGCACCGGCCGGTGCACCCCCGCGCCGCACCTCGCCCCTGCTGACCCCCCGTCCCCCGCCCTCCCGGGCGGCCCCCACCGAGCCTCTGGAGCAACGCATGGCACAGCCCACCGTCGTCATCACCGGTCTGGGCACCACGAACCCCCTCGGCGGGGACGTGGCCACCACCTGGGACATGGTCCTGGCCGGCAAGTCGGGCGTGCGCACGCTGGAGAACGACTGGGCCGAGCGGTACGAGATCCCCGTGAACTTCGCCGGCACCCTCGCCGTCCCGGCCGACACCGTGCTGCCCCGCCCCGAGGTGCGGCGCATGGACCCCTCCGCCCAGTACGCGCTCGTCGCGGCCCGCGAGGCCTGGGAGGACGCCGGCAGCCCGGAGGTCGACGGTGAGCGCCTCGGCGCCGTCGTCGGCTCCGGCATCGGCGGCGTGTGGACGATCCTGGACGCCTGGGACGTCGTCAAGGAGAAGGGCGCCCGGCGGGTCATGCCGCTGACCGTGCCCATGCTCATGGCCAACTCCCCCGCCGCGAACATCTCCGTGAAGTTCGGTGCGAAGGCCGGCGCGCACGCCCCCATCTCCGCCTGCGCCTCCGGCGCCGAGGCCATCGCCCACGGCGCGGAGATGATCCGCAGCGGCCGGGCCGACGTCGTCATCGCCGGCGGCACCGAGGCCGCCATCCACCCGCTCCCCCTCGCCGCCTTCGCCAAGATGCAGGCGCTGTCCACCCGCAACGACGACCCGGCGGGCGCCTCGCGCCCGTACGACGTCGACCGGGACGGCTTCGTCATGGGCGAGGGTGCGGGCATCGTGGTCCTCGAGTCCGCCGAGCACGCCGCCGCCCGCGGTGCGCGCGTGCACGCCGTGCTCGCCGGGGTCGGCATGAGCGCCGACGCCTTCGACATCGCCCCGCCGGACCCCACGGGCGCCGGGCAGGAGCGGGCGATGCGCATCGCCCTGGCGGACGCCGGGCTCGAGGCCGAGGACGTGGTCCACGTCAACGCGCACGCCACCTCCACCCCGGCCGGCGACGGCGTCGAGGCCGCGGCGATCGGCCGCGTCGTCGGCGACGCCACCGCCGTCTCCGCCACGAAGTCCATGACCGGGCACCTGCTCGGCGGGGCGGGCGCGCTGGAGACCGTGCTCACGGTCCTCGCCGTGCGCGAGCGGCAGGCCCCGCCGACCATCAACGTCGCCAACCTCCAGGACGACATCACCATCGACCTGGTGCGCGACACCCCGCGCGCGCTGCCCGACGGGCAGATCGCGGCCGTGAACAACGCGTTCGGCTTCGGCGGGCACAACGTGGCCCTGGTGGTCACCTCAGCCTGACCGGACTCCCGCCCGACGGCGCCCCCTCCCGCCCGGGAGAGGGCGCCGTCGTCCGTCCTGCCTGCGGAACTCTTCACACAACCTCCACACGGCGCGGGCAGGACCTCCCGCGGGCCGCTCCTAGGCTCGGGGCATGACCGAGGACGCCGCACGGACCCTGCTCGTGGTCGAGGACGACCCGACCATCAACCAGGCCCTGACCGACCGGCTGGTGGCCGAGGGCTTCCGGGTGGTCCAGGCCTACGACGGGCCCGGCGCCGTGGCCGCCCACGCGGAGCACCGGCCCGCCCTGGTGGTCCTCGACGTGATGCTGCCGGGCTTCGACGGGCTCGAGGTATGCCGGCGGGTGCAGGCGACGCGCCCGGTGCCCGTGCTCATGCTCACCGCACGCGTCGACGAGACGGATCTGCTGGTGGGCCTGGGCGTCGGCGCGGACGACTACGTGACCAAGCCGTTCCGGCTGCGCGAGGTGGTCGCGCGGATCCGCGCGCTCCTGCGCCGCGTCGACCGGGCCCACGAGCTGGCCGGGACCTCGGTGCCCCGCCTCGTCGTCGGGGACCTCGCCGTCGACCGGGCCGGGCGGCGCGTCAGCGTCGACGGCGAGCCGGTGCACCTGACGCCGCTGGAGTTCGACCTGCTCGTCGCCCTGGCCACCGCCCCGGGGACCGTCCGCAGCCGCGAGGAGCTCATGAGCGAGGTGTGGGGCTGGGCGGACGCCCGGGGCACCCGCACCCTGGACAGCCACGTCAAGGCGCTGCGCGCGAAGATCGGCGCCGCCCGGGTCCGCACGGTCCACGGCGTCGGCTACGCCGTCGAGGCGTGACCGTGGCCCCCCGGCGGGACCGCCCGCTGGACGGCATCGGCTCCGTCAAGGTCAAGTTCGGCGTGCTCGTCGGGCTGAGCATCGTGGCCGCGGCGCTGGTCTCGGAGATCGGCGACCGCGCCGGCGTGCCGCCGTGGCTCACCGTGCCGGTCACCGTGGCCGCCGCCCTGGCCGTCACCCAGTGGCTCGCCCGGGGCATGACGTCCCCGCTGCGCGAGATGACCCACGCCGCCGCGCGGATGGCGACGGGCGACTACTCGACGCGTGTCACCGCGACCTCCGCGGACGAGGTGGGCACGCTGGCCCGGGCGTTCAACACGATGGCGGTCGACCTCGCCACCGCGGACCAGCAGCGCCGCGAGCTGGTCGCCACCGTCTCCCACGAGCTGCGCACGCCGCTCGCGGCGCAGCGGGCTCTGCTGGAGAACCTCGTCGACGGCGTCGTCCGCCCCGACGACGCGGCGCTGGGCAGCGCGCTGGCCCAGTCCGAGCGGCTCAGCGACCTGGTGGCGGACCTGCTCGACCTCAGCCGCCTCGACGGCGGCGCCACGACCCTCGCCCTCGGCCCGGTGGTCGTCGCGGATCTCGTGGACAGCGCCGTCGCCGAGGCCCGCATCGCCCGCGACGTCCGGTTCGTCACCACGGTCAGCCCCGGCCTGGTCGTCCGGGGCGACGCCGCGCGGCTGGCCCAGGTCGTCGTCAACCTGCTGGACAACGCGGCGCGGCACTCCCCCGCCGGCGGCGAGGTCGCCGTGCGCGCCGGCGAGCAGCCGGCCGGCGAGTGGTTCCTCGAGGTCGACGACGACGGGCCCGGCATCCCGCCCGAGCGCGCGCAGCAGGTCTTCAGTCGCTACTGGACGGCCGACGAGGGCGGCGGCACCGGGCTCGGTCTCGCGATCGCGCGCTGGATCTGCGAGCTGCACGGCGGCTCCATCGCCGCGCTGCCGCCGCTCGCCGACGGCCGCGGTGCCCGGGTCCGGGTCGTCCTCCCGCGCGACCCGCAACCCCCGGCCACCGCCGATCCCGAGGAGCCCACCATGACCGCACCCGCCTCCCCCGCCGTGCCCGGCCCGCCCGCGCGGCCGCCGCTGCCCGACCCGCTGCCCCAGCCGCTGCCCCGCCCGCTGCCCCGCCCGCTGCCGGCGGGCGACGGTGCCCGAGCGGCGCGCACCACACTCACGGAGTCGATCTTCGGTGTGCTGTGGCCCGAGGAGGGACCGAGGACCGCCCCGCTGCAGCTCTTCGGTGCGCTGGCCGTCGGGACGTTCGCCGCTGCCGTGCTGCCCGAGCGGCCGCTCGGCCTGGGGCTGCTGCTCGTGCTCCTGCTGGGCGGGGCCCTCGTGCTGCGCAGCTCCGTCCGCCGTGCGCGGCCCTGGACCCTCTTCTCGGCCTTTCTGTGCCTGGGGCTGGGCTCGCTGGTCGTGCTGCGCGCGGCCGAGTGGCTCGCGGTCCTCGGCATGCTGGTGGCCGCGGTGCTGGTCACCACGGCGCTCACCGGCGCCCGCAGGCTCGTGCCGATGGTGGCCGCCGCGGCGGCGTGGGTGCTCGCGGCGGTCCGCGGCCTCCCGCTGCTGGGCCGCACGCTCACGGCGACGAGCAGCCACCGCCTGCTGTGGCCCGTGCTCCGCACCGCCGCCGTCTCCCTCGCGGCCCTGGTGGTCTTCGGCGGCCTCTTCGCCTCGGGCGACGCGATCTTCGGGTCCTGGGTCGCGGCGCTGATGCCCGACCTCGCCTGGGACTCGCTGATCCTCCGGTCCTTCGTGCTCGTCGTCGTCGCCGGGGTGGTGCTGACCGGCTGCTACGTCGCGCTCAACCCGCCGCGGGTCGAGCGCCTCGGCCTGCCGGAGCCGCGCCCCGTGGCGCGCCCGTGGGAGTGGCTGGTCCCGGTGGGCGGCGTCGTCGTCGTCCTCGCCGCCTTCGTGACGGCGCAGGCGTCCGCGACGTGGGGCGGCCACGACTACGTCCGCCGCGTCACGGGGCTGAGCTACGCCGACTACGTCCACCAGGGCTTCGGCCAGCTCACGGTGGCGACCGCGCTCACCCTGGCCACGGTGGCCGTCGCCGTGCGGAAGGCCCCGCGCGCCACCCCGCGCGACCGTCTGCTGCTCCGGCTCGTGCTCGGTGCGCTGTGCCTCCTGACCCTGGTGGTGGTGGCTTCGGCCCTCTTCCGGATGTCGGTGTACCAGCAGGCGTTCGGCTACACGGTGCTGCGGGTGCTGGTGGACGCCTTCGAGCTCTGGCTGGGGCTCGTGGTGGTGCTCGTCATGGTGGCGGGCTGGCGCTGGTCGGCCGCGTGGCTGCCGCGCGCCGCGCTCGCCTCCGGCGCCGCGTTCCTGCTGGCCATCGGCCTGGCCAACCCCGAGGCCTGGGTCGCGCGGCAGAACATCGAGCGCTACGAGGAGACCGGGAAGATCGACACGCACTACCTGGCCACGCTCGGTCCGGACGCCACCCCCGCCATCGTCGAGGGCCTGCCGGCCAGCCTCGCCCGCTGCGCCGTCGGGGTCCCGGACGGCGCGCGCACCGGCGATCTGCTCTCGTGGAACCTGGGACGGGAGCGTGCCGCCGGGCTGACGCCGGCCGGGGGCGCGGACCGGACCGGCTGTCCCTGAGCGGGCGGGCGAACGACGACGGCGCCGCCTCCCTTCCCCGGTGAGGCGGCGCCGTCGTCGTGGTCGGTCTAGCCCACCCGGTGCAGCCAGCGGACCGGCGCACCGGCCCCGGCGTAGCGGAAGGGCTCGAGCTCGTCGTCCCACGCCTGGCCCAGGGCGAGGTCGAGCTCGTGGCGCAGTCGCGCGGGGTCGGCGGCGTGGACCAGCGCCGCGCGGACACGGTCCTCCGGGACGACGACGTTGCCGTGCGCGTCCGTCTGGGCGTGGAAGATCCCGAGCTCGGGGGTGTGCGACCAGCGTCCGCCGTCGCAGCCCGGGCTCGCCTCCTCGGTGATCTCGTAGCGCAGGTGCGTCCAGCCGCGCAGGGCGGAGGCGAGGCGTGCACCGGTTCCCACCGGCCCCACCCAGGAGTGCTCGGCACGGAACATGCCGGGCGCAGCGGGCTGGGGCGTCCACTCGAGCGACACGCGGGTGTCGAGCACCGTCCCCGCGGCCCACTCGATGTGCGGGCACAGCGCACGGGGCGCAGAGTGCACGAAAATGACGCCGCGGGTGAAGGCACCACTCATGTCGACTCCTCCTGGTCTGTTCGAGGTACGTCTTCCCCAACGACCTCTCGCCTGACCAGGCGTGACATGTTCGCGCGGCGAACAGGCCCCATCATGCCCGAAACCGGTGCGACGCGCCACACCCCACGGGTCACAGCTGCTCGCGGACCGCCTTCATCGCCTTCTTGCGCACGCTCCGCTCGAGCCGGTCGAGGTAGAGCATGCCGTCGAGGTGGTCCACCTCGTGCTGGAGGCAGCGCGCCATGAGCTCCTCGCCCTCGACGACGACGGGCCGGCCGTCCAGGTCCATGCCCTCGACGCGGGCGTACCAGGCGCGCTTGGTCGGGAACCACAGCCCGGGGACCGAGAGGCAGCCCTCGTCCCCGTCCTGGAACTCGTCCTCGGAGAGCTCCACGATGCGCGGGTTGAGCACGTAGCCGATCTCGTCGTCGATGTTCCAGGAGAAGGCGCGGAGGTTCACCCCGATCTGGTTGGCCGCCAGGCCGGCCCGGCCGTCCTCGTCGACGGTCTCGAGGAGGTCCTCCACGAGGGAGCGGACTCGGGCATCGATGTCGGTGACCGGCTCGCACGGGGTGCGCAGCACGGGGTCACCGACGACTCGGATCTCACGCATCGCCATGCTGCGTATCGTTTCACGCCGGGCCCGGTGGTCCCTAACCGCCCGCGCCCGTCACTGACCGCCGCCGTCGAGCACGACCTCGCGGATCGCCTCGCCGAGAACCCGGGCGCCCGCCTCGGTGGGGTGCAGGCCGTCCGAGGCCATGCCCTCCGCGAACCGGCCGCCCTGGCGCAGGCCGGCCGGTGCGTCCACCCACTCCCACCGCTCCTCCGCGGCGAGGTCCTCGAGCTCGACGTTGAGCTCGGTGGCCAGGTGCGGCGCCGCATCGATCGGCGGGACGGCGGAGAGCACGACGCGTTGCGCGCCGACGACCTCGGCGACGCGGCGGAGATTGTCGCGCGTGCACTCGGCCGGCTCGCCGGAGCCGACGTCGTTGGTGCCGGCGACGATGACGAGGACGTCTGCCTCGACGGGCTCGACCGCGGCCGCCATCTGCGCCGTCGTCGCACCCCACCGGGCCCACCCGCCGGCGAGGACGACACCGTCGCCCACCGCGTGGTGGACCCACGACTGCGGGCCGAGCCGCCCGGCGTCGAAGTCGGGGCTGTCGGCCTCGGTGATCGAGTCGCCGACGACGGCGAGCCGGACGGCGCCGGCCTGGGAGGTCGCGGCGTCCGGGGCCGGGTCCGGCCGGCCCGAGCAGCTCGCGGGGAGGAGAGCCGCCACGAGGGCGAGCACCACGGCCGCGACGCGCACCTCGGTCACCTCCCGCCTCGCAGGATCCGGGACTTCGCACGGCGGACGGTGCCCCCGGCGGGGCTTGAACCCGCGACCGACGGATTATGAGTCCTCTCCTCATGCACCGTCGGCCGGACCGCTCGGGAGAGCATCACCGCAGGTCAGACCGCTTGCGCGACCTCATCTCGGACCAGCGGGACCACCCCGACGGCGTCCCTAGTCCGCAAAAAGTCCGCACGAGCCACGAGAGCGGCCTCGCCGAGGCGGTCGACGTACTGGTGAACGTCGCCGGGGTACAGGTGCCCGTAGCGGTCCAGCGTGATCGAGACCGACGCGTGCCCGAGCATCTCGGACAGCACCTTGGGTGGCGTGCCCGCCTGAATGTGGAGCGAGGCGCACGTGTGCCGCAGATCGTGGGGCCGGAACACGTCGCCGCCGTCCTGAGCCGCGATCCCGACCGCCCGCACGGCGGGATCGAATACCCGCGTCCGCCAGTTGCCGAGCCGCAGGTCTCCGCCGTCCGGCGCCGTCAGCGCCCGATCCTCGCCGCCCCTGCCTGCGAGCGTCGGCGCCAGCATGTCCATGAGCCACGGCGGGACCGGCACGCGGCGGACGCTGCTGTCCGTCTTGGGCGTGCCCTCGATCAGCACGCCGCCGACCTCGGACAACGTGCGGTTGACGTGCATCTCTCGCCGCAGGACGTCGACCTCGGAGACCCGCAGCGCGGCGAGCTCTCCGAACCGCAGCCCGCACCACGCGAGGATGAGCACCTCGAGCGCGTGCCGCTCCCCGACCGCGTCGGCGAGCGCCCACACCTGCCCGCCGGTGAGCATCCGCGCCGGCCGCTCGGTCCGCTTGGGCAGGCTCGGCAGCTCGACGCCCCGCGCCGGGTTGTGCGGGATGCGCCGGGACCGCACAGCCATGTCCAGCACCTGCGAGAGCACGATCCACGCCTGACGGGTCCGCGACGCCGAGAGGCCCGACCCGTGCAACCGCTGTACCCATGCCGCGACGTCCTCGTGCCGCACGCTCGACAGCGGCACCCGTCCCCATGTCGGTGCCACGTGGTAGCGCAACAGGCTTTCGTAGGACGTCCGGGTGCTGTGCTTCAACCGCACCTTGGATGCGAGCCACTCGGCGCCGTACTCGCCCACCGTGACCTTGCCCGACGTCGGGTCGGTCCACTCGCCGCGCCCCATCTTTGCCGTCTCGGCAGCGAGCCACCGTTGCGCGTCCGTCTTGCGGTCGAAGTGCCGTGCCCGCTCGCGCCCGTCCGGGCCTCTGTACCTTGCCCGCCAGCGCCCGTCCTGGCGCTTGGCGACGCTACCGCTTGCCATGTCTGTCTCCTCGGTTCGGTGCCAGTGCGCGACCGACGTCGCGCCGTATTTCGCGCAGCTCGGCGAGCACGCGCCCGTAGTCGCCCCGCCGCAGCGTTTCGACCTCGGCTCGCAGTTGCCGCAGCGCCCCGCCGTCCGCGTCGACGGCGTGCGGGAACGGGTCGACGTCGTCCTCGCGGTACATCAGCCGACGCGACTGCCACGCCGCGTAGCGCCGTCCGCTCGGGTCCGGCTGCTCGGCGAGCCACCACGGGATCGACTGCTCTGCCCACGACCACGCGTCGTGGCCGCTGACGCTCTCGCTTGGCGTGACCGCGAGGCGCGGGCCGCGCTCGCCCTTCGGTGACTCGCTGTCGTCCCGCTCGGGCGGCAGCATCAGCCGCAACGGCGAGACGTCCAGCGCCGCCGCCAGCGCCACCACGTCATCGAGGCTCGCGCGGCGCGTGCCGTTCTCGACCTTGGCGACCGTGCTCGCCGGGAGCGGATAGCCGAGCTCGGCGAGCTCGGTTGCGAGGACCCGTTGCGTCAGTCCTGCCGCCTCGCGCAGCGCGGGCAGGTTGCGGCGCACGTACTCCGACGCCGGGACCGCCTCGGGCAACGGGTCCGGGAACGCGCCTGCCCGGCCCTCGCCGGTTCTCTCTGCTGGCATTTCGGACGATCCCTCTCGGTAGATGCTTCCGTAATCGCAGCATAGGTGCTAGCACAATCGCAGTCAACGATGACAGCGTGTGTCTCAGCCGATCCAACGGCACCGACCGAGGGAGGACACGATGCCTGGCACCACCGACAGCCCGTGGCTCAGCACCGCCGCGCTAGCCGCAGAGCTCGACATGCCCGAGTCGACGTTGCGCTACTGGCGCCACGTCGGCAGAGGACCGCGCGGACTCAGGCTCGGACGGCAGGTCCGCTACGCCCGCGCCGACGTCGAGTCGTGGCTCGAGCATCTCGCCGCCGAGGAGGACGCCGCGCGACCGGATGCGGACCCATTGCGGACCAGCGGCCCTGCCAGCCGCGCCGGCATGACCCCGGCGAGCCCCCGACCTGCGACGACGCGCAAGCGGACCGCCTGAGACCGACGGACTAGCAGTCCTCTAGCCCCTCCCCGAGGCACGAAAGGCGGTGAAGGTCATGACCACCACGACGACGCGCAGCGCCCTGCCCGGTCGCATGGTCGACCTCATCCGCGACGGCGTGCCACCGGCCGACCTCCGGGCCAAGGGTGATCGGGCGGTGTGGGCCGCACTCGTCAAGACCGCCGCCAGCTCGCAGCAGCGGGGACACACCTACGCGGAGTGGGCCGCGATCGTCACGGACGCCAAGAGCGCCCTCGGACGACAGGCGAGCATCAGGGCGGGCCGCGACAAGGTCAAGAGTCCCGCCGCCCGGGAGAAGACCCTCCGCAGCGCCTGGGACGCCGCCGCGAGGTGGCTCAAGGATGCCCCGGCATCGTTCACCCGGGAGACCGTCCTCGCCCACGTCGCCGCCGTCCGAGGATGGGCCGGCGACGCGGACGCCGACCTCGACGACCACGAGCGCATGGTCCTCATCGCCGCGTGCGACGTCGCCGAGCGCAACGGCACCACCCGGCCCGCCATGCCCCGACGAGCGGTCAGCGAGGCCACCGGCCTGGGCGAACGGACCGTGCGCACCACCCTCGCCGCACTCGATGACCGGGGCATCCTCCGCCTCGAGGTCCCCGGTCGCGGGGGCGCGGAGGGCAAGCGTCGCGCCGGGCTGTACCAGCTCCCGACCGCCGACGTCATGGCCGACGCATACCTGTACCGGGAAACCCGGTCTATGGGACACCCCGCCCAGGTCTATGGGACCCCACGGGACGCATCCGCTGGGACCCCCGCACAGGTCTATGGGACCCCCGACACCGAAGGGACCACCACCATGGTCACGCTCACCCTCACGGCGGCCGACCCGGAACAGCTCGCCCTGGCCCTGGCAGCGATCACCCGGGACCCCGGCGTGCAAGTGATCACGTCGGCCTCCGACGACAGCAACGTCGTGGAGCTCGCCAGCGTGCGGCGGTCATCGTGATCACCCTCCCGGGCCTCGAGCGAGACCCCTCGGACCTCGGACTCTCCGTCCTGCCGGCCGACCCGCCCCACACCTGCGACGGCGGATGGATCGACCGCGACGCCGCGCGACCCTGCCTCACCTGCCGCCCCTGGCTCCGCCGAGAGGACACCCCACGATGACCACCCCGCCCGCCGACGGCCGCCGCCTGGTGCAGCTCAGCCGCCGCGACGCGACCGGGTACGGCGCACGCGTCCTCGACGTGATCGGCGACGCCCTCGGCGCCAAGCTCGCCCTCGACACGCGCGACACACCCCTACCCGACGTCGCCGCCGCACTCTGGCGCGTCGCGGACGCCGCCGTCCTCATCGCCGACGACCTCGAGGCGGTGGCCACCAATGGCCGCGAATGACCGCGCCGAGGCCCGCTCGCAGGCTGTCGCCCTTGGCGTCGCCCGTGGGCACACCTACGCCGAGATAGCCCGCGACAGCGGCCTCAGCGAACGCACCGTGCGCCGCTACGCCAACGCGCCCGGTTTCACCGCCGCCGTGGCCGAGGCCCGCGCCGGCATCTACCGCGACGCCGCCGACCGACTCGCAACCGCCGCGACGGAGGCCGTGACCGTGCTCAGGCAGCTCATGACGGGCGCCGCGTCCGAGCCGGTCCGTGCCCGCGCCGCCCTCGGACTACTCGGCGAGGCCCTCCGCTACCGCGAGGCCGTCGACGTCGAGCACCGCCTCGCCGCCCTCGAGACACACCTAGGAATCGGAGGAGACCCATCGTGAACAGACACGCCGCCCGACTCACCCGCCTCGCCCGTCGCGTGCCGAGGCATCAGCACCCCGGCGAGATGGACGACCGCGCCTTCCTGCTGTGGGCCGCCAACGAGATAGACGCCGGCCGCATGACCCTCACCCCCGAGCAAGCAAGCCGCCTCGCAGACATCGAGGACGAGATCCGAAAGGGCACGAACCGATGAGCACCATGACCCCCACCCGTACCCGCGCCGTCCGCCTCGACGCGCACGACGCCGACCTCCTGCACCTGCGCGTGCTCAAGCCCGGCACCTTCAACGGCAACGTGAAGATCACCGCGCGGGACCTCGGCGACCTCGCCGCCCGCTTCGCCGAGCTCCGCCCCGTGTTCACCCCGCCCCTGCGCGTGGATCACTCCTACAGCGTCGACAGCGTCGTCGGCTGGCTCGAGACCGTCAGCATGGGCACCGGCCCGGACCCGTCCGCAGGCGGCGCCGAGGTCCCGTGGCTCACCGCGACGGCCCGCCTCGCCGGCACCGCCGACGCCCGCAAGCGCCTGCGCGACGACGTCGAGGGCGGGCGCCTGGTCAACATCTCCGCCGAGCTACAGCCCTACGAGACGAACGCCGGGAAGAAGTACCCGCGCATCCTCTCCGGTGCCGCCCTGGTCGACATTCCCGCCGTCGAGGGCGCCCGCGTCGTCCTCGCCCGCCAGAGGCCCGCCACGGGCTCTCTGGCCGCCCTCCTGCCCCTGTCCCTCACCCCGGCCGCGTTCGGCGCCCGGTGGGCCGCCCTGAGCCACGAGCAGCGCAGAAGCGAGGAAGGGCAGACCGCCTACGAGCTGTGGCGGCTGAACCACCAGCGCCGGACCTCCCGATGACCCCCGCACGTCCCCGCACCACCAACCGAAAGCGAGACACCATCATGAGCATCTTCACCCGCAAGGCCGAGGCCGCCGCCCGCGCCGCCAAGGCCCAGGCCGCCGCCGAGGCAGCCGCCGCCGACCTCGCCGCGATCGAGGCGGAGGAGACCCGCAAGCGCCGCGCCCGCCTGGACGAGTACGACCGTGCGACGGTCGACACGTGGGACGCGCAGCGCGTGAGCGACGAGCTCGCCGAGGCCCGCGCCCGCCTGACCGACGCGGCGCTCGCTACGCCGTTCTTCGCCGCCCTCATCGACTACGCAACCGAGCGCACCGACGCCGCCGACAAGGCCCGCACCGTGCGCGACGCCGCCCGCCGCCTCGGCATCGAGGACGACGTCGACCTCGGCACCCACCTCTACGGAGGCGGTATCGCCGACCTCCAGACCGTGTTCAGCGACGTGCTCGCCGACGTCGTCAACCGCCGCCGCGAGACCACGCACGCCGAGCGCACCGCCGCCCGCGCCGCCTACGTCGAGGACCTCGACTAGGCAACACGTAGACCCCTGCCGACGGGAACGGCAGGCGCTAACCAACCCCCGCCCGGTACCTCATCGCCGGGTGCGGGGAGGTTGGCAGAGGGTCCCGGGCCTGGAAACCCCGAGACCCTCACAGAGAGGCCCCGCAGGCGGGAACCGGCGGGGCCTCTCGCTTGTCCTCAGACGCGCGGGATTAGGCCGCTGTGGTGCCCCTCGAGCGGTCCGCGCTCGGTCCGCAGATAGTCCGCACGAGGCCCGAAAACGACCCGATACAGCCAACGTCAGCCAACGGACATAGGTAAGGCCCGGACCCCGACCTTTCGGCGAGATACCGGGCCAAACCGTTGTCCTGACTAGGGTGCCCCCGGCGGGGCTTGAACCCGCGACCGACGGATTATGAGTCCGCTGCTCTGACCGGCTGAGCTACAGGGGCGCGCGTGGCGGTCCGGCGCCACGACGCCGTCCAGCGTACCGGTGTACGGACGGTTACCGTGTCCATCATGATTCTTGGCCGCCGCCCCGCCAAGCTGCCCCGCGAGGTCAGCACCCGCCTGGACCGTTCCGACGACCCGCTCGCCTGGGCGGAGCTCACCGACGGCAGGTGGGCGGTCGTGACGACGCGGGCGCTCGTGCTGGCCGAGGCCGCCGGCGTCAGCGGCCGGTACCCGTGGCACACGGTCGAGCACGGCCGGTGGGACGGCGAGGCCCGCGAGTTCACGGTGACGTGGGTGGACGGCGCCACCGTGCCGCTCGTGCTTCGCCCCACCAGTGACGAGGTCGATCACTTCACCTCGGTGCTGCGCGAGCGGGTCCAGTCCTCCGTGGTGCACACGGAGAGCATGGACACCCCCGGCGGCGCGTTCGTCCGTGTCAGCATCCGCCGCGACGAGTCCGGCGGTCTCCTCTCGCAGCTGACCGCGCAGGGGCCGTTACGGGGGGACGACGCCGAGCGCCAGCTGATCGACGACCTGGAGCGCCGGGCACGCGCAGCTGTGGGCCTTCCCACATGAGCACCGCCCTCCCGTGGTCAGGAGCGCCCTCGGTTCTTTGCTAAAGTCTCATCTCGCGATCCCGCGTAGCTCAATTGGCAGAGCATCCGACTGTTAATCGGACGGTTACTGGTTCGAGTCCAGTCGCGGGAGCAGAAAAGGCCCGGAACCCCAAGAGGTTCCGGGCCTTGTTTCGTTGGCGGGTCGGCGTCCACGTGCTGCCAGCCGCCGCGTTGGGCGCTGGTCGTCCGCTTCTGGTCACCCCCAGGGTGAGGGCTGGCAGAAATGAGCCGTTCATCCAGAAGGTGCGCGGTGTTTCCACCCAGGCCTCCTGTCTACTTGGTCGATCTCCAGAAGAACGAACAGGACGACGACGCACCGGGAGTGCCTTCCCACCCTGGAGACGGTGCGACCAACTGAACATCCGACCAGTCCGCCAGTCACCTGCTCCCCGGGCGCGCCTCTCCACGAACCTGACGCCGCGAGCGCCGGGACGTGGCCGAGGCCCGCGCAGGCGCCGGGGCCTGCACCGCCCGAACGGCGGTGGCGGCGGACAGGAGAACGAGTCGGCCTCGCCGACCCGACGTCAGGAAAGGGGTTCCGTCCCGTGAGTTCCTCCCCCACGGTCCGACCCGACCACCGCCGATCCCAGTCGCTGAAGCCCCTCCCGAAGGAGACGTACGAGGGCACCCTCGCCGCGATCGCTGACTCCCACCCGCTGGAGACGGCACTGCTCGTCGCGCCCGACAACTCCCCCGCCGCCAATCGCGCCGCGCCGCCTGCCTCCGTCACGCTGATCATTCCCGCGCTCAACGAGGCGGAGAACCTGCCCTGGGTGCTCGAGCGGATCCCCGCCTCCGTGCACGAGGTGATCCTCGTCGACGGTTACTCCACGGACGAGACGGTCGCCGTCGCACGCCGGTGCCGTCCCGACATCCGCGTGGTCCAGCAGCGCGGGCGTGGCAAGGGCATGGCGTTGCGCACCGGCTTCGACGCCGCGACGGGCGACTACATCGTCATGATGGACGCGGACGGGAGCATGCACCCGGGCGAGATCGACGACTTCGTCACCGCGCTCGCCGACGGCTACCAGTTCGTGAAGGGCTCGAGGTACCTCCCCGAGGCCGGCTCGACGGACATCACCCGGCTGCGAAGCTGGGGGAATCGTTGCCTCGTCACCGCGGTGAACACCATGTTCGCCGTCCCGTTCAGCGACCTGTGCTACGGCTTCGTGGCGTTCCGGCGGGACGTCCTTCCCCTGCTCCAGCTCACGGCCCACGGCTTCGAGATCGAGACGGAGCTGATTCTCCACGCGGTCAAGGCTCGCCTGCGCATCGCCGAGGTGCCGAGCATGGAGCTCCAGCGCCGGAACGGGGTCTCCAACCTCAACACGTTCAGGGACGGCGGGCGGGTGTTCCGCACCCTCGCCCGCGAGCGCCTTCGCCGGCGTCCTCCGTTGGTCGTGGACTCCCTCCACCGGCGCCGGAGCTCGGAGGCCGAGGTCACGCTCGCGGTGGTGGCGACACAGACCGAGGTGACGACCCAGACGGAGGTGACGACGTCTGTCACCCTGGCCGTCAAGACAGTCGTCCCCGCCGACGAGCCCGCGAGGCCATGACGGAGCGGACCGGGGCGCAGCCCGGAGCGCCTCCCGAGCACCTCGCCGTGTCCGCGGTGGTCTGCGCGTACAAGGACGAGCGGTGGCCCTTGACGCAGCGCGCCGTCAAATCCTTGACATCCCAGACCCGCCCCGCTGAGGAGATCATCCTCGTCGTCGACCACAACGACTCGCTCCTGCGCCGGGCACGTGCCGCTCTCCCCGATGTCGTCGTCCTGCACAACGCCGGTGCCAAGGGGCTCTCCGGCGCGCGGAACACCGGCGTGTCCGCCTCCGCCGGAGACGTCGTGGCCTTCCTCGACGACGACGCGGAGGCCGCGCCCGACTGGCTCGAACGAATGGTGCGGCACTACGACGACCCGGGCGTGCTCGCGGTGGGCGGGCAGGTCAGGGCCCGCTGGGCGCTGGGACGCCCGGCCTGGTACCCGGCGGAGTTCGACTGGGTCGTCGGGTGCTCCTACCGCGGTCAGCCGACGTCGCTGGCCGAGGTGCGCAACCCCATCGGTGCGGCGATGTCCTTCCGCAGGACCGTCTTCGAGACGGTGGGCGGCTTCGACGTCACGGTGGGCCGCGTCGGCGCGCTGCCCGTGGGCTGTGAGGAGACCGAGCTCTCGATCCGCGCGCGCCGCCGCTGGCCCGAAGGCCGCATCCTGCACGACCCGTCTGCCGTCGTCGAGCATCACGTGCCGGCGTCGCGCACCAACGTGCGATACCTCCTGAGCCGCTGCTGGTCGGAGGGCGTCTCCAAGGCCCGGGTGGCCCGTCTGACCGGCGCCGACGCGGCCCTCCAGAGCGAACGCGGGTACGTCGGACGCACGCTGACCTCCGGCGTCGTCCGGGAGCTCGCCGCAGTGCGGGGACGTCGGGATGTGCACCGCCTGGCGCGGGTCGCGGCGATGGCCGCCGGGCTCGCGAGCGCTGCCGCCGGGTACACGCGGGGAAGCTTGCACCCCCGCACCGTCATCACCGCCTCCACCGAGGGAGCATCATGAGAGCCAAGGCCGACACCCGAGCCGGAGCGACTCGCACGGTCGGGTCGCGTCCGCGCAACGCCCTCGCTGCCCTGCTCGCCGCTCTCCTGCTGTGGGCGCTCGCAGCGGCGCCGCCGGCCATCGCCGACACGGGCGACATCGGGTACCAGGGTCCGGCGTACAACGGCTCCGGGGGTGCACCCACTGCCGACAAGCCGCAGTCCAAGCTCTGGTTCAACGACGGCACGTGGTGGGCCGACATGTTCGACACCACGAGCAGGACGTTCCACATCTTCCGGCTCGACCGGTCCGCACAGACGTGGGTGGACACCGGTACCCGGCTCGACGACCGCCCGGGCACCCGCGCCGACGTCCTCTGGTCGGGCGGCAAGCTGTACGTGGCCTCGGCCGTCCGGGCGAGCTCGTCGACGGCGAACACCACCGGACAGCCCGCACGGCTGTACCGCTTCTCCTACGCCTCCGGCACGAAGACCTACACGCTCGATCCCGGGTTCCCGGTCCCCATCAACAACGTCTCCAGCGAGTCCCTCACGCTCGACCGCGACTCCCAGGGCACGCTGTGGGCCACCTGGACCCAGGCCCAGAAGGTCTACGTCAACTCGACCACGACGTCCGACAGCGTCTGGGGCACGCCGTTCACGCTCCCGGACGCCGACGCGAACAACCTCAGCGCGGACGACATCTCCGCGCTCGCCGCATTCGGCAACAACCGGGTCGGCCTGATGTGGAGCAACCAGACACGGTCCACCGTCTACGTCGCGACGCACCGCGACGGCGACGACCGTGCCACGTGGACCACCAGGGTGGCGGCCTCCGACCCGCGCTTCGCCGACGACCACATCAATCTCCGCCAGCTCGAGGGAGACGACCTCGGTCACCTGTTCGCCGTCGTCAAGACCGGTCACGACGACGACGGCCCGACCGCGTCGCAGGTCGAGGTCCTCGCCCTCAACACCGGCAGCGGGAACTGGGAGCGCCACGTCTACGGGACCGTCGCCGACTGCCACACCCGGCCGATGCTCGCCATCGACTCGACCAGCCGCATGCTCCACGTCTTCGCGACGGCCCCGACCGACAGCGGGTGCCCGTTCTCCGGCGCAGCAGGGAGCATCTACGTCAAGTCATCCCCGCTCGACCAGGTGTCCTTCCCGGCCGGACGCGGCACGCCCGTCATCCGTGACGCGGACTCGCCCAACATGAACGACGCGACGGGGACGAAGCAGAACGTCACCTCCACCACCGGGCTCGTCGTGCTCGCGGGCAACGACTCCACGAGCCGCTACTGGCACGCCGACGTCCCGCTCGGCGGGACCAGCCCCACCGTGCGGTTCACGGCCACCCCGAGCAGCGGCACCGCACCGCTGGACGTGCAGTTCACGGACAGCTCGACCGGCGCCCCCACCTCCTTCGCCTGGGACTTCGGCGACGGGGCGACGTCGACGGCCCAGAACCCGCGCCACACCTACCAGGAGCCCGGCGTGTACACGGTCACCCTGACCGTGACCACGGCCAGCGGGCAGAGCGCGTCCGGGAACGAGACCGTCACCGTGGAGGCGGCGCCCCCCACCGGCAACGACGAAATCGCCTTCGGCGGCTCGACCTTCAAGGCCCAGAGCAGCGCGACCCAGTCGGTCACGCTGTCGAAGCCGACGGGCACGAGCGCAGGGGACGTCCTCGTGGCGGGCTTCACCGCCGACAATCTGCCGGGGGTGACCGTCCCGGCAGGATGGACGCCGATCCTCCCCTCGGCGCTCAGACCGTCGAACAGCAGCACGGTGGTCGCCTACTACCGGGTGGTCACCGCCGCGGACGACGCCGTCGCGAGCTGGACCTGGACGTTGTCCACGTCGCAGAAGTGGGGTGGCGGCATGAGCCGCTACACGGGCGTGGACACCTCGCACCCGCTCGACACCACCGTCGCGACGGCGGTGAACCACTCGACCTCGGCGAAGTCCGTCACGGTCCCCGCCGTGACCACCACCGTCGCCGGCGCGATGCTCGTCGGAGGGATCGGCGCGGACGGCGCCACCCCGGCCACCACGCCCCCGGCGGGCTGGACGGAGGCGTGGGAGAGCGGCGGGGGGAAGACGGCGGAGCACGCCCAGTCGCTCGCCCCTGCGGCCGGCTCCAGCGGCGCACAGACCTGGACCATCAACCAGGGACGCTCGATCGCCGGATGGATGACCGCCCTGCGGCCTGCACCGCCGTCGTGAGGCCGTGGCTACCGGCTGTCCCCCGGGCGGGCGGCGATCCGTTCGCGGACGCTGCCCGCCCGGATGAGGGCCTTCCGGGCGAGCCTCCGCAGCCGGGCGGACCCGAGCACCACGGCCGTCAGCCGCTCCGCCGGCCAGTGCCGGGCCGTGTGCGCCGCGTGGCTCACACGGTCGCGCGCGACCGCCCCGCTCACGAGGGCGATCCCGGCGTTGCTCAGCCGGTCCTTGTACGGCTCGTCGCCCTTCCCGAGGTCCAGGACGTCCGCGCCGTGCTCGGCCATCGCCTCCGCCAGCTCCAGGCAGAGCAGGAGCCCGGGCGAGTAGGGCCCGAACCGCGGGTCGTAGACAGGGAACCACCACGCCACGGTCCGGCGGGACTGCAGGCCCAGGTGGGCCGCCACCACGGCATCGCCCGCGTAGAGGACCGTGAGGGGCGCACCGAAGTCGGGGTCGCGCACGTCGAGCAGGTCGTGCACGAGGACCCGGTTGGCGGGGTCGGCAAATCGGTCCCTCCGTCCCGTCCTGCGGTACTGGTCGGACTTCCAGGTCAGCACCTGGTCGAGCAGGGCATGGTCCCGGACGTCGAAGACCAGCCGGACGTCGCCGTGCTCGCGCGCCAGCTTCCGGCGCTTGCGCGCGTTCGTCTGGAAGAGCGACTTCGACGACGACTGCTTGTCGCGGACGTAGGCCTCGTAGCCGCCGGAGAGGTCCAGGGCGGGCGAGACCTCCCTGACGTACCGCGCGTGCCCGGTCCGCAGCCAGGGCTCCTGGGCCGCGAGGAGGTGGTCGAACTCGAGCACGCGCAGCCCGCCCGCGCGCATGACCGAGGCCAGGTCGACGTCGAGCGTCTCGCGCGCGACGAGCCCCTGGACGTCGGACAGTCCCTTCGCCAGAGCCGCGCCGCGGCCGAGCCGGGCTCGCTCGAACGGCAGGTACCCGACCTCGCCCGCCGAGTCGGTCAGCACCGCGACCCGCGTCCGGTCGCGCACCCTGGCCACCGCTGCCGCGAACTGCGGGCTCAAGAACGGGCTGTCGAGGGCGGGGCTGCTCGCCTGCACCGCCGTCCACCTCGCGACGTCGGCGTCCGCGAGCTCGTCGGGACGGACGATGTCCACCGGCATGCTGACCTGACTCTCGGGATGGCCGCGCGCGTCCTCGCGCGTCCGGGCGCGGCCGGCGGCTGGTCCGGGCGCCGTCGGCCCGGGGGCTTCGAATCTAGCCCAGCCCCGTCCCGTCCCGTGCCCCTTCGGCCCGGCCGACGGGAGCGACCGCCGTCGCCCGTCCCGCTGGACCGGCCGGCCGAACCGGCGGAGACGGCGCCGGTCCAAGCGGCACCGCTCGAGCGCCCGCCGACGTTATGCTCAGGCCCCGCTCGCACGTCCAGGGAGATGTGTTGACACACCGTGACGCATTGCTGCGGCGCCTGGTCCTCAGCGTCCCGCCCCCCGCACCTGCCGCTCGGCGGCGGACGCGGGTGGCCGACGTCGAGCTCTCCGCGCCGCGGGTCGTCCTCGACGCGGACGGCTGGACCGACGCCCGCGTCCTCGCACGCCTCCACGGTCAGCCCGTCGCCGAGATCGACCTCGACCTGGGAGACGGTCCTGTGACCACCAGGGACGTCGAGCAGCGGGTGCTCGACCGCGGCGACGGCGTGCTCGAGGACCACCTGAGGCGCGACGGGATCGACCGGCCAGGGCAGGAACCCCCCGCCGGCGCGGCGCGGCACCGGTGCCTCGAGGCGCTCCTGCCGACCACGCCGCGGCCCGCTGTCTCCGTGGTGATCCCCACCCGGAACAGGGCGGGCCTGCTCGCCACCTGCCTGGACTCCGTGCTGGCCGTGCGGTATCCCGACCTCGAGGTCCTGGTGGTGGACAACGCCCCGGCAGATGACTCGACGCGGGCCACCGTCCACGAGCGGTTCGGCAATGACGCCCGTGTGCGCTACGTGCGGCTGGACCGCGCAGGCGCCTCGCACGCGCGCAACGTGGGAGCCCGGCTGGCCCGGGGCGAGATCGTCGCCTTCACCGACGACGACGCCCTCGTGGACGAGCTGTGGGTGGCCGCCCTCGTCGCCGGGTTCGCGGACGACCCGAGCATCGTCTGCGTGACCGGTCTGACGCTCGCCGGGTCCCTGGAGACGCCGGCGGCGCAGGCCTTCGAGGCGTACGGAGGGATGGGCCTCGGGCTGCGGCCGCGGCTCTACGACCGCGACGAGCACCGTGGGGACACCCTCCTGTACCCGTACACGGCGGGCGTGTTCGGCGCGTCGAACAACGTGGCCTTCCGCCGTGAGGACTTCCTCGCCCGCGGCGGCTTCGACGTCACGATTGGTCCGGGTACGGCCGTCTTCGGGGCAGAGGACCTCGACCTCTTCCTCGCGGTCGTGCTGAGCGGCGACCGCATCGCCTACGAGCCCGCGGCAACGGTCCGTCACGAGCACCGGGCCGACTTCGCCGACCTGTACTGGCAGGTCTTCACCTACTCGGCCGGGTTCACCGCCCTGCTCACGAAGTGGGCGCTCGCGGACCGGCGGGTGGCCGTGGACCTCGCCCGGCGGGTGCCGCGCATCCTGCCGGCGGCCCTGCTGGCCTCCCACCGCGGCGGGTCGGAGGCCGGCGTTGGCCAGTACCCCGCTCAGCTCCGCTGGCTCGAGCGCGCCGGGTACCTCTACGGGCCGCTCGCCTACCTGCGCAGCCGGGTGGATCTCCTGCGCGGCCGGACCGCCGGGTCCGCCCAGGCAGGCAGCGCGGTCGAGCCCGTTCCGGTCCTGCGCGACCCGGCCGCGGCAGGCGGGCTTCCCGGGGCCCTGTCGGGGGATCTGCGGTGAACCGCGACGGGGCGCAGACTCCTCCCCCTGACGCCGCCGTCCCCGCCCCCGCCGGTCGGCGACGCGGACGGCTCACCCGCCGGGACGTCGTCGTCGCCCTCGCCGCGGGCGTGGCGGGGGTCGGAGGATCCGCGGTGGCGACGCAGTACACCGCCGCGTCCGCCAGCGGCGGGCCCCGCGCCCCGATCCCTCTCGTGGCCGCGTCGGACGCGTCCGACGCCGTGCGCAAGATCGCCGACTACCGCTGTGACGGCAAGGACGATCAGGAGGAGATCAACGACGCGATCACCTCCTGCGGCAGCGCGGGGGGAACCGTCCTGCTCTCCCCCGGGCGGTTCGCGATCTCGGGCGCGGTCCGCCTACGCAGCCTCGTCGCCCTGGTGGGCTCCGGACGGGCCACGGTGCTCCGGGCGACCGGCACGTGGCCCGACGGCCGGGGCGGCACGCCCGGGGCCGTCGTCGAGCTCGCCGACGGCGTCACCCACCGCACCGCCCTGCGGCACCTGACCGTCGACGGCAACAAGGACGAGGCCACCTGCAAGGGCCTGCTGTACGAGCTCGACAGCTACCCGAACGACCGGCCCGGCGGTCCCGACCCGACCTTCGTCGTCGACGACGTCCACGTGGTCGACACCGCGTCCGTCGGCGTCCACCTCACCGGTGGGACCAACCGCTCGGGCATCGTGAGCCGCGTCCGGGTGTACGGGGCGGGCGGCACCCACCCGGCCGAGGGTTTCCTCGTGGAGGCCTACGACGCCCTCGTGGTGCAGTCGGAGTCCGGCGCCGCCTCCGGCGACGGTTTTCGGGTCGTGGGAGCGAACAACCGATTCTCGGACTGCAAGAGCTGGTACTCCCGCCGCAACGGGTTCAACGTCGACGGCGTGCGGAACCTCCTCACTGCGTGCGAGGCGCAGGACAACGCCCGGCACGGGTTCCTCGTCTCGACCGGCCCGAACACCCTGACCGGCTGCCACGCCGACTCCAACAGCCGGCCCGAGGCGCACCCCGGCCCGGACAGCGAGGTCAACAACCGCTTCGACGGCTTTCACCTGCCGTTCAGCGAGGCGGTCCAGATCGTCGGGTGCCAGTCCTTCGACAGGCGTGAGGGCGGGACCGCCAGCCAACGTCACGGCTTCTTCGTGGGAGCCGGCTCGCGGGACTGCCAGATCATCGGCATCGCCCGGCACAACGCGACCAGCAGCGTGGGGGGCGAAGGCGTGACCGCGGCCGGGATGAACGTGGTCGTCACGGGGGACGGCAAGCGGCCGTAGCGGCTAGAGGCGCTCGACCCGCACCTCAGGACGTCCACGCGTCCGGACGAGCCGGGCCGCCCGCCAGGCGGCCGCACGCACGCGTCCGCCCCGCCCGGCCCGCGGCAGAGCGCCGCCGAGCCCCCGCTCCAGGAAGCTCACACCCTGCCCGGACGTCAGCATGATCCGCGCGAGGGCGAAGAGATCATCGTCGAGGTGGCTGATCCTGTTGCGCACGGCGCACGCCGAGGTGAAGCCGGCCTCGCGCACGAGGCGCCGGGTGGTGGCCCGGTGGTAGCCGTGCGGGTAGGCGAAGGAGACCACCGCGGTCCCGACGATCTGCTCGAGGCGGTCCCTGCACCGGTGAAGCTCGGCGCGGACCCGCGCGGCGGGCAGGAGGTCCAGCTGAGAGTGCTCGTGCCCGTGGCCGCCCATCTCCACACCTGCGGCGGCCGCCTCGGCGATCTGGTTCGCGGACATGGCGAGGCGTCCCCCCAGGGTGCGGGGCGCCGTCGACCACGTCGCGGCGGTGGTGACGAACATCGTGCTTGCGTGCCCGAACGACCGGAGCACCGGCAGCGCGTGGTCGAAGAAGTCTGCGAGGCCGTCGTCGAACGTGATCACCAGGGGACGCGGCGGCAGGGTGCGCCGCCCGGCCCGCAGCTCGGTGAGCTGCCTGACCGTCAGGGTGGTGTACCCCTGGTCCGCGATCCAGGACATGTGGTCGCGAAACATAGGCAGCGGCAGCGTGTAGGGCCCGAGGGGTCCCGAGGTGTCCTCGCCGACCCCGTGGTAGAGCAGGACGGGGACGGGAGGTGCTGACCCGTCGGTGCTCACGCCCGGGCCGCCCGATCGGCCGCGGAGACACTCCGGCGGCTCGCCACGTAGCTGACGGGCCCACGCAGGAGACCGAGCCGCTCGTCGCGGACGAGCTGGCGCGGGTAGTCCGCGCGGATGTTGCGGTTCTTCTCGGACCGCGGGCTGATGAGGTGCAGGACCCCGGCAGGCACCCGCCGCAGGAGGTCTGCCGCGACCCCCGGGTGTGCCGCGATCATGGAAGCGAGGTAGGCCCCCAGGCCGACGCCGTACCCCTGGGCCATCCGCCGCAGCGCCGCGTAGTCGCTGTGGTGGTGGTGATGGACGACGGCGTCGGGCTGGTAGACCAGCGTCTCGCCCTCGAGGAGCGTCCGGGTGAATGCTGCGAGGTCGTCCCCGCCGCGGGCCTTCGTCCCCGCCCCGAGCGCCGGGTCGAAACCCCCGACCCGCTCGAGCAGTGCGCGGTCGAAAGCCATGTTCGCGCCCGAGCCCAGACGCCCCGGCGAGAACGGGAAGAGCGGGTCTCCCGCCGGCGGCCGGTCCAGGGAGTAGACGCGGCGCTCGAAGCCGCGCGCGAACCCCCCGTACTGCTCGACCCAGGACTGCGCGCGGGTCCTCAGCTCCGCGGGAAGGATGAGGCCGGTGACGCAGCCCGCGCCCTCGTCGGCGAACGCCTCGCACAGCGCCGCGGTCCAGTAACGGTCCGCGACGACGTCGTCGTCGGTGATCGCGACGACGCTCCCGGAGACGTGCGCCAGGCCGGCGTTGTGGGCGCGGGCGAGCCCGGCGACGTCCTCCCGGACGTACCGCACGGACCGGCCGGCGAACTCGGCGGCGACCATCCGCTCCGTGGCGTCCGTCGACCTGGCGTTGTCGACGACGACGATCTCCAGCGCCGGGTGGTCCTGGTCCAGCAGGGAGTCGAGGCACCGGCGCAGCAGGTCGGGCCGGTCGTGCGTCGCGACGACGACGGAGACCGGCGGCGCGGCGGAGAGCCGCTCCCGCCGCTGCCGCACGCACGACGGCTCGCCGTCCGGGGACGGCCCGTCGCAGCCGAACCGGGCCACGTGCCGGGCCACCGCCTCGGCGTGGCGCGCCAGCAGCCGGCCCCGGTGGTCCTCCACGGTCTCCCCCGGGCCGAGGTCGAGGCTGACGACGTCCACCGGCCGGCTGTGCACGCGGACCAGGACCAGGACGGGCCCGGGGCCCTCCACAGGCTGCGGCATCTGTGCGGTCGCAAGGATGTCGATCTCCCCCACCCGGACGGGGACCCAGTCGAGCTCTTCCATGTCACCTCCGTCGGCGGTGCGCCCCGGTCAGGCGCGGCCGCGGCAAGATCGGCCCGGCGCCTCGCCGGGCGCCGCCCGGTCGTCCGAGTCTACGAATCCGTCTCCGGCACGACCGGGGTTTCCGGCACCGATCCGCTGCGCGAATCCCCGTGCAGGCCGCACCGGAGGACCGATACTGGATCTCTGCCGCTGGCTGCGGCGGGCACGGTCGCGCGCCGGGCAGGCACGCGGCCGGCCCGGCGCGGTCCGCACGCTCGCCGTACGGAAGGGCGCGGAGCCTGTGACGTTCGAACTGCTTGCCGAGAAGGGGGCACCTCCCCCGCAACCCGGCACCCAGCCGCCGAGCCCCGCCTCCCGACGACTGCTCCTTCGTGCGGTCCTCGGTGGCCTGTGCGCGGCAGTCCTGATGCTCTGGTACGTCTCGATCGGTCGGATCGACGTCGACGCCATCGCAGACACGGGTCTCGTGTCCGTGCTCCCGGTGACGTTCTTCATCGCGCTCGCGCTGCTCAGCGTGAGCTTCTTCGTGTGCGTGCGCCGCCGGGCTGGCACCGGCTGGCACGCCGTCCATGTCGGCCTGCTCGTGCTCGTCCTGCACGGCACGGTGCCCGTCGTCTACGACGTCCCGCGCTTCGCCTACGTCTACAAGCACCTCGGCGTGGTGGACCTGGTCAGCCGGTACGGCACGGTGGATCGCACGATCGACGCCTACAACAACTGGCCCGGCTTCTTCCTCCTCAACGCGCTGTTCCGGGAGGCCTCCGGCCTCCCCAGCTCCGTCGGCTACGCGGCCTGGGCCCCGGTGTTCTTCAACCTGCTCTGGGTGTTCCTGCTGCTGGCGGCCTACCGGTGCCTGGTGGGCGACGGCGCCGCCCGGTGGATGGCGGTGTGGGTATTCCTCTGCGGCAGCTGGGTCGGCCAGGACTACCTGGCGCCGCAGGCGCTGGGCTTCGCGCTATACCTCGCGATCGTCGCCCTCGCCCTCGCTTACCTCCCCGCCCGTGCCGGACCCGCCCTGCACCGGCGGACGGGCAGGCTCGGCGACGGCCTGAGCGGCCTCGCCGCACGGCTGCCCGGCGCCGACCGCACGCCGCAGCCGCCGGCACGCCCCCCGGCGCGGGTGTGGGACGGACGCGCCCGTCTCGTGGTCGCGGTCCTGCTCATCCTCTTCGGGGCCGTCGTGGCCTCCCACCAGCTCAGCCCGCTGCTCATCCTCGCGGCGGTCGTGGTCGTCGTCGTGGTCGCGAGGCGGCGGCCCTGGTGGTTGCCGCTCGTCATGGCGGCGATGGTGGTGGCGTGGTTCGGGCTCGTCGCGGGCGATTTCCTCCTGGCCAACTCCGGCCTGGTCGGCGACGTGGGACAGCGTCCGGACGAGGCCATCAGTGAGGGGCTCTCGGACCTGACGACCGCCCCCGGGCAGGTGCGGGTCGCGATCGTCTCCCGCGTGCTCAGCGGTCTTGTCTGGCTGCTGGGCACCGTGGGCCTGGTGCTCCGTCTCCGCGCGGGGCACCGGGACTGGACGGTGGTCGGCCTCGCGCTGGCGCCGCTGGTCTTCATCGTCGCCGTGTCCTACGGCGGCGAGATGCTCTTCCGTGTCTACCTCTTCTCCCTGCCGTGGGTCGCGCTGCTCGCGGGGGTCGCGCTCGCCGCCCTTTCGACGCGCAGCGTCGCCGGGGTCACGGCCTGGGGGCGCGCGGTCGTGACACCGCTCCTGCTCCTGGTCCTGGCCTGCGGCCTGGTGGTGGCCGGCTACGGCCTGGAGAAGGTCAACCGGATACGCGCCGACGAGGTCGCCGCGTCCACCTGGTTCTACGACAACGTGCCCGACGCCTCCCTCATGATGCTGATGGTGGGCAACTTCCCCTCCCGGCTGGAGGGCAACTACGGCCGGTTCCAGACCAACAGCCTGCTGGTCGAGGAGCCCCGGTACCGCAACCACACCTTCACGGCCGCGGACGTGCCACGCCTGGTGCGGATCCTGGAGGCGTACACCCGCTTCTCCATGGAGGTCCGCGACGTGCCCGAGGCGGACGCCTACTTCGTCCTGAGCTCGAGCCAGGCCGACTACGCGGACCTGTACCGGCTGGCGACGCCGGAGCAGGTCGACTCGCTCGAGGCCGTCCTGGCCTCGTCCCCGCTCTTCGAGGTCGTGTACTCGGGGCCGGACGCACGCATCTACCGGCTCCAGAGGGTGGTGGAGCCGTGATCGGCCGAGTGGTGGACGTGCTGCGACGGGACCGCCGGTTCGTCGTCGCGGCCGCCCTCGTGGCCGGGGCCCTGGCGGACGTCCTGGCCGCGGCGGGAGCCGGGGGGCCCGCACGGCCGGTCGCCGTGCTCGTCTTCCTCGTCCTGGGCCCGGGTCTCGCGGTGACCGGCTTCGTACGGTTCGACGACGTTCTGTCCGAGCTCGTCGTCGCGGTGCCCCTCAGCCTCGCGATCGGTGTTCTGGTGAGCACCGCGATGAGCTTCGCCCGGGCGTGGGACACGGACGTCGCGCTCCTCGCCCTCACGCTTGCCGCCCTCGCGGCGACTGCGGTGCAGGCCCGGAGGCACCGGGCGAGCAGACCGGCGACGGGGCGCGCTCCGCTCAGGTGAGCAGCCGCCCGAACCGGTCGACGGCGTGCCGCCACAGCGCCAGGTCGCGGTCCGCCTCGAACGCCGCCGCCAGCCCGCCGTCCGAGACCGGCGTCGACGCCTCCGGCGACCGCGGTCCTCCCGGCCCGAGCCTGCGCAGCAGTCCGGCCGAGGAGCGTGCCCAGGTCGCCAGGATCAGCGCCGGCCACCACGAGTCGTCCAGCCCGCGCTCACGGGCGTAGCGCTGCAGCCACGGACGGGCCCACGCCCGGGGGCCGGTGAACGCGTCGTCGAACGCGCGTAGCTGGCCTGGCCGTTCGAACGTGCCGTGCAGCGACTCCGCCGCGTACTGGAGGAAGAAGCACAGGTCGTGGCCCGGGAGCCCGTACGGCTCCGCGCGCTCCCAGTCGACGGCACCGAGGCCGTGCGCGCCGAGCACGAGGTTGGGGTGGCCGAGGTCGCCGTGCTCGAAGACCAGGGGCAGGTCGGCTCCACGCAGCGCCTCGAGGTGCGCGAGAGTCTCGTCCACCAGGCGCGGGACGCCCGCGAGCGCGACGTTGGCGGCGACGTCGGTCAGCGGCTGCTCGACGAGGCGGGCGAACCACGTGGGGTCCTGGCCGGTCGTGCCGGTGGTCGGCATGGCGGCGAGCAGCCCGAGCGCCTGCTCGATCGTCTCGCGGGGTGTCGAGCGGACCGCCTCGGGCCCGACGGCCGCACCCACCACGGCCGACTCCAGCAGGTACGGGCGCCCCTCGAGCACGAGGTCCCGCACCGCCGGGGCGCGTCCGGCCAGGGCGTCGGTCCGCCGTGCGAGGTCGCGCAGCACGCCTGCCTCGTGGCGGATCCCGCCCACGTCCCACGGTCGCCGCGGGAGCTTCGCCACGGCGACCGGGACGGCGGTGGCGGGGTCGAGGTAGAGGCACACGACGTGGCGCGAGGCCTCGAACCACGGTGTGACGAGGAACCTCGCGGCGCCGCCGAGGCGCGCCTCGACGGCTTCGGGCAGGACGGAGGGCCCGCTGCGCACCCCGTCCGGTGGGGGGCGCCGTCGCGCGGGAGTCCCGTCACCGGCCCGGGTGACGATGGTGACGTGCCGGGCGAGGAGGTGCGCGAGCCCCGTCCGGTTCAGCGCCCGTGCCACCAGCGACTTCGCGGCCCCGAACCGGACACCCTGGTGACGGCGCAGCACGGCGTCGACGGCGGTGCGCCCGTCCAGCGCCACGACGTAGGAGCACCGGCGCGCGTCGGGCGCGTGCCAGTAGCAGGCTGCCACCTCCAGCCCCGCGGCCCGTGCCCGCCGCGTCCAGGTGCCGGCCGCGCCGCGCGTGACGGCGAGCAGACCGGCGAGCGGACGCGCAACGGGTCCGGCGAGCGTACCGGCGCCGGCCCGCGCCCGCAGCGATGGCCAGGCCGGGTCGTGGGCGCCCCGCCCCACACGCAGGAGGATCCAGCCGTCGGGCCGCAGGGCAGCCGCCGCGAGGTCCAGGGCGTCGGCCCGGTCCTCGGACACCACCACCACGTCCAGGTCGGACGACGCGGCCGCCGCCTGCCCGCAGGAGCCGGGCACCGCCGGCCCGGACGACCCGGCCGCGTCACCCGCCGCACCCGGACCGTCGGACGGCCCGCGCCCGGGGCCGAGCGCGGCGCCCGTCAGACTCACGACCCGGACGCCGGCCTCGAGCAGCACCTCGATCTCCCCGGGAGCGGGCGGCCCGACGAACCCGACACGGTCGACCGGCTCGGGCAGGAGGAACCGCCAGTCCGCCGTCGGCCAGAGCATGAGCGGCGCCAGGCCGGTCATCGGGGCGTCGCCGCTCATCCGAGCAGCCTGCGCAGGACGGGCACCTTGCGGACCTCCGGGAACGCGTCGGCGAGGCGGAGGACGCCACGGGTCTGCCGGAGCACCACCAGCCAGACGAGAGCCACCAGCGGCAGCGCCACCCACAGGCTGAGGTCGAGCAGCGCGCCCAGCGCGGCCAGCGCGAGCACGACCGCGAACAGGGAGGCGAGCACCGTGGCGTGCTGCCGGTTCCACACGCCGATACCCAGTCCCGCGAGGCCCGCCTGCTTGAGCACGTTGTGCACCACGAGGGTCAGGAGCACCGCCACCGCCGCGCCGACCGCCTCGTACCGCGGGGCGAGGACGGCTACCGCGATCCCGGCGCACACCAGGGTGACCACGCTCGTGAGCAGGACCCACCGGCTCCTGCCGAGGATCTGCACGGTGAGGCCGTTGAAGCCGAGGGCGGCGTTGAGGTAGTAGCCGGCCGAGAGGATGACGAGCACGCTCGCCGAGGTGGCGTACCGCTCCCCGAGGACGAAGGCGATGAACGGGCCGGCGAACGCCGTCGTCACCGCCACGACCGGGAACGTCAGCACGGCGACCCAGAGCGCGGACTGCCAGTACAGGCCCGCCATCTCCTCCCCCGCCCGCCGGGCCGCGAGCCGGGACAGCGCCGGCGTGAACAGGGTGGTGAACGCGTAGAGGGCCACCAGGTTCAGCGCCGCGAAGGGCTGGACGGCGCGGAAGGTCGCGACCTCTTCGGGGCCGGCGCTCTGCCCGAGCACCACGGCGGCGAGCTCGGTGGTGGCCACGGCGACCAGCGTCGTGAGCAGCATCGGGCCGCAGAAGCCGGCGACCTCGCGCCACGGCAGGACCAGCTCGCGGGGTCGGAAGTGAGAGGCCAGGCCGATGCGGCGGAACATCCGGCGCAGCAGGACGAGGTAGAGCGCGAGCCCGACGGCGGCCGCCGCGACGTAGCCTGCGGCGAGGAAGGTGGGGCCGCGGTCGCCCGTCACCAGGAGCACCACCACGGCCAGCCGCAGCAGCGGCTCGAGAACGTAGCGCCGCAGGAAGACGGACCAGGGCGAGGCGAAGACGGCGAACATCTCGACGACGACGATGTCGACCGCCTGCACCGGCGCCAGGACGATGAGCACGGCGAGCAGCGCCACCGCCTGCTGCGACGGGGCGACGGCGCCGATCGGTCCCGTCAGCGCCCACGTCGCAGCCACCGCGGCGGTCCCGAGGCCGAGGATGACGACCGCCTCCACCGCCATGAACCCGAAGAGCCGCGGGTAGTCGCGGCGCTCGTCGTAGAGCGCCAGGAAGCGGGCGTTGGCGCGGTCGAGCCCCAGGGGCAGGAGCGACTGCGCCAGCAGCACCACGGACAGCGCCCACGCGAACGCGCCGTAGTCCTCCTTCGTCAGGTTCCTGACGGTGAGCACCTGCACGAGGAAGCCGACCGCGAGGGCGAGCACCTGGCCGACGAGGAGGACGCTCGACCCGCGGACCTGCCCGCCGGTCCCGGCGGCCGTCACCACCCGGGGCACCTCATCGCCGCTCGTGGCCGACCAGCCGCTGCAGGTCCGACCAGAGCAGGGCGTTGACCTCCCGGACCACCTGCTCGAGAGGCTGGGTGGCGTCGACCGTGACGAGCTGGGGGAACCGCCCGTCGAGCGAGCGGTAGTACGCCCGGCGACGCTCGAGCTCGTCCGGCGTGAGCTCACCCTTTCTCGCGAACACCACCTCGGCGGGCGCGTCGAGGAAGACGAGCCGGTCGGGGTCGGGCGCGGTGCGCAGGACCAGGGCGGCCGTCACCCGGCCCTTCCAGTCCAGATCGGGCGACGGGAGCACGGCGTCGATCACGTGCCGGTCCAGGAGCACGACGCGTCCCAGGGCACGGTGGTAGCGCGCGCGCAGCGCGGTCGTGGTCAGCCGGCCCAGGCGCAGGAGGAGCCGGGCGCCGAGGACGTGGCGCAGCGCGTGGTCGGCGGCGGACTCGCGCCAGACCCCCAGGTACAGCGACACGGTGGGCCACGGAACGTCCGCGAGCAGGCGCGCGGCCACGGTGGACTTGCCGGCGCCGTCCAGCCCGAGCAGCGCGAGCGACACCCCGGGCGCGGGGGCGGTGCGTCGCCTCACCCAGCTCACCGCGTGCCGCGCGGCCACCGCCGGTCCCTCCGCCCGACGCCACGCCGAGCGCAGCTCGCGCTGCGCCGTGCGCACCCGTTCCCAGTCCACCTGCCGGCTGGCCTCCAGGACGGTCTCGAGCCCGTCCTCGCCGCCGGGCAGCAGCCGGGCGACGTGCCGCGCCGCCGGCCCCTCCGGAGGACCGGGCGGCGGGGCCCCGAGCCGCGGCGCCGCCTCTGGACCCTTGAGGGCCAGGTGGAGGAACCGCAGCCAGAAGTCGTCCTGGGGGTGCAGGCGGGCCGGACCGTCCCCGGTGCGCTCACGCCGTGCGAGGCACGGCCCGGCGAGCTCGGTGCGGTAGGCCTGGGAGGGGCCGAGATCGAGGCGGGTGACGACGTCCAGCTCGTGCCAGGTTCCTGACGCCTCGTCGTAGCGGACGTAGAACCGGTGCGTGCCGTGCCCCGCCGCCGGGGCGGCCAGCCACCCGTGCCGGGCCAGGAGCCGCCGGGCCCGCTGTTCGTCGGCCGGCGCGACCAGCACGTCGACGTCGCCGCCGGGCCGTCCGGGCGCTCCGCGCAGCACCGCGAGGGCGACGCCGGCCGCCTCCAGCGCGTCGAGCGCCTCGACCGCGGCGCCGCCGGCCGCGGGCGGGCGCCGTGCGGGTTCCTCGAGTGCCGTGGCCATGCGGTGTCTCCTCGCTGAGGGCGCGACTGAGCGTGCCGATCACGGTAGCGCGGCGCTCGCGCCTCCCAGGGGCGATCGGCCCCCCGTCTCACCGGTGCCGCGCGGCCCTCACTCGCGGCTGAGCGAGCGGCGCCGGTTCTCCAGCTCCATGAGGTCGGCGAAGATCTGCCCGTAGCCCGGGTCCGCGGGGTCGGTGCGCTGCAGCCTGCCCTTGACGTCGGCGATCTCCCGGGTCAGGCCCATGCGGATGAGGGCGACGAGCACCCCCTGGGCGTACCCGGCCAGCGACTCCGGCCGGTCCTCCGGCAGCGGCGCGACGGCGAGCTCGGTGATGACGCCCGCCACCGGCCCGACCGCGTTCTCGCGGACCTGCTCGGCCCACCGGGCCGCGGCGTGCCCGGCCACGTCCCCGCCCGCGCCCTGGGCGGTGAGCCGTTCGACCTCCTGGCCGTAGGCCGTCGTCCCGCCCGCGGCGCGGATCGCGTCGTGGACGCCGCGGTAGGCGGGCACGGTGAAGGTGTCCGGCGCCAGCGCGTCGAAGCCGGCACCCAGGGCGTGCTGCGGGAGCTGCAGGACCACCTCGAGGACCTGACGCTCGAGCTGGGCCACCGGATCCTCACGGAAGGCCCGCGGGCCGCCGCCGTCGGGACGGCCGCCTGCCTGCGCGGCAGGGCCGCCGTCGAACCTGCCGCCGCCGTACCGGCCACCGCCCTCGAACCGGCTCCCGCCGTCGGGCCTGCCGCCGCCCTCGGGTCTGGTCCATCCGGACCGGCCGTCGCCCGCACGCCCGGACGGCTCGTCCCCGCCCGGCCCGCCCCGGCCCGAGCGTTCCGCCGCCTGCACCGCCCGGCGCACCGCCACCTCGTCCATGCCCAGCCAGCCGGCCAGCGAGCGGGCGTACTCCGAGCGCAGCGCCCGGTCCCGGATCCCGGCGACCACCGGGGCCGCGGCGCGCAGGGCGGCGACCCGGCCCTCCGCCGTGGCCAGGTCCAGCTGGGCGAGCACGGAGCGGATGGCGAACGCGAACAGCGGCTGACGGGCCGCGACGAGGTCGCGCACCGCGGCGTCGCCGCGCTGGAGCCGCAGGTCGCACGGGTCCAGCCCGTCGGGCCCGACGGCCACGAAGGTCTGGGACGCGAAGCGCTGGTCCTCCTCGAAGGCGCGCAGGGCGGCCTTCTGCCCGGCGGAGTCGCCGTCGAAGGTGAAGATGACCTCGCCGCCGTAGGTGGCGCCGGAGGAGAAGATGACCCCTGTGGCGGAGTCGACGGAGTCGCCGAGCAGCCGGCGCACGATGCGGATGTGGTCAGTCCCGAACGCGGTCCCGCACGTGGCGACGGCGGTGCCCACCCCCGCCAGGTGGGCGGCCATGACGTCGGTGTACCCCTCGACGACGACGACCTTGCGCTCCTTGGCGATGGCCCGCTTGGCGAGGTCGAGGCCGTAGAGGACGTGGGACTTCTTGTAGATGGCGGTCTCGGGGGTGTTGAGGTACTTCGGGCCCTGGTCCTCCTCGAGCAGCCGGCGGGCGCCGAAGCCGACCGTCTCGCCGGTGATGTCCCGGATGGGCCAGACGAGGCGGCCGCGGAAGCGGTCGTAGACCCCCCGGTTGCCCTGGGAGACGAGGCCGGAGGCGGTGAGCTCGGCCTCGGTGAACCCGCGGCCGCGCAGGTGCCGGAGCATGTTGTCCCACCCCTGCGGGGCGTACCCGACGCCGAACGTCGCGGCGGCCTGCCGGTCGAAGCCGCGCTCGGCGAGGAACTGCCGCGCGGGGGCGGCGCCGGGCGAGTCGAGCTGCCCGGCGAAGTACTCCTCGGCCACGCGGTGCGCCTCGATGAGTCGCTGCCGGCGCCCGGGCTCCTCGCGAGGGCGGGCGTGGCCGTCCCCGTCCTCGTAGCGCAGCTGGACGCCCACCTTGGCGGCGAGGTGCTCCACGGCCTCCGCGAACGGCAGGTGGTCGATCTTCTGGACGAAGGAGATGACGTCGCCGCCCTCGTCGCAGCCGAAGCAGTGCCACAGCCCCAGCTGGGGCCGCACGTGGAAGGAGGGTGTGCGCTCGTCGTGTAACGGGCACAGGCCCTTCATCGAGCCGACACCGGCGGGCTTGAGGGTCACGTAGGTGCCGACGACCTCGTCGATCCGAGCACGTTCGCGAACTGCCGCGATGTCCTCGCGCCGGATCAGGCCTGCCATGACGCCAGTGTAGGCACCCGGCGTCCGGTTCCCGGTCCGCGCCCCGGGGAGGTCCGCGCACGGCCCGGTGCCTGTGGACGGCCGGCTCTAGTACACCGAGGAGAGCATGCCGCAGAGCCGGGCGTGCCACTGCTGCGCGGAGGTGTCCGTGAGCGAGGCGACCTGGTCGATGACCACGCGAAGCCGGGCGGCGTCGTCGCCCGCCTCGCGCCAGTCGGCCGCGAACGGGGACTCGAGGTGCTGCGGGCCGCTCTCGGCGAGCACGTCGACGAGGTCGAACAGCACCGTGCGCTGCGCCAGGTACAGCGGCTCGTGCTCGCGCGGCGCCATCACGTACAGCGCCGCGACGCCCTTGAGGACGACGATCTCGGCGAGCGTCTCGTCCGGCACGATCAGGTCGGCGTCGTACCGGGTGAGCGGGCCGGGGCCGTACCGCTCGCGGGTGGCGTCCTCGGCGGCGGCGCAGAACCGCCCGATGAGCTGGCTGGTCAGGTCCTTGAGCCGGGCCAGGTCGCGCCGGGAGCCGTCGTAGGACTGCACCCAGATGGGGTGGCTGATCAGCCGCTCGAGGGCGGCGCCCAGCATGTCGTCGCCCACCGGCGGGTCGTACCAGTCCCGCACCTGGGCCACCACCCGGTCCTGCTCCCCCGCGGTGCGCAGGCCGGCCAGGTCGACCCGGCCCCCCACGATGGCGTCCTCGACGTCGTGCACCGAGTAGGAGATGTCGTCGGCGAGGTCCATCACCTGCGCCTCGAGGCACCGGTGCCGCTCGGGCGCCCCCTGCCGCAGCCACGTGAAGACCGGCTCGTCGTCGGGGTAGACGCCGAACTTTCGGGTGGTGGAGCCGTCGGGCCGTCGTGGCCCGTCCCCGGCCTGCCAGGGGTACTTGGTGGCGGCGTCCAGGCTGGCTCGCGTGAGGTTGAGGCCCACGCCGGTTCCGTCGTCGGCGAAGACCTTCGGCTCGAGGCGGGAGAGCAGCCGGAGGGTCTGGGCGTTGCCCTCGAAGCCGCCGATGCCGGCGGCCACCTCGTGCAGGGCGCGCTCGCCGTTGTGGCCGAACGGCGGGTGCCCGAGGTCGTGGGAGAGGCAGGCGGTGTCGACGACGTCCGGGTCGCAGCCGAGCACCTTGCCGAGCTCGCGACCCACCTGCGCCACCTCGAGCGAGTGGGTCAGGCGGGTGCGGACGAAGTCGTCGCTCGAGGGGCCGAGCACCTGCGTCTTGGCGCCGAGACGACGCAGCGCCGAGGAGTGGAGCACGCGGGCGCGGTCGCGCTCGAACGCCGTCCTGCGGGGGTTCTTGGGGGCCTCGCTCCACCACCGCTCGCGGTCGTGCCCCGTGTACGCCTCGGGCTCACCCGCGCGGCGCGTGGCCTCGCGGGCCCCCGGGGAGCGGTCGGGGACGAAGGGATCGGGCACGCGGCGAGCCTACGGGACGAACGGTGCCGTCGGCGCTCGTGAGCCACAATGGGCGGGTGACCGACACCCACATGGACGACGCGGGCATGGGCGAGCTGGCTCCGGCGGAGGAGCAGCGCGAGCGGGCCCTCGACAGGCTCGGCGAGGTCACCACCACCACGCTCGTGCACCGCGGCGCCCGCGGCAGCCAGCCCTGGTGGCAGCAGGCCGTGGTCTACCAGGTGCTCGGGACGGCGGACCTCGACGCGCTCGCCGCGATGTCGGCCGGCGTCTCCCACGTCGCGCGACTGGGGGCGAACGCCCTGCTGATCCGCGTCCCCGCGGTCTCTCCCGACGACCCGGCCGCGCGGGACGTCGTGGAGGACTTCCTCCGCCGCGCGCACCAGCGCGGCATCCGCGTGATCGTCTCCTTCATGGGGACCGACGAGGGCGGGGCGGACCGTGACGGCTGGCACCTCGCCCGGGCGTCCGCCTGGGTCGCCCACGGCGTCGACGGCATCGACCTCGGCGTCAGCCTCGGGGCCGGCGAGCACGGCCACGCGGGTATCGACCTCGGCGCGCTCCACGCCCTCGTCGCGGACGCGGACGCCGTGCTGACCGGTGCGGTCACCGCCCGGGAGCCGGAGGCGCTGGCCGAGCACCTCCACGAGGACTGGCTGCACGTCACCCGCGACGACCGGCTCGCCGTGACGCCGTGGGAGGCCGCCCCGCTGCGCGCCACGATCTCCGACTCCTACCTGCAGCGCGACGCCGTCGGCGCCCCGGCCGGCTGGACCCTGACCGACCTGACCCACGCCTCCGCCCCCTCGTGGGGTCTCGACCCCGAGGCGGCGGGCCGGCGGCGCCGTGCCGCGACCCTGCTGATGGCCGCCCTGCCGGGCACCACGTACGTCCCCCAGGGCGAGGCGGTCGGCCTCGCGCCACGGCCCGACGACCCTGCCGGGACCATCGCCGAGGTGGCCCGCCTGGCGGACGAGCAGCGCGGGGTGCCCGGGTCGGCCTTCGAGCGGTACCGGCAGGCGCTCCGGCTGCGCCGAGAGCTGTCGCTCGGCACCGGTCCGCTGGCCTGGGTCGACGACGCACCCGGACCCGAGACCCTGGCCTTCCTCAACCGGGAGGTGCTGGTGCTGACGAACCTGTCCGAGCGCGACGTGCTCGTGCCTGTCGAGCGGGAGATCCTGCACGCCAGCGACGAGCTGCTCGGCGCGCGGGACGGCGTCGTCAACCTGCCGCCGGACACGACCGTGTGGATCTCGCTCGCCTGACGGCAGCGGCGGGTCAGCCCTTGACCGCGCCCGCCGTCAGGCCGCCGACGATGTAGCGCTGCAGGAAGAGGAACAGCACCAGCACGGGTACGGCGCTGATCACCGCGCCGGCGGCGAAGAGGCCCCAGTTGGCGTCCAGCAGCGAGGACACCCAGCCGTACAGACCGACCGCGAGGGTCCAGTTCTGCTCCGACTGCAGGATCACCCGCGCGATGACGAAGTCGGAGAACGTGCTGATGAAGGACAGCAGGCCGACCACCGCCAGGATCGGCGCGACGAGCCGCAGGATGATCGTCCAGTAGATCTGGGCGTGCGAGGCGCCGTCGATCTTCGCCGCCTCGTCCAGCTCGCGCGGGACGGTGTTGAAGAACCCGTACATCAGGAACGTGTTCACCCCGAGCGCGCCGCCGAGGTACACGCAGATCAGCCCGATCTGGCTGTTCAGGCCGAGGACCGGCACGACGTTCCGCAGCCCCAGCAGCAGGAGGAAGATCGCGACGAACGCGAGGATCTGCGGGAACATCTGGATCACGAGCAGCGCCATGAGGCCAACCCGCCGACCGGTGAACCGGAACCGCGAGAACGCGTACGCCGCCGCCGCACCCATGAGGACCGTGCCGACGGCGGTGACGGTGCCGATGAAGAGGGTGTTGCGCGCCCAGGTCCAGAAGTACGTGCCGTTCAGCTCGGCGTAGTTGGCGCCGCTGACCTCGCTGAAGAGATCGTTCGAGCCGGTGAGGGTGCCGCCCGCGTTGAGCGAGGCGGAGATGACGTAGACGATCGGGAACGCCGCGTAGACGACGGCGACGACGCCGACGACGTGCCGCCAGCCGACCTCGCTGAACCAGCGCCTGCGGCTCACCCGGTTGACCGGCGCCGCCGTGGGGACAGTTGAGGTGGCCATGTCAGTTGATCTCCTCGAGCGAGCGGGTGCGGCGGAAGCTGATCACCGAGATGGTCGCCACGATCAGGAAGATCACGATCGACAGGGCGCTGGCCAGGCCGTAGTCCTTGGCAGCGGTGCCGTCCAGGCCGGAGATCGAGTACACCATCGAGATCAGGATGTCGGTGTGGCCGATGGGGACGGAGGCGTCCGCCATGCGTGGCCCGCCGCCGGTGAGCATGTAGATCAGGTTGAAGTTGTTGAAGTTGAAGGCGAAGGAGGAGATCAGCAGCGGTGCGGTGGAGACCATGAGCAGCGGCATGATCACGGAGCGCCAGGTGCGGAAGCGGCCGGCGCCGTCGATCTTGGCGGCCTCGAGCACGTCCTTCGGGATCGACTGCAGGGCGCCGGTGCAGATGAGGAACATGTACGGGAACCCCAGCCACAGGTTCACCCCCAGCACGGACAGCTTCGCCAGCCACGGGTCGGTGAGCCACGGGATCTCCGCCCCGCCGAGCAGCACCGAGTTGATGAAGCCGAAGCGGCGGTTGAGGAGCCCGGACCACAGCAGGGCGGCGAGGAATCCCGGGAAGGCGTAGGGCAGGATCAGCAGCGTGCGGTAGATCTTGCGGCCCCGCACGCGCTCGTCGTTGAAGACCATCGCGAGGAAGAGCCCGAGCAGGAACGTGGTGACCACGGACAGCACCGCGAAGGCGAGGGTCCACGCCAGGACCTGGAGGAACGGCCCGGAGTAGCGCGCGTCGCCGAACGCGGTGGCGAAGTTCTCGAGGCCGACGAAGACCTTCCAGCCCACGGGCAGGGTGGTGCCGTCGGGCGCCTCGAACATGCCGTCGTCGTTGGGGGTGTAGACCGTCCCGGTGAGGGTGTCCGTCATGGTGTCGGCGCCCTCGTCGTACGTCAGGGTCGAGACGAAGACGTAGCCGTTGCGGGCGTCCTGGGTGCGGACCGAGCCGTCCGCGGGGTCCTCGGACACCGGCACCCGCAGCGCCGTGACCTCGGCCTGACGCTCGAGCACCTGCTGGCGCGGGAGCACCTCGTAGCCGGGGACCTCGGTGACGGTCCCGTCGGAGACGACGGCGTCCCCCACCGTCTCCAGCGGCGTCTCGGCGCGGCCGACGCGCACCTCGCCGTCGTCGACGATCGCGAAGGCCAGCTCGCCGCCGTCGTCGAGCACGGCGAGCGGGTATGCGGCCGACCCCTCGACGCGCCGCTCGTTCTGGATGAGGAGGGCCTCGACGGCGTCCTCCTTGGTGGAGTTGTGGCCGTCCCCGTAGTTCGTGAGCGCCACGTACCCGGTGTAGCCGACGACGAAGACCTGGTACAGGAGCAGGAACGCCAGCCCGGGAAGCAGGTACTTCATCGGCAGGGTGCGCCTCGAGAAGTACACGTAGTCGGCGGCGAGGACGAGCGCGATCATCACGCCCATGACGCCGTAGGACTCGGCGGCCCAGGCGGCCAGGATCACGTACACGCCGAAGGCGTTGACCAGCGCCATCAGCACCACCTTGGCGAGGAAGCCACGGGTGAAGGTTCGGGCGTGCGAGGTGCGCGGGGCCGGCGGCAGAGGCCGCCGTGCGTCCTGGGCCTGTCGCTCCACGTCGGTGCGGGCGCTCATGAGGGACCTCCGTCAGGCTGTCGTTGCCTGACCGTTCGTGGGGTTCGTCGTCGACCCCGGGGGTTGGAGCGGTCCGGGCGGGTGCGCGGCCGGAGCCGCGCACCCGCCCGGGGGTGGTTCAGGCGGCGTCGAGCGCGCCCTGGATGTCGGCGACCATCTTCTCCCAGGCCGCCACCGGCTCCTGGGAACCGTTGACGATCGCGGCCTCGGTGACGCCCCAGAAGGCCCAGACGGAGCCCATCTCCGGGATGGAGGGCATGGGCACCGCGTCGGTGCCGACCTCGCGGAACCCGGCGGTGACCGGGTCGGAAGAGGCGGTGTCGGCGGCGGCGATCAGAGCCGGGGGACGGTCACCCGCCTCGTAGAGGGCGAGCTGGGCCTCCTCGGTGGACATGAAGTTGACGAGGAAGTCGTTGGCGAGCAGGGCGTTGTCGCTCTGCGCGTTGACGTAGAACCCCTGGACGCCCGCGAACGGCTGGGCGGGCTCGCCGCCGGCGCTCGGGATCGGGTCGACCGCGAGGTCCAGGCCCTCGAAGCTGGCGACCATCCACGGTCCGCCGATGATGAAGGGCGACTCGCCGTTCGCGAAGGCCTCCACCGCGATGTCGTAGGTGATGGCGGTGTCCAGCGTGCCCGCCTCGCCCTGCGCGGCCAGCCACTCGGCGAAGGCGTTGCCGTTCTCCCCGCCGAGCGCGAGCTCGGGGGCGTAGGAGCCGTCCTCGTTCTGCACGAACACCGGCGCACCGAAGGAGGTCTGCATCGGGTACATGGTGTACGGGTCGCCCTCCTCGCCCAGCTGGAGGAGGATCGGGTACTTCGTGCCGGCGGCCTGGCCGGCGGCGACGGCGTCGTCCCAGGTGGCGGGCGCCTCGGCGGCGAGCGCGGTGTTGCGGATGAGTCCGATGTTCTCGACCGCGTAGGGCAGGCCGTAGACCTGGCCGTCCTGCGTGAAGGCCTCGACCGCGACGGTCTCGAACTCGCCGGCCTTGTCACCCAGCTCGATGGGGGCGACGACGCCGTTGGCGGTCATCTCGCCGAGCCAGTCGTGCGCGCCGACCGTGATGTCCGGGCCCTCGCCCGTGGGGACCTGGGCGAGGAAGTCCGCGCGGATGTCCTCGAAGTTCTTCAGGACGGTCTCGACGGTGGCGCCGGTCTCCTCCTCGAACGCCGCGGCGGCGGCCTCGACGGCGGCCTGGCGCGTCTCGTCGACCCAGATGGTGAGCGTCCCGCTGTCGCCGGCGGCCGCAGAGGTCTCGCCCGCCGCGGGCTCGGCGGTGGTGTCCGCCTCAGGGCTTCCGCCGCCGCACGCGGCCAGGGTCAGGGTCATCCCGACCGCTGCCGCAAGGGTGATGCTCCGTCGCATCTTCGTCTCCTGTGAGATTGATGGAATATTCAGTCGCGGGTGGCCCGTCGCCGACGGAACCGGTCCGGATGAGTGGACAGTAGACCGGGAAGTAGCGCGATTGCAACTTCTTGCAGTAACTTTCAGACAACAGTTTCATCGTCAATGCGCGCATCGCCGCGTGCACGTAGGAGAAAGCCGGGTCTGCCATGCAAGGGCGCACCAGACTGACCGACGTCGCCGAGCAGGCCGGCGTCAGCACCGCCACCGTGTCCCGGGTGCTCAACGACAAGCCCGGCGTCGCCGGAGAGACGCGCCGGGCCGTCCTGGCCGCCCTCGACATGCTCGGCTACGAGCGCCCGGACAAGCTGAGCGCCCGCTCGGCCGGGCTCGTCGGCCTCATCGTGCCCGAGCTGTCCAACCCCGTCTTCCCGGCCTTCGCCCAGGCGGTGGAGTCAGTGCTCTCGACCATGGGCCTGACGCCTTTGCTGTGCACCCAGTCCCCCGGCGGCACCACCGAGGACCAGTACGTCGAGATGCTCCTCGAGCACGGCGTCGACGGCATCGTCTTCGTCTCGGGCCTGCACGCGGACACGAGCGCCGACCCGGCGCGCTACCAGCGACTGCGCGAGCGCGGTCTGCCGTTCGTGCTCCTCAACGGGCACAACCCGGCGATCGACGCCCCGTCCTTCTCCACCGACGACCGCGGCAGCATGGAGCTGGCCGTCCGTCACCTGGTCTCCCAGGGGCACCGCAAGATCGGCCTGGCGATCGGCCCGGAACGCTTCGTGCCGGCCCACCGCAAGCGCGTGGGCTTCGAGGAGGCCATGGCCGAGTACGTCGACGAGCCCCGGCCCAGCGTCGTGACGACCCTGTTCACCGTCGAGGGCGGGGTGGCGGCGGGCACCGAGCTGATCGAGGCCGGCTGCACCGCGATCATCTGCGGGTCCGACCTCATGGCCCTCGGCGTCGTGCGGGCCGCCCGGTCGAACGGGCGGCAGGTCCCCGCGGACCTCTCCGTCATCGGGTACGACGACTCCCCCCTCATCCCCTTCACGCACCCGCCGCTGACCACGATCCGCCAGCCGGTCGCCGCCATGTGCCAGGCGGCGGTCACCACGCTGGTGGCGGAGATCGGCGGGTCGCAGGTGCCCCGGGGCGAGCTGATCTTCGTCCCCGAGCTGATCGTCCGCGGCTCCACCGACGCCGCGCCCCCGGCCTACTGAGTCCGGCGTCGTCGCCCCGTCGCCAGCGTCAGGATCCGCCCGGACTATGCCCGTACGAGCCACGACGAGCCGCCCCGGCCGACGTCGGCCCGAGCCGGCGGCGAGCCGCCCGGCCGATGTGCGTGCGAGCCCCGGCTCGTGCGACCCTGGCGGACGGCTTCCCGCCGGCCGGGCCTGCCGAGCGGCGCGTCCGACCGGCGCGCCTCGCGGCAGGTGGCCGGTGCGCCCGGCCGTCCGAGGCCCGTCCAGCCGGACCGGGCGAGGCTTGTGCGGCACGACCGGCCGACGCCGGCACCGGGCCGCGCTCGCGGACCGTGGTCCGGGGCGGCCCAGGCCGACGAACCCGCTGCCGACAACACGTCCCCGCCCCCGACCAGACCAGATCGACGTAGGAGAGAAGTGACCGTCCGTACCCCCACCCGTTCCCTGACCGTGCACACCCCGGAACCCGGCCGGGACGAGGCGTGGTGGCGTCATGCGGTGATCTACCAGGTCTACCCGCGGTCCTTCGCGGACGGGAACGGCGACGGGATGGGCGACCTTCCCGGCATCACGGCCCGGCTGGACCACCTGGCCGCCCTCGGCGTCGACGCCCTCTGGCTCTCGCCCTTCTACCGCTCGCCCCAGAACGACGGCGGCTACGACGTCTCCGACTACCGCGACGTCGACCCGCGCTTCGGCACCCTCGCGGACGCCGACGCGCTGCTCGCGCGCGCCCACGACCTGGGCCTGCGGGTCATCGTCGACCTCGTGCCCAACCACACCTCGGACGAGCACGCGTGGTTCCGCGCGGCGCTCGAGGCGGGGCCCGCCAGCCCGGAGCGGGCCCGGTACGTCTTCCGCGAGGGGGGCGGCGAGGTGGGCGAGGAGCCGCCGAACAACTGGGAGTCCATCTTCGGCGGCGCGGCCTGGACCCGGGTCTGCGACCGCGACGACGCCGCGGGCAGCCCGTGGGAGCGGGACGGCCAGTGGTACCTGCACCTGTTCGACTCGAGCCAGCCCGACCTCAACTGGGAGAACCCCGAGGTCCACGACGAGATGGAGTCGGTCCTGCGCTTCTGGCTGGACCGGGGGGTGGACGGCTTCCGCGTCGACGTCGCCCACGGCCTCGTCAAGGCCGCCGGCCTGCCGGACTGGGGCGGCCACGTGGAGATGGTGGCGGGTGCGGAGGAGGGCGGGCGCCACCGCGCCCACCCGCCGATGTTCGACCAGGACGGTGTGCACGAGATCTACCGCTCCTGGCGGCGCGTGCTCGAGGAGTACCCGGGCGAGCGCATCCTCGTGGCCGAGGCATGGGTGGACCCGCTCGAGCGCCTCGCCCGGTACGTGCGCGAGGACGAGATGCACCAGGCGTTCAACTTCGCCTTCCTCGTCTCCCCCTGGTCCGCCGCCCGGCTTCGCAGCTGCGTCGAGGAGTCCTACCGCGTCAACGACGCCGTCGCCGCACCGACCACCTGGGTGCTCTCCAACCACGACGTCGTGCGCCACGCCTCCCGCCTCGGCCTGCCCGAGACCGGCAAGGGCCCCAACGGCATCGGCGCCGGGGACGTCCAGCCCGACCCGGCCCTCGGGCTGCGGCGCGCCCGCGCGGCGACCCTGCTGATGCTGGGTCTGCCGGGGTCGGCGTACCTCTACCAGGGCGAGGAGCTCGGCCTGCCGGAGCACACCACACTGCCCGACGACGCCCGCGAGGACCCGGCGTTCTTCCGGACCCACGGCGCCGAGAAGGGCCGCGACGGCTGCCGGGTGCCGCTGCCCTGGGAGGCGGGCGCGCCGTCGTTCGGCTTCTCCTCGGCCGGGCTGTCCTGGCTGCCGCAGCCCGCGGGCTGGGACGCGTACGCCGTCGACGCCCAGGAGAGCGAGCCGACCTCGACGCTGGAGCTCTACCGCGCGGCGCTTCGGAAGCGGCGCGAGCTCGGGCTGGGTCTCGGCTCCCTCGCCTGGCACGAGGACCACGCCGGGTCGGACGACGTCGTCGCGTTCGTCAACGCCGCGCCCGGCCGCCCCGACGTCCTGGTGCTGACCAACCTCGGCGAGGCGCCTGTGCGGCTGCCGGCCGGCTGGGAGGTTGTCGCCGCCTCCGCCCCGACGGCGGACGACGGCGCAGCGGTGACCGTCCCGCAGGACGCCACGGTCTGGGCGAGGCGCTGAGCGCGGCTCGTCAGCCGCCGGAGACGGAGAGCTCCGCCTGGGCGAGCACCGCCCGGAGCTCCTCGTCGACGTCGCGGCTGGCGAGCCAGCCCTCGGGCAGGTGCGGCTGCTTCGGGCTTCCCGCGCGCCCGCGGGGCCCCTCGGCGGCCTCGCCCGGGTAGGGCTGGTCGAGGTCCAGCACGGCCAGCCGCTCGTCCAGCTCGGCGAGGGAGGAGACGAGACCGAGCGCGTGCCGGGCCTCGCCGCCGACCACGTACCCCTTGAGGTACCAGGACATGTGCTTGCGCATCTCCCGCAGCGCCCGGTCCTCCTCGCCGAAGTGCTCGACCATCAGCTCGGCGTGGCGGCGGATGACGGCGGCGACCTCGCGCAGGCCCGGGGTGACGCGGCGGTCGGAGCCATGCGCGGCGGCCACGAGGTCGGTGAACAGCCACGGGCGGCCCTGGCAGCCGCGACCCACGACCACGCCGTCGCAGCCGGTCTGACGCATCATCTCCGCGGCGTCCTCGGCGGACCAGATGTCGCCGTTGCCCAGCACCGGGATGGTCGTCACGGCCTCCTTGAGGCGGGCGACCGCCTCCCAGCGGGCCTGCCCGGAGTAGTACTGCGCCACGGTTCGGGCGTGGAGCGCGACGGAGGCGATGCCGGCGCGCTCGGCGATCCGGCCGGCGTCGAGGTAGGTGAAGTGCTCGTCGTCGATGCCCATGCGCATCTTGACGGTCACGGGGACCTCGCGGTCGCGCGCGGCAGAGGCCTCGCGGGCCGCCTGGACGGCGCCGGTGACGATGGCCTCGAAGAGGTCGCGCTTCCACGGAAGGGCCCCACCGCCGCCCTTGCGGGTGACCTTGGGGACCGGGCACCCGAAGTTGAGGTCGACGTGGTCCGCACGGTCCTCGGCGACGAGGATGCGCACCGCGGCGGCGATGGTGGCCGGGTCCACCCCGTAGAGCTGGACCGACCGGACCGGCTCCTCCGGGTCGGGGGTGATCATGCGCATCGTCTCGGGCGTGCGCTCGACGAGCGCGCGCGAGGTGATCATCTCGGTGACGTACAGCCCGGCGGGGGCGTGTGCGCCGGGGACCGCCGCGGGGGCGTCGGCCGGCAGGGCCTCGAGGGCCGCCTCGCGGCACAGCTTGCGGAAGGGCGGGTTCGTCACGCCGGCCATGGGGGCCAGGACGACGGGGCTCCCCACGGTGACGGGTCCGATCTGCAGCGCGCTCACCGCGCCATTGTCCCTGGTGGTGGCAAACCGGTCAGCCCGCGGCGGTGTGAGATGCCGCGCGCCCCTCAGCGGGCCGCCGCGGCGGAGACCTCCGCGGACCGCCCGAGCTCGTCCTCGTGCGGCCGGCTGCGGGTCCCCGGCCTGCTCGTGCGCACCAGGGCGGCGGCGATGCCCGTGGTGACGGGGATCGCGAGCACCAGGCCGATCGAGGACACGAGGGTTCGTACGACCTCCTCGGCGATCTCGCCGGCCATGAGGGTGTCGAGGGCCGCGCGGTCCATGAGGGCGGCGGCCATGAGCACCGGCAGTGCGGTGCCGACGTAGGCGAAGGCGAGGGTGTAGACCGTCGAGGCGATGTGGTCGCGGCCGATGCGCATGCCCCGGGTGAAAAGGCGCCGGCGCGGAACGGCAGGGTTTGCTGCGTGCAGCTCCCACACCGCCGACGCCTGGGTGATCGTGACGTCGTTGAGCGCGCCGAGGCCGGCGATGACCATGCCGCACAGCAGCAGATCGGTCAGCGAGAGGTTCGGGAACGTCCCGAGCAGGATGAGGGACTGCTCGGAGCTCGTCCCGGTGAGGTTGGCGGAGCGCGTGCCCCACGCCGCCAGGGCCACGGTGATGCCGAGCCCGACGAAGGTGCCGAGCAGCGCCGTCGTGGTCCGGATGGAGACGCCGTGGGCCAGGTACAGCGAGAGGAACATCATCGCCGACGAGCCCACCAGGGCCACGAGCAGCGGCGGCTGACCAAGCATGATCGCCGGGATGACGAAGACCACGATCACGCCGAGCGACCCCGCCAGGCCCACCATCGCGGCGAGGCCGCGCCAGCGCGCGACCGCCAGGACGACGACGGCGTAGAGCAGGGCCAGCCAGCCCACGGGTGCCGTGCGCTCGAAGTCCCAGAACACGTAGGGGCTGCCGGTCCCCATCGCGGAGGGGCTGAACATCAGCCGCACCCGGTCGCCGACCTCCATGCCGTTGGCCATGATCTCCGGCGGCACCTGGACGGGGGCGACCTGGCCGGCGTTGCTCCCGCTCGAGAGCTCGACCCGGACCTGGCCGTCCGTCGTCGCCCCGGGTGCCGTGGCGTCCACGACCTCGACGACGGTGCCCGCCTCGATGGTCATCCCGGTGCCCGCCAGCGGGACGGACCCGATCGGCGTCTCGCCGCGCGGCCACATCGCCACGAGCGCGACGACGGTCCCTACCAGCAGCGGGACCACGAGCGCCGTCAGGATCCAGCGCGCGCGGCGCGCCTCGGCAGGAGCGAGGGAGGCGTTCTCGGCGCCGGCAGGCAGATGGGAGTGTGAGTGGGGCACGCTCCATGCTCACCGCCACGGCCGCGCACGGCGGGCAGGACGCGCCGTGACGTCCCCGGTCCGGAACCACGCCGACCATCCCGGGTCCGGAACCACGCCGACCATCCCGGGTCCGGAACCACGCCGACCATCCCGGGTCCGGAACCACGCCGACCATCCCGGGTCCGGAACCACGCCGACCATCCCGGGTCGGGAACCACGCCGACCATCATCGAGGTCGAGCGATTGGTTCTAGGGAACCGAATCTTGAACCAATTCCTCGACCTCGGGGGCCCGTGGTCGCGGCCACTCGCGACGGCATGAGGCGCGGGGGCCGTGGTCGCGGCGACTCGCGACGGCATGAGGCGCGGGGGCCGTGGTCGCGGCGACTCGCGACGGCATGAGGCGCGGGGGCCGTGGTCGCGGCCACTCGCGACGGCATGAGGCGCGGGGGCCGTGGTCGCGGCCACTCGCGACGGCATGAGGCCGTCAGCGCGTCGGCCGTGGCGTGGGGAGACCCCCTCGCCACGGCCGACGACGACGGCGGGATGGCCTCAGCAGCCGGGCAGCCGCTCCGCGAGGTAGCCGCGCACCTTGTCCAGCGAGATGCGCTCCTGGGCCATCGTGTCGCGCTCACGCACCGTGACGGCCTGGTCCTCGAGGGAGTCGAAGTCCACCGTGATGCAGTACGGCGTGCCGACCTCGTCCTGGCGCCGGTAGCGGCGGCCCACGGCGCCGGCGTCGTCGAAGTCCACGTTCCAGTAGCCGCGCAGCTCCGCGGCGAGGTCGCGGGCGACCGGCGAGAGCTGCTCGTTGCGGGAGAGCGGCAGCACCGCGGCCTTGACCGGGGCGAGGCGCGGGTCGAGCTTGAGCACCGTGCGCTTGTCCACGCCGCCCTTGGTGTTGGGGGCCTCGTCCTCGGTGTAGGCCTCGGCGAGGAAGGCCATGAGCGACCGGGTCAGGCCCGCGGCCGGCTCGATGACGTAGGGCACCCAGCGCTCGTTCTTCGCCTGGTCGAAGTAGGACAGGTCCTGCCCCGAGTGCTCGGCGTGGGTGGAGAGGTCGAAGTCCGTGCGGTTGGCGATGCCCTCGAGCTCGCCCCACTCGCTGCCCTGGAAGCCGAAGCGGTACTCGATGTCGACCGTGCGCTTGGAGTAGTGCGAGAGCTTCTCCTGCGGGTGCTCGAAGTGGCGCAGGTTCTCCCGGGAGATGCCCAGGCCCGTGTACCAGTCGGTGCGGGCGTCGATCCAGTACTGGTGCCAGTCCTCGTCCGTGCCCGGCTCGACGAAGAACTCCATCTCCATCTGCTCGAACTCGCGCGTACGGAAGATGAAGTTGCCCGGCGTGATCTCGTTGCGGAACGACTTGCCGATCTGGCCGATGCCGAACGGCGGCTTCTTCCGGGCCGAGGTCATGACGTTGTTGAAGTTCACGAAGATGCCCTGCGCCGTCTCCGGCCGCAGGTAGTGCAGGCCCGACTCGTCCTCGACGGGGCCGAGGTAGGTCTTGAGCATCATGTTGAAGTCGCGCGGCTCGGTCCACTGCCCGCGCGTGCCGCAGTTGGGGCAGGCGATGTCGGCGAGGCCGTTCTCGGGCGCGCGGCCCTTCTTCTCCTCGTACTCCTCCTCCATCTGGTCCGCGCGGAAGCGCTTGTGGCAGCTCAGGCACTCGGTGAGCGGGTCGGTGAAGACCCCGACGTGGCCGGAGGCCACCCAGACCTGACGCGGCAGGATGACGGAGGAGTCGAGGCCGACGACGTCGTCGCGGGAGGTGACCATCGCGCGCCACCACTGGCGCTTGATGTTCTCCTTCAGCTCCACGCCGAGCGGACCGTAGTCCCACGCGGAGCGGGTGCCGCCGTAGATCTCCCCGGAGGGGTAGACGAAGCCGCGCCGCTTGGCGAGGTTGATGACGTTGTCCAGGCGCGAGGGTGTGGCCACGGGGTGAACTCTCCTGCTTGATCGGTGACCCGCACCTGGCTGGCGCGGGCGGCGGCGGCGGGATGCGCTGAGGCTCCCTCCGTGCGGGACCAACCTACCCATGTCGGCGAGGTACCGGCGCATCCTCCCGAGCCGCTCGCCGCGCCCCTTCCCGCGGCACCGCGACCGCCGGGCCGTCCGTGCGACGGGCGAGAGCGACCTCACCGCCGGGGAAGTTGACACCCGTTCTCAATTTCATTGAGAATCATCCTCATGAACTCTCTCGTCCGCGGCGGCGCCCTGCTCGCCGCCCTCGCCCTCCCGCTCGCCGCCTGCTCGGACGGTGGCGGCGGCACGGCGGCGGGCGCCGCGCCGGGCGACGGTGGCACGGAGGTCCTGGCGGCGCTGTACCCGTTGCAGTACGTGGCCGAGCAGGTCGGCGGCGAGCACGTCACCGTCGCGTCGATCACCCCCGCCGGTGTCGACCCGCACGACCTCGAGCTCTCCCCCGCTGCGGTCGCGAAGCTCGACGACGCCACGGTCGTCTACCTCGCGGGCTTCCAGGCCGCCCTCGACGACGCTCTCGCGGTCACCTCCCCCGCCCACGCCCTCGACGTCTCCGAGGCCGCCGGCGTGCACACCGAGGACGACGGCCACGAGGAAGTCGGTCACGAGGACGAGGCGACGTCGGACGGCGCGGCTGCCGACGACCACGCCGGCCACGCCCACGAGGACGGCGACCCGCACTTCTGGCTGGACCCGAACCGGCTCGCCGCCGTCGCGACCGCGGTGGCCGACGAGCTCGCCGCCGCCGACCCGGACAACGCCGGCGAGTACGCCGCGAACGCCGAGCGCCTGGGCACCGAGCTGGCCTCCCTCGACGAGGAGCTGCAGGCCGGACTCGCGCAGTGCGAGACCCGTACGATCGTCGTCGCGCACGAGGCGTACGGGTACCTCGCGGAGGCCTACGACCTCGAGCAGGTGGGCATCTCGGGCCTGGACCCGGAGGCCGAGCCCTCCCCCGCCCGCCTGGCCGAGATCGGCAAGGTCGTGGAGGACAAGAACGTCACCACCATCTTCACCGAGAACCTCGTCAACCCTGCCGTCGCCGAGTCCCTCGCGGCGGACCTCGGCGTCGAGGTTGCGGTGCTCGACCCGCTGGAGAGCCAGGTGGACGCGTCGCGGGACTACCCGGACGTCATGCGCGCCAACCTCGAGGCGCTGCGCACCGCGCTGGGGTGCGCGTGAGCGGCCCCGACCGTTCGCGCGGCGCACCACCGGTGCGGGCCGAGGACCTCACCGTGGTCCTGGGCGCCTCCACCGTGCTGCGCGGGATCGACCTGACGATCCGCGACGGCGAGACGGTCGCCCTGCTTGGCGCGAACGGCTCCGGCAAGTCGACGCTGGTCAAGTCGCTCGTGGGCGTGGTGCCGGTCACCCGCGGGCGCGTGCAGCTCTACGGACAGGACGTCACCACTCAGGCCCGCACGGTCCCGTGGTCGCGCGTCGGCTACGTGCCTCAGCGCGTCACCGCCACCGCGGGAGTTCCGGCCACCGCGCTCGAGGTGGTCAGCTCCGGCCTGCTCGACGGGCGCCGGTTCCGGATCGGGCGCGCCGGGCACGCCCGCGCGATGGACGCCCTGGCCCAGGTGGGCCTCGCCGACCGCGCCCGGGACAGCGTCCAGGTCTTCTCTGGCGGCCAGCAGCAGCGGGTCCTCATCGCCCGGGCGCTGGTGCGCCGGCCGGACCTCCTCGTGCTCGACGAGCCGCTCGCCGGCATCGACCGCGAGTCCAAGGAGGCGCTGGCCCGCACCATCACCGCCCTGCACGACGCCGGCACGACCGTCCTGGTCGTGCTGCACGAGCTGGGCGAGCTCGGCCCCCTGGTCGAGCGCTGCGTCGTCCTGCGCCACGGCCGCGTGATCCACGACGGCCAGCCGCCCCGCCCGGCGGCCGGGCACGACGACCCGGCGCACGAGCACGAGCACGCCCACGAGGGCGGCGCCGCGCCGGTGCACCACGCCCCCGACCTGACCGTGGAGCTGTGATGGACCTCCTCACCACCCTGGGCGAGCTCCTCGCGAGCCCGCTCATGCAGCGCGCCCTGGTCGTCGCCGTCCTGGTCGGCGTGGCCGCCCCGGTCATGGGCACCTACCTCGTCCAGCGCCGCCTGGCCCTGCTCGGGGACGGGATCGGCCACGTGGCGCTCACCGGGGTCGCGATGGGCTGGCTCGCCGGCAGCGCCGCGGGCCTGACCGACCGCGACGTCCTCGCCGTCCCCGGCGCCGTCGTCGCGTCCGTCGTGGGCGCCGTCCTCATCGAGGTGGTGCGCGAGCGCGGCAAGACGAGCGGCGACGTCGCCCTCGCGCTGCTCTTCTACGGCGGCATCGCGGGCGGCGTCCTGCTCATCGGCCTCGCGGGTGGCACCACGGCGAACCTCAACGGGTACCTGTTCGGCTCGATCGCGTCGGTCAGCACGCTCGACGTCTGGCTCACGGTGGTGCTGGCGGCGGTCCTGCTGGGCTTCGGGCTCGGCCTGCGTCCCGCCCTGTTCGCGCTGTGCCACGACGAGGAGTTCGCCCGGGCCACGGGCCTGCCGGTCCGGGCGCTGAACGTCCTCCTCGCGGTGATGGCCGCCCTGACCGTCTCGGTGTCGATGCGTGTGGTCGGCGTGCTGCTCGTCTCGGCGCTGATGATCGTCCCGGTCGCGGTCGCCCAGCTGTTCGCGCGTTCGTTCCGCTCCACGATGACCACCGCGATGGTGATCGGCGCGCTGGTCAGCGTGGTCGGCCTGACGATCACCTACCTGCACCCGCTCTCGCCGGGCGCGACCATCGTCGTCCTGGCGATCGGGCTGTACGCCGTGGTCTCGGTCGTGCGTCCGTTGTTCGGCCGACCGGCAGCGCACCGTGACCCGCACCTGGACGTCGAGGACGACGTCGAGGTCCGCGAGGGGGTGTGAGATGTTGCGGATGACCAAGCAGCGCTCCGCGGTCAGCGAGCTCCTCGGACGCACCGAGGACTTCCGCAGCGCGCAGCAGCTGCACGAGATGTTGCGGGCGGACGGCAGCGCCGTCGGCCTCGCCACCGTGTACCGCACCCTGCAGTCCCTCGCCGAGGCCGGCCAGGTGGACGTGCTCCGCATCGACGACGGCGAGACCCTCTACCGCCGGTGCGCCCGGCAGACCCACCACCACCACCTGGTGTGCAAGGAGTGCGGCCGGACGGTGGAGATCGAGGGCGCCACCGTCGAGCGCTGGGCCGCGAAGGTCGCCCAGGACAACGGCTTCGTGGACGTGGACCACACGGCCGAGCTCTTCGGCACGTGCGCCGGGTGCGCCGCACGGGAGTACGCGGAGGGCCCACGTGCCTGAGTTCCTCGCCTCCTGGCCCTTCTGGCTCACCTTCGGGTTCCTCTACCTCGGGGCCACCGTGCGGGGTCAGGCCATGTACTGGGCCGGCCGGGTGGTCACGGAACAGACCCTGCGCCGGACGCATCCGGCGGCCGGGTGGCGCCGCCGCGTCCACGACTGGCTGGAGGGCGGCGGCGTCGACCGCGGGATCACCGCGATCCGCCGGTGGGGGCTGCTCGCGGTGCCGCTGTCCTACCTGACGGTGGGCTTCCAGTCGATGATCCAGGTGGCCGCGGGCGTCCTGCGCATCACCTGGCCGCGCTACTCGCTCGCGCAGGTCCCCGGCGCCCTGGCGTGGGCGGCCATCTACTCGACGATCGGCTGGGCGGTGTGGGAGGCGGCGCTGGCCGCCGCGGCCGGCTCGCCGCTGGCGCTGGGGGCGCTGGTGGCCGTCGTCGTCGTCCTCCTCGCCACCTTTGCCATGCACCGGCGCAAGGAGCGCCGGGCCGCGAGCGTGCTGCTCGTGGCTGCTGACCGGGACGGGGACGAGGAGCTCGACCCCGACGACGCCACCGCCCGCTCCCCGCACCTCGACCGCTGACCGGGACCTCCGGCGCGGACGGCGCAGCGGTCGGCCCCCGACCGGCGCGCCGAGCCGTTAGTCCGTCGCGGGGCGGTCCACCGCGCCGCCGTAGCGACGGTCCCGCCGCGCGTAGGTCTCGACCGCCCGCCACAGGGTGCGACGGTCGACGTCGGGCCACGCGTCGTCGATGAAGACCATCTCCGCGTAGGCCGACTGCCAGAGCATGAAGTTGGACGTGCGCTGCTCGCCGCCGGTGCGCAGGAACATGTCGACGTCGGGGAGCTCGGGCTCGTCCAGGTACTTCGCGACCGTGCGCTCCGTGACCCGGGCCGGGTCCAGCCGGCCCTCGGCGACCTCGCGGGCGATGGCGGCCGCGGCGTCGGCGATCTCGGCCCGCCCGCCGTAGTTCACGCACATCGTCAGGGTGCACACGGTGTTGTCGCGGGTCTGCTCCTCCGCCCGCTCCAGCTCGGCGATCACGGACCGCCACAGCCGCGGCCGTCGCCCGGCCCAGCGCACCCGCACGCCCCACTCGTCCATCTGGTCGCGGCGCCGGTGGAGGACCTCCCGGTTGAAGCCCATGAGGAAACGCACCTCCTCGGGCGAGCGCTTCCAGTTCTCGGTGGAGAACGCGTAGGCGGAGACGTGCGTGACGCCCAGCTCGATCGCTCCGGCGACGACCTCGAGCAGCGCCGCCTCGCCGGCCTTGTGCCCCTCGACCCGGGGCAGCCCGCGCGCGTTGGCCCAGCGGCCGTTGCCGTCCATGACGACGGCGACGTGCCTCGGGACGAAGCGCGGGTCCATGCGCGGAGCCACCTCGCCGGAGTGGTGCGGCGGGGGTGGGACGGGGGCCGACCGGGTCATGCGCGCTCGACCAGGCGGAGGGAGCGCAGCTGACGCTCGAGGTGCCACTGCAGGTACGACGCCACGAGGCCGGAGGCCTCCTTCCGGTGCCGGGTGTCGGAGGCGTCGGCGTCGTCCCACTCCCCCGAGAGCAGCGCGCCGAGCAGGGACATGGTCTCGCGGGCCGGCGAGGCGGAGCCGGGGGGCCGGCAGCCGTCGCACACCGCCCCGCCCGCGGCGGCGTTGAAGGCCCGGTGCGGGCCGTCGGCGCCGCAGCGGGCGCAGTCGTAGCAGCTCGGCGCCCAGCCGGCCACGGAGAGTGAGCGCAGCAGGTAGGAGTCGAGCACGAGCGATGGCGCGTGGCGCCGGGTGGCGAGCGCGTGCAGGGCCCCGATCAGGAGCAGGTACTGCTGCGGGGCCGGCTCTCGCTCGATCTCGGTCAGCCGGCCCGCCGTCTCCGCCATCGCGGTGGCCGTGGTGTACAGCGAGTAGTCGGCGCCGAGGGACCGCCCGTACGGGGCGATGGTCTCCACCTGGGTGATCGTGTCGAGGTTGCGGCCCAGGTGCAGCTGCACGTCGATGACGCCGAACGGCTCGAGGCGCGCCCCGAACTTGCTCGAGGTGCGCCGCACGCCCTTGGCGACGGCGCGCACCCGGCCGTGCTCGCGGGTGAGCAGGGTGATGATCCGGTCGGCCTCACCGAGCTTGTGGGTGCGCAGCACCACAGCCTCGTCCCGGTAGAGCTTCACCGCCCCATCATCCCAGGTCGTCCCGCGGGGCGCCGGACCGCGCGCGGCGAGCCTCCCACCAGGCACCCGCTCGCGGCGCCAGGCCGCGCCCGGCCTCCAGCACGAGAAGGATCGTGTGGGCGACGACGTCGACCCACGCCGCGACGGTCAGGTACCACGGCGCCGCCCCGCTGCCGATCGTGGGCCCGAGCGCGATCGCACCGAGGAGCGCCGCGGCCACCAGGTAGTGCAGCAGCCCGGACGCCTGCCCGCTGTCAGGCAGCGGGGAGCTCCACCCGCGACCGTCCGTCATCACCCCGTGGACCACCGTCCAGCTCCGCCAGGCGAGCAGCACGGGCAGGAGGACGGCGACCAGCACCCCCGGCAGGAGAAGCAGGGTGCGGAGTGAGCCGTTCGTGAGCGCGAAGGCCGCCAGCACCACGACGAGCCCGGCCCACGCGGCGGCGGTGGCACGGCCGAACGTCCGCGTGCCGAACACCCGCAGGACCAGCGCGGTCAGCTTCCCGGCGAGCGCCCCCGGGGTGCCGCCGAGGCGGGTCCCGACCCAGTCCGCGGGCGGGAACACCTCGCCGGCCCGGGCCCCGGCCGCAGCCGGCCGCCGGCTGCCCCCGCGCGTCCCCGGTCTCCGGGGGTGCTCACCGGGAGCCTCGACGACGATCTCCAGATCCTGCACGAGCCGCTCGGCGAGCCGCTCGAGCTCCGCCATGCCGGACTCGTCGTCCCAGGTGAGGGTCAGGACGACGGCGTCGCGGGACCACTTCGGGACGACGACGGCGACGACCCGCACGTCCGGGCCGGTGCCGGCCCACGGCCGGGTGGAGAGCAGTGCCACCGGCCCGTGCGGGCTGCTGACGGTCCGGTGGCCGGGCGTGACCGGCTGCCCGGGCTCGACGGGCGGGGGGCTCTCGAGACGCCCACGTGCCTTGCCGGTGGGCCGGGTCAGGCCGCGCCGCTCCACCAGGAGCGTGGGAGGGCGCCGGTGCGCCCCGACCGCCGGCGCCGGGACCGCCGCGGCCGGGGCGGCCGGGTCCGCCGGGGCCGGGTCCGGGGCCGCCGTCGGATCGAGGACCGCGACGGTGACCTCGCCGCCCGGCGGCTCGAGGACGTCCCAGGGGTCGGCGAAGAGGGGCGCACCGCCGTCGCCGAACACGCCGGCGTCGCGCTGCGGCCGCCAGCCCGGCGGGAGGCGCCAGTCGCGGACGTACCTGCTCCGGCTCATCCCGCCAGGCCGTCCCGTCAGCGCGCGGCGCGGTTGACGGCCGAGACGATCGCCTTGAAGGACGCGGTCATGGTCGACGGGTCGATGCCGACGCCCCAGAGGACCTGACCGCCGACCTCGCACTCCACGTACGACGCGGCGGTGGCGTCCCCGCCCTCCGAGAGCGCGTGCTCGGCGTAGTCGAGGACGTGGACGTCGACGCCGATCTCGCCGAGCGCGTTGACGAACGCGTCGATGGGGCCGTTGCCGGTGGCCGCGACCACCCGCTGCTCGCCGCGGTCGACGAGCGTGACGGTCAGCACCGCGTCCTTGCCCTCGCCAGCGGTCGTGACCGTGGTGCCCTCGAGCGAGAAGCGGCCCCACGGCTCCAGGCCCATGGCTGCGGTGTGCGGGAGGTACTCGTCGGCGAAGATCGACCAGAGCTTCTCGGCGTCGATCTCCCCGCCGTAGGCGTCGGTGTGCTTCTGGACGATCCCGGACAGCTCGATCTGGAGCCGGCGCGGCAGGTCGAGGTGCCGGGTGGAGGAGAGCAGGTAGGCCACGCCACCCTTGCCGGACTGGGAGTTGACCCGGACTACGGCCTCGTAGGAGCGCCCGACGTCCTTGGGGTCGATCGGCAGGTACGGCAGCTCCCAGACGACGGCGTTCTCGTCGCCGCCCGCGGCGGCCACCTTCGCCGCGCGCACCTCGAAGCCCTTCTTGATGGCGTCCTGGTGGGAGCCGGAGAAGGAGGTGTAGACGAGGTCGCCGCCGTAGGGGTGGCGGGGGTGGACGTCCATCTGGGTGCAGGCCTCGACGGTGCGGCGCACCTCGTCGATGTTCGAGAAGTCGATCATCGGGTCGATGCCCTGGCTGAACAGGTTCAGCCCGAGGGTGACGAGGTCGACGTTGCCGGTGCGCTCCCCCTGCCCGAACAGGCAGCCCTCGACCCGGTCGGCGCCCGCGAGCAGACCGAGCTCGGCCGCGGCCACCCCGGTGCCGCGGTCGTTGTGCGGGTGGACGGACAGCGCGATGTGCTCGCGGCGGCTCAGGTGCCGGCTCATCCACTCGATCTGGTCGGCGTAGACGTTGGGCGTGGCACGCTCCACTGTGGCCGGCAGGTTCAGGATGATCTCGCGGCCGTCCTCCGGCTGCCAGACGTCCATCACGGCCTCGCAGACCTCGAGGGCGTAGTCGAGCTCTGTGTCGACGAAGATCTCCGGGGAGTACTGGTAGCCGAAGACGGTGTCCTCGCCGAGGACCTTCTCGGCGTAGGCCACGACCTCGCGCGTGCCGGAGGCCGCAAGCTCGCGGGTGGCCTCCTTGTCGTTGCGGAAGACGACGTCGCGGAAGACCGGCGCGGTCGCGTTGTACAGGTGCACGTTGGCCCGCGGCAGGCCGACGAGCGAGTCGATCGTGCGGTGGATGAGCTCGGGACGGGACTGCGTCAGGACCGAGACGGTGACGTCCTCGGGGACGGCGCCGGACTCGACCAGGGACCGGACGAAGTCGAAGTCCGTCTGGGAGGCGGCCGGGAAGCCGATCTCGATCTCCTTGTAGCCCATCCGGACCAGGAGGTCGAACATCTGGCGCTTGCGCTCGGGGTTCATCGGCTCGATGAGCGCCTGGTTGCCGTCGCGCAGGTCGGTGGAGAGCCACCGCGGGGCCCGGGTGGTGCGCCTCGTCGGCCAGGTCCGGTCCGGCAGGTCGACCGGGTTGGCCTGGACGAACGGCCGGTACTTCGCCACCGGCATCGCGGAGGGGCGCTGGGCGTCGATGTGGTGCTGGGTCTTCATCTGTCTTCCTCGTCGCTGTGCGTCATGGCCGGGCACGACGACCGCCGCGACGAGGAGCCGGCCTTAGTTGGCCTCGTCGCGGCACGGAAGGAGCAGCAGGTGCTGCCCGCGGTGAGCCATGCGCACGCAGCGACCCTAGCGCGCCCGCGCGGCCGTCGTCACTTCCCTCCCCCGGACGTCTCAGGATCTGAGGACGGGCCGGCACGCTCGACCTCCAGCACCTGGGCCCCCAGCCGGAGGCGAGACCCGGCGAGGACCTCGACGACCTCGCCCGGCGGGCAGGGCGCCGTCGTCCCGTCCGGCCGTTCGACCACGGTGCCGTTGGAGGAGTCGAGGTCGCGGACGAGGACGCTGTCCGCGCGCAGGTCGACCACGCAGTGGCTGCGGGAGACGGTGCGGTCGTCGAGCGCGAGGACGGCGTGGACCGGCCCGCTCGTGCCGTCGGCCTCGGGCTGGCGGCCGACCAGCGTCCGACCGCGGTCGAGCGCGCGGCCGTCGGCGACCCGGACACCCATCGTGGGACGGGTCAGGTCCCGCAGGCGCACGCCTCGCGCCAGCGTCCCGGCCAGCACGACGGCGTCGTCCAGGCACTCCGGGAGCCACGTCGTGGCCACCACCGCCACCAGGGCGCCGTCGGCAGGGAAGGGCCGGTGGACCTCGGCCCGGAGCATCTCCACGGGCGTCGAGCCGGCCGGGACGCCCCGGCCGCCGAGCGTCATCCCGGTGGTCGCCACCTGCTGGGTCCGGACGACGGCGACGGCCGGCTCGCCGTCGTAGGTCACCAGGTGCGTGCGTGCGTCGTCGCCGTAGAGCTGCCTGAGCCCGCGCGCGAGGACGGCCGCGGGTGTGACGGGAGACCCGGACGGGAACTGCCCCAGCGGGGCGAGCCGGATCTCGAGCAGGACGACCACCGGGCGGCTCGTCGCGGCCGGGGCGTCGCCGCCGGGGGCGGGCTCGCCGTCGGGACCGGGCTCGCCCTCGGGAGCGGGCACCGCAGCCGGCACCGCGGCGGCGACGAACCCGGACCACAGCACGCCCTGCTCTCCCGCGCTCGACCGGGCGGCGCGGAACGCCTCGTCCAGCGCGTCGCGCGCTCTCGCGGGCAGCTCCGTGCCGACGGCGGCGGCGACGGCCGTGCGGAACGAGTCGAGGGCATGGGCCTCGTCCTCGTGGAGCCCGAGCGATCCGGCGTCGGCGGGAACCGTGAGGACCACGTCCCAGCGGTCGTGCCGGGCGCGCAGCCGGTCAGCCACGGACGAGGTCCTCGTGCAGCGGCGGAAGCGCGCCCTGCTGCCAGTCCCGCGGGGCCCAGGGCACCGCGCCGTCCGCAGCGCCGCGCTCGAAGTCGGCGGCCAGGGCGGCCACCTCCCGGCGCACCGCGGCGGCGCGGCGGAACGCCCGCACGCTTCGCCACAGCGTGAGGCCGGCGAGGGCCAGGCCGGCAAGCAGGACCCAGGGCCAGCCCTCGACGCCGTCGGCGGCCGCCGCGAGACCGAGCCCGACCAGCAGCAGGCCCGCCGCGCACAGCGCGTGGGTCAGGAAGAGCTTCAGGACCGTGCTGCCGACCGAGTGGTCGACGTAGAGAGCGCGCGCGTCCCGGCGGAACGTCTGGACGCTCGACCGGTCGATCTCCGCCGTGCTTCGGGGCACCGACGTCACTTGACCAGCTCTCCGTCCTTGTCCTCGAGGTAGGCGGCGCCGCGCGGCAGGTCCCACGGGTCCTGCTCGCCCCAGGCGTTGAAGCGATCGTAGGCGCCGGTGCCGTCGATGGCCCACACGGCCTGGTTGCCCTTCATGCGGATGCTGCGCCAGACGACCTCCTCGGTGGTCATCTCGGTGGCCGTGAACATCGAGGGCGCGTAGGAGTGGTTGCCGACGCGCACGAGCTGGTCCGCCCGCGCCCCGCGGTAGGTGTTGACCACCCGGCGGGTGGCGGCGGCCACGCCCTTGCCGAGGCCGAGGGTCACCACGCCGAGCCCGACGGCGTCCCAGCCGCCCTGGCCGCCGATGGCGAGGCCCGTGTCCGCGGCCAGCGCGAGCCCGCCGAAGATACCGGCGGCGCCGAGGAGGAACGGCACCGCCACCTGGGCGCCGGGGATGAGGAACGCGACGCCGGCCGCGACGGTCGACAGGAGCGCGAGGTTGGCCCCCCACTCCGAGACGACGCCCAGCACGGGTGCCGCCCACCGGGCGAAGTCACCCGCCCAGGAGTCCTCCAGCCAGTCGCCGAGGTCGTCCACGTGGGAGGTGAACGTCGCCCACCAGCCGTGCGACCAGACCATGTCGCCGGCCTCGTTCAGCAGACCGCCGTAGTACCGCGCGCGGTCCAGGTACTCGGCGTGGATCGCCTCGACCTGCGCCTCCAGGCGCTCCACCTGCAGCCGGGCGGCCTCCCAGGGCGAGCCACCCTCGTAGCTCCGGCCGAAGTTCACCGGCTCGCCGGGGACCGTCAGGTAGGTCTTGCTCGACTCGACCCGGTGGATCTCGCGCCACTCGCCGAGCTGGGTGTCGAGGAGGGCGCTCCGGGTCTGGAACTCCGCCAGCTCGCCGGCCCAGCCGGTCAGCGCGGACTCCGCCGCCTCCAGCGCGCGCACCGTCTCGTGCAGCTTCGGCGGGAACTCGACCATGGCCGCCTGGAACTTGCGGGAGGACTCGCCGCTCCAGGCGCGGTAGTCGTCCCCGGCGCCGTCGATGAACGCGGCCATCTCGCCGGCGCGCGCCGAGAAGGTGGCGAGCATCGTCGCCAGGTCGCGGGTGCCACCGGGCGATCCCGGGCACGGGTCCCAGCCGATGTGGGGCAGGTTCCGCTGCTCGTACGTGACGTAGTTACCCATCCTGACGCTCCAGCTCCTGCGTGGTCAGGGACTCGGCCAGCGCGAGGTCGATCTGCCCGAAGGCCTCCCGTACCTTGCGGATGTATCCCGCCGCCTCCGTCGCGTACTCGTCGAGGTCCTCGATGGCGTCGGCCCAGGACCCCGCGAACTCGTGGAGCTCGTCGAAGAGCGGCGCGGCCCCGACGACGAGCGCGTCGGACCCCCGCAGCTCGTTGCACAGGCTCTGGAGCTCGCTGCTCAAGTTGTTCAGGTCGGACTCGGTCGAGGACAGATAGCCCTCGTCGACGACAAGGTCGGTCATGAGTTTCCCCTCAGCACGGTGCTCTCGATCTCGTTGTCGGTCTCCTCGCCGGCGACGGCGAGGACGGTGGCGCCGGCGCGGACGCGTGAACCGGCTGGCACCTTGGTCTCCTGCCAGGCACCGAGCCGCTCCTCGCCACGGTCGGTGACGACGGTGGTGCCGTTGGTCGACGCCCGGTCGGTGACCCAGACGCCCGCACGGGACACCCGCACGGCGAGGTGGGTCTTGGACATGGTGGGGTCCTCGACGGCGAGCGTGTGGTCGACGCGCTCCCCCGCACGCGCCGCCGGGGCCCGGCCGACGAGTGTCGTCCCGGGCTCGAGCAGCCGGCCGCCGACCCGCACCTGGGCCACCTCCGACCGGTGCGGCCGCGGCACCGCGAGCTCGGCCGGCGCGGCGCCGACGATCGGCGCGGCGTCCACGGTCGGCGCGACGCCGACGATCGGCGGAGCGCCCTCGGCCGGCGGGGCGCCGACGGACGGGCGGGACGGGATCGCGTCGGGCGTCGAGGCCTGCGGCTCGGAACCGGCACCCGGAGCGGCCATCCACGCCGGTCGTGGGCTGCCGGGCGGCGCGGAGACCGCCGGGCCGGTTACGGCTCCCGGGGCGTGCGACGAGACGGGCGCGGCGGGCGTCTGCCTGGTCCTGCCGTGCAGCTCGCGCAGGGCCGCGGCCTCCTGGGCCGGCGTGGTCCTGCCGACGAGCGCGCCGCGCACCCGGCGCCAGCCCCGCCAGGTGGCGGCCGCGGCGGTCCAGGACACCCCGGCCCCGAGGGCGGACGCCAGCAGGACCCCGAGGTCCGACCCGGTGGCGAAGGGGGCAAGGAGGTCGAGCAGGTCCCGCACGAGCTCCACCGTCCAGGCGACCGCCACGAGGGCGGCCACGACGGCGGTCAGTGGACGTGCGCCCAGGCTCGCCGCCTCGTCCTGGGGACCGCGCGCCGGCCGACCCACGTTGCCGGAACCGGCCGCGCGACGTGCACCGTCCTCGCGGATCAGCAGCGGCATCAGCGCCCACAGGGCCACACCGCGCGCCAGCCGCGAGCCCGCGGCCAGCACGACGACCCCGAGCGCGAGCCCCACCACCGCCAGCGCCGCCCCGAGGGCCCCGGCGGCAACGCCGGTCAGTCCGAACGCGGAGCCACCTCCGGCGCTCGCGCGCAGGAGCGTGGCGCCGAGCAGGGCCGCCAGCCAGCCGAGCACGCCCGCACCGAGGCGGCCGAGGTCGGCGAAGGCCGGCACCAGGGTGCGCAGCGCCGCCTGGCGCCGGATCATCATCGAGCCGAAGGTGGTCCAGTCCCGCCGGTAGTCCGCCGGGTCGAGGAAGTTCCTGGCCGGTCCGGGCACGAGAAGCATGACGACAGTCTGCCGGTTTTCGGCCGGTCCGTCCCCGGAGTTCCGCGACGGGGCAGGCGCGGGCGTGGGCTGCCAGGCCGCCGAGTGGATCCGGTTGACGCCGGAGAGCAGGCTCGCGGCGGCGGTCGCCGTGACGAGGGCGGCCGCGGCGAGTGCGAGCAGGATGGGCAGCTCGGTTCCCCACGTCGTGCTGGCCGCCCTCTCGGTCGTGACGTCCAGCGCCGCGAGCGCCGACCCGGCGGGCGGGAGGACCAGCTCACGGACCAGAAGGGCGACGATGACGAGCAGGAGCGCAGCGGCGGCGAAGCCGAGCGTCGCCCGGGTCGCGATCGCCCGGTGCGGCCGGGCCGCGTCCCGGGTGCGGCCGCTGCGCGTGGGCGTGGCCAGCCAGGCCGCCACCGCGCGGGAGAGCACGCTGCCGGCGCGCACGACCAGCACGCCCAGCGCGGCGGCGGTCAGCCCCAGGAGCGCGGCGCCTGCCGTCAGCCACGCGGCGGCGCCGTCCGCCGTCTGCCAACGACCTGTCGCCACCGCTCCGAGGAGGGCGGCGGCCAGGCCGAGTGACCAGGCGAGCGCGCCGGCGCCCAGCCGGCCGCGGGAGGCGTAGGCCCGGCCGAGCACGTCGAGCGCCTCACGCCGCAGCGGCGCGAGCGTGTCGTTCGGGGAGAGCGGGTCGGCCACCGCCGCCGTGGACAGGTAGGCGCGTGCGACGGACGGCACGAACGGCACCTCTTCTCCCCTCGGCATGTGCGTTTCCCCTGATGGTGCGAGTACGACGGCGGGCACGGGCGGTGCGCCCGTGCCCGCTGGTGACCGGGTGTCTCCCCGGCCGGCCGGTCAGATGCCCGCGGCCAGCTGCGAGTCCGTGTCGGCCAGCGCCTGCGCGGCGTTGGTCAGGTACTGCGAGAGGTCCTGCAGCCCCTCGATCGTGGACTGCGCCCCCGTGGTGAACTGCTGGTAGGACTCGTTGAACCGCACCGACGCCTGGTCCGTGACGAACCCGGACTCCACCAGGCCCTGGATCTGCGCCTGCAGACGGTTCAGGTCCGCGATGATCTGGTCCTTGGCGGTGACCAGGTTGTTGGCCTCACGCTGCATCTCGTCGTAGGAGACGTTGATGTTCGACACCGTGCGTCACTCCCCCTCTGGGATCGAGGTCCCGCCGCCAGCCGACGAGATCCGCTGAGAACATTCCTACCGGTCCGAAACACCCCCTGTCGCCCACCACCCATGGGGACAACTCCCCTCGGGCCCCCGAGCCACGGGGAGAACTCCCCGCCCACAGGCTTCCCCCGACCATGACGACAGCCGGCCGGGGCGGCGGTCCGCGTGGCTCCCCCTGCGTGCCACCTGGTCCGCCCGGCCCCCGGCCGGCTGGTGCGTCGTGCGCGGCGCGGGCAGTGCGCCCGCTTGGTTGCCGGGTCGTCTCCCCGGCCCGCCGGTCAGATGCCCGCGGCCAGCTGCGAGTCCGTGTCGGCCAGCGCCTGCGCGGCGTTGGTCAGGTACTGCGAGAGGTCCTGCAGCCCCTCGATCGTGGACTGCGCCCCCGTGGTGAACTGCTGGTAGGACTCGTTGAACCGCACCGACGCCTGGTCCGTGACGAACCCGGACTCCACCAGGCCCTGGATCTGCGCCTGCAGACGGTTCAGGTCCGCGATGATCTGGTCCTTGGCGGTGACCAGGTTGTTGGCCTCACGCTGCATCTCGTCGTAGGAGACGTTGATGTTCGACACCGTGCGTCACTCCCCCTCTGGGATCGAGGTCCCGCCGCCAGCCGACGAGATCCGCTGAGAACATTCCTACCGGTCCGAAACACCCCCTGTCGCCCACCACCCATGGGGACAACTCCCCTCGCGCCCCCCAGCCACGGGGAGAACTCCACCGGCACGGCGCCCTGCGCGCCGGTCAGCCGAGAGCGGCAAGGAGGAGGGCGACGACGATGATCGCCGTGCTCGCCGCGCACAGCAGCAGGCCGGTCCGGGCGACCCAGGAGGCTGGGCCCCCGCGGCGGACCGCACGGATGGCGGGGACGAGGCCGGCCGGCCCCAGCCCGAAGATCCCGAGGAGCAGGGCCGCGACGGCGGAGCCCCCCGCGCCGGCACCGACGACGTCACGCTCGTCCTGGGTCAGCTCGTCGGCGTGCCCCGTCCGTGCCAGGAGCGCCAGGTCGGAGTAGGGCCGCCGCTGCGGACGACCTGCGCTCGTCCGGCGCTGCGACCGCCGTGCCACCGTGCGCGCCGCTCGCGTGTGGCGCCACGAGGCTGCGTCCGGGGAAGGAATCCCGCGTATCGCCCGCACTGCCGCCACGACGGTCGCCGTCAGCGCGACGGTGAGCCACACCCAGAAGCCTCCGAACGCGACGCCGTAGTACTCGCTGCCCATGAAGGAGTGCGCGCCGGCGGTCGTTCCCGCGATCCCTCTGATCGTGCCCGCGATCGTCAACGATCCCCAGAAGAGGAGCACCGTCGGGATGCGCCCAGGGTCGTAACCCGCGCCCGCGCGCCCGCGGATCGACCCCAGCGCGAGCACGACACCCCACAGGGCGAGCAGGTACACCACAGGGACGTGACCCCAGGCGAGGACCGCGACAACCACGGAGTAGAACCGGTCCCCGAAGCCGCCGCCGCCCAGCCCCGCGAGCACCCTCTCGAGCCCGCCCGTGTAGTGGCGAGGTGCATGCACGTACAGACCCGTCCACGCGAACAGGGCACCGTGCACGAGCCCGACGACCTGGAACTGCCGCACCGGTGTGGTGCGACGGCGCACCGCGCCGTCGACGGCGGTCATCCGAGCAGCGGGAGCTGCACCTTGCGCACCTTGCCCTTGGCCACGTACATGCCACGCCCGGGCGGGAACTCCTTGCGCTGCACCCGCGGGAACGAGGTGCGGAAGAGCGAGTCGCCCTCCACGGACTCCGGCTGCAGCGCCAGGCCCCGGCGGCCGTTGCGCACCTCCGCCAGCAGTGGCCAGGACGATCCCCAGGTGGAGGTCTCGCCGTCGGCGATGACGAGGTGCTCGTTGCGCTTGACGTTCTGGATGAGCTCCGTGACGGGCTTCTCCGCGGGGCTGGAGAGGAAGTCCGAGAGGTTCTCGATCACGAGCACGACGCCGGGCTGGCCGCGGTCCGGCGGTGCGGCGAACAGCGGCAGCATCTCCTTGGCGAGGTCGGCGACGTCGGCCGCGCCGGTGGCGGTGCGCTCCCAGAGGTCCTGGCCGGCGAGGACCGAGCGCCGTGCCCCCAGGTAGACGAATCGCGTGGCCGGCTCCGCCTCGGCGAGGGCGTGGGCGAGCCAGCGCAGCGCGTTCGTCCGACCCGACTCCGCCGGACCGGCGAGAAGGAACGTCCCCACGGGCTCGAACCCGATCGGGGCCAGCGTGTCGTCCGCGACGCCGAGCACCGGCAGTCCGCCGACGTGGACCGGCATGTCCTCCGACGGCACGACCTCGGGCAGCCGCCGCACCGGCGGCGCCTCCTGCGTGCCGGTCCGGCGCAGGGTGCCCGCGAGCTTCTCGATCGCCCGCACCTGCTCGGCCAGGCTTGAGGTGCCACCGAGCACCGCGATCTGCATCTCCAGGCCGGAGGGGGTGATCGCGCGCCCGGGCACGGAGCCGGGGTCGAGGACGTCCTTGGGCGCGCCGAGCTGCTGGTAGGCGTTCTCGTCAGCCATGCGCATGATCACGCGCCGGGGCAGCGAGCCGGTCACGGAGGTGGGGATGGCGCCGGGGCGGTCGGCCGTGACGGCGACGTGCACGCCGGCGGAGCGGCCGTCGACGAGCAGCTGGAGGAACAGCTGGTACCAGGGCGCCAGGCCGATCACCGTCTCCCACTCGGCACGGAACGCGGCGTAGCCGTCCACGAGCAGCAGGATCCGCGGCTCGTCGGCCCGGCCGGTGATGTCGCGGTACTCCTCGATGCTTCCGGCACGGGCCTCGGCGTAGCGCACGGAGCGCTCCTCCACGAGGTCGCGCAGCATGCCGAGCAGGCGCTGGAGGCGCTCGGCGTCGTCACCGTCGATGATCGCGCCCACGTGAGGCAGCGCCTCCAGCGGTGCGAGGCCGCCGGAGGAGAAGTCGAGCCCGTAGACGTGGACCGGTCCGCCCTTCGGTGTGATCCCGGCGCCGACGGCGAGGGTGCGCAGCGCCGTCGACTTACCGGCGCCGCCGGCCCCGTAGAAGACGATGTTGCCGTCGGTGTCGGGCCGGTAGTACGTGGTGACCTGGCGCTGGTGCGCCGGGTCGTCGACGACGCCGAGGACGAGCGCCGAGTCGGTGCGCGGCCGCAGGGCAGAGAGGTCCTGGACCTCGGTGAGTGTGGGCAGCCAGGGCTTGCGCGGCGCCGGCACGCCGGCGGCGTCGGCGGCCGCACGCACCGAGCCGACGATGCGCGCGATGTCCGTGGGCCCCTCCTCGCGGCGGTCGGCGGCGCGCTCCTCCTCGGGCCGCTCCGGCCGCTCCCACCGGACCCCGGCGCCCATGGCGAGCGTCTCGACGTCGACCTGCGCCTTGGGCGCGGCGTCGGTGGTGCGTCCGCCCGCGTACCCGGCCTGGAACAGGGTGATCCGGCCCGGACCGGTGCGGGCCGCGCCGCGGCCGGGGGTGCCCGGGTCGAAGTGGGCCGCCATCGGCAGGCCCAGGACGTCGGAGGAGTCGTTCTCGTCGGCCATGCGCAGCGCCACGCGCAGGTTCGTGTTGGCGCGGAGGTTGTCCTTGATGACGCCGGCGGGCCGCTGGGTCGCGAGGACCAGGTGCAGGCCGAGCGACCGGCCGCGCTGTGCGACGTCGACGACCCCGTCCACGAACTCCGGGACCTCGGTGGCCAGGGCCGCGAACTCGTCGACGATGATGATCAGGCTCGGCGGCGCCTCCGGGTCGCCGGTGCGCTCCAGCGTGATGAGGTCCTTCGCGCCCTTGCGGTTCAGCAGGTGCTCGCGGTGGTGCAGCTCGGCGCGCAGGGAGGTCAGCGCGCGCCGCACGAGGTGCGGCGAGAGGTCCGTGACCAGCCCGACCGAGTGCGGGAGCTTGACGCAGTCCGCGAAGGCGGAGCCGCCCTTGTAGTCGACGAACAGGAACGTGACCCGGTCGGGGCTGTGGGCCGTCGCCATGCCGAGCACCCACGACTGCAGGAACTCCGACTTGCCCGCACCGGTCGTCCCGCCGACCAGGGCGTGGGGACCCTGGGTCCGCAGGTCGAGGGTGAACGCCTCGGTCGCGCCCTGACCGATGAGCGCGCGCAGGTTCGCGTCGTGGCGGCGGCGCTGGGGCGGGCTGCCGTCGCGCGGGATCAGGGAACCGTTCTCCTGCCAGCGCTCGAGGATGCCCTGGGCGCCCTGGGCCACCTCGGGGCCGACGAGCGCGAGGTAGGAGACCCGCCCCGGCAGGTCGGAGGCGTCGTCGACCGGCGCGCCGGCGTCGGTGACGGCGGCGAGGTGGGTGGCCAGGGCCGCGACGTCCCCCTCGGAGAGCGTCTCGCAGGCCATCGGCGTGACGGCGGTGCCGGACCGGACGTAGCCGGCGGCGCCGGACTCGGTGGTGGAGGTCACGGCGACGAAGGTGCGGCAGACGGCGGGGAGGCGCTCGACCGCGCCGGCGCACCAGATGACGTGCACGCCCGCCGCGGGGCCCTCCTCGGCGAGGCGCACGAGGCGGCCGCGCTCGATCGGCGCGTCGTCCTCCACGAGCAGCACCACGATCGGCAGGTGCATGCTCTCGCGTGCCCCGCGCGTGGCGAGCCGGTCGTCGACGAGCCCCTCGAGCTTGGAGACGAGCTGGAGCACGCCGGCCTGGTGCGACCCGATGTGCGGACCGTCGAGCGGGGAGTGGACGGAACCCACGTGCGGCAGCCACTTCGTCCAGTCCCAGCGGGCGGCGCTGGCGGCCGAGGTGGCGACGGTGAGGACGAGCTCGGCGGGCGAGTGCATCGCGACCAGCTGGCCGAGGACGGCGCGGGCGGCGTCGTCGAGCACGTGCCGGGGCCCGGCGAGGCCGACGGCCCCGCACTCGCGCAGGTCGGCGGTGACGGGTACGCCGTCGACCATGAGCATGTCGCTCTTCAGCGCGGTGACCTGGTCCCAGAACTCGTCCAGCGTGTTGCCCCGGTTGGGCACCTTGACCTCGGTGCGCGAGGGCATCGTGCCGACCCCGAGCCGGAGCGTGAGGAAGGCGTCGTGCTCGGGACGCCGGGTCCAGAGCAGCGGCTCGAGGGTCATCACGGCCCGGTGCAGCTCCGCGGCCGAGGGGTGCTCGGCCAGGCGCATGGCGCGCTCGGTCGTCCGCCGCTCCTCCAGGTCCGCGCGTACCGAGGCGATGGTCTTCTCGAACTGCTCGACCTCGGCCCGGAAGTTGCGCCGGTTCGTCATGCGCTGGTCGATGTACGTGCCGATCACCATCAGCGGCATCATCGCCATGAAGGCCAGCATCATGGGGTTGCGCCCCATCATCAGGAATATCGGCACCATGATGAGCGGCACGAGCAGGATGACGATCGGGAACTTCGCCGGCTTCTGCGGTGCGGGCGGCTTGGGCGCCTCCACCTCCTCGCCGGCGAACACCGGCGCCAGGCGCGGGGACCGGTTGAACTCCACGACCGCGGTGTCGGGCCGGGCGTGCCGGGAGGCGGCGATGCGCTCGATGCGGATGGTCGTGTCGCCCAGGCTCACCGTGTCCTGCGGGAGCAGCACGGCGCGCTGGACCTGACCGTCGCCCATGAGCAGGCCGTTGGCCGAGCGGAGGTCGGCGATCTCGATGACGTCCGTGACCGACAGGCGCGCGTGCTCCTTGGAGACGGTCGCGTCGGCCAGGCGCACGTCGCACCCCTTGCCGCGCCCGATGATGGTGGTGCCCTCGGGCACGTCGACCACCCGCCCGGTCTCGGGCCCCTCCACGACGGTGATGCGGGCGACGGGCGGCGCCTGGGGGTCGCGGCGCTCGAACCGCTGCGTCGCCTGGGCGAGCGAGACGACCGTCCCGGGACGAACCGTCTGGGCGGCCGGGGCGTCGGGGTCGAGCAGGCGGGTGTGCTCGGGCGCGCCGCTGCGGGCGTGACGTCGCAGGGTGAGGTTGGCGATCTCCGGCTCGCTGAGCCCGGGCGACACCGGGTCCGTCTCGTGCAGGTTCCGCGCGACGTCGGCGACGGTGGCGGTGCCGTCCACGGTCACCGCCAGGTCGACCGGCTCGGCGCTGGTGCGCAGGAGGGTCAGCTTGATCCGCATGCTCAGTCCTTCCGGCGCGGCGCGGGGCCGGCGCTGTCGCTGTTTCGTGCGGCCGCCGTCGTACGCGGGTCGCGGCGCCGGGTCCGGCGGAGCGACCGCGTCGAGACGCGCGAGCGCCACCAGCGCCGCCGCCCGACGGCGGTGCGGAGCCGGGCGAGGGTGGCCTCCACCTCGCCCCAGTAGGTCGTCACGTGCTCCTCGCCGGGCTCGGCCGGGCCGAAGGTGCCGGCGTCGGCGCGGCGCGCCAGCTCCGTGGCGCGCGCGGCCGAGGCGTCGACCGGGGCCGTCCGGCGCTGCCGGCGGGTCGCCTCCCCCGGCGCGGCCAGCGCGGCGACCATCTCCCCCGCGGCCTGGGAGCGGGTGGCGGTCCGGGAGACCTCCACCCCGAGGTCGGTGGCGGCGTCGACGATCTCCGCCCAGCCGCCGGCCACCCGTGCCGAGGGCGTGCCCCGGGTGCGGCGGCGCCGCCGACGGCGCAGCTTGACCGCGAGGATCACCAGCAGCGGCGCGAGGAGCAGGAGCAGCACCCCGACGGCGGCCGCGGCGACGAGCAGGGCGACCGGGAAGACGGCGTCCTCTTTCTCCTCCTCGTCGTCGATCTCCACGTCCTGCCGGTCCGACGGCGGGGCGTCCGGGGGCTCCTGGGCCGGCGGGGGAGGCTGGAGCACCTGCGGCTGCGGCCGGTTCTGCGGCAGCGGCGACTCCTCCTGCCAGATCCGGTCCTCGTCCGGCGTCGGGTAGAACGGCACCCAGCCGTGCCCCTCGAAGGGCACCTCGACCCATGCCGTGACGTCGTCGCCGGTGAGCTCCACCGCGCCGTCGGCGGCCGCCGGGGCCTCGAAGCCCATGACCACCCGCGCGGGGATCGACATCGACCGCAGGATCAGGCCCATCGCGGCGGCGTACTGCTCCTCGTCGCCCACCATGGGGTCCTCGCCGCCGAGGAGCGAGTCCAGGCGGGCCGCCCCGTGACCGGGCAGGGACGGTGTCTCCCCCTCCAAGCCGTGCGAGAAGTACCCCGCCTGCAGCCCCTGCTCGACCGCCTGGATGCGCGCGATGCTGGTCGAGGCGTCGGCCGTCAGCGCGGCCGCCACGGTGGTGACGACGTCGGGGACGGTCACCTCGGGGAGGGGGACGTCCGCGAGCGGCGCGCCCTCGAGCTCGGTGTTGGTCGGCCGCTCCGGCACCGCGGCGAGCACCTCGTAGGTGTCCCCCGCCGCGAGCCCGGCGGTGGTCAGCCCGGTGCCGGTGGACCGGTTGAAGAAGAAGGAACGGGAGAGGTCCTCGGCCCCGGCGCCGGTGAAGTCCACGTCGTACGGCGTGCCCAGCACGGGCACCCACACGCCCGCGTACTCCCCCACGGTGACGCTCACCTCGTGGAGGCCGTCGGTGGGCTCGGGCTCGATCCGCTCGCCGATGCGCAGGTACTCCCCGGACCCGGACTGGGCGGGGTCGGCCACGGCCCAGGCGGTGCCGTCGTAGGCGTCCAGGGTCGCCACGCGCACCTGGGCCCCGGCGGGGAGGCCCTCGACGGTGAGGACGGGCTCCTCGCGGTGGTCCTTGACGTACTCGCGGAAGCCCGCGAGCGGGCTCGGGTAGTCGTGCAGGTCGGGCGGCGGCTCGATGCGCTCGCGCAGCACGAACCGGTCGGCCGGCGCGGCGAGCACCCCCGCCGCCCCGCCGACGACGGCGCCGACGGCGACCAGCGCCACGACACCTGGCAGGCGCCCCGCGTGCATCCGGCCGGTGCGCCAGCTCGCCCAGACCAGCCCGGCGGCGGCGAGGAGCAGGCCGAGCGGCACCGACGTCGTGACGTCCGCGGTGCCCAGCAGGATGGCGACGACGAGCACGAGCGCGGGCGGCACCAGCGCCCACACCGGGCGGCGCGTGCGCACGGCCACGGTCACGGAGACGCAGGTCGCGACGAGCGCGAGGAGGTAGGGCGCGGTGAGCAGGTTCCCGCTCCCGCCTAGCGGCGGCAGGACGGTGACGATGTCCTTCCACGACGTCACCACGCCCCGCCCGACCGCGCCGATCGTCTCCGGCGTCGGGACGATCCCGGCCAGCGCCGTCGTCGGCGCCCCGAGGGCGGAGAGGAGGACGAGAACGACGGCGAGGGCCGCCAGCACCTGCAGCACGCCCCAGCGCAGGGCGGCCCCGACGACGGCGACCGCGGCCCCCAGCAGCACCCCGCCGAGCACGGCGGCGACCAGCAGGGCGGTGCCGAACACCGGCAGGAACGGGACGAGCGCGGCCAGCACGAGGAAGGAGAGGACGGCGACGTCCACGCCGCGGCGCGCCAGCACCTCCTTGACGGCGGGGATCATCGCATCGCCTTCCGCAGCGTGCGCGGCAGCTCGTCGAGCGCCCGGACGGTCGCGACGGTGACGACGCCGACGGTGGACAGGCCGGACTCGGCGTCGCGGTCCACCCGGACCGCCAGGGCGCGCACGCCGACCGGCAGGACGGCGCCCGCCGCGCGAAGGTCCCGGGGCGAGACGGTGGAGCCGCAGACGAGGATCGCCATGGAGGCGTGCTCGACGTCGCGGGCGACGGCGCGGGCCATGGTCACCACGCCGGAGGGTCCGGTGCCGGTCTCCAGCCGGGTGAGGTTGTCGAGGAGCTGGCGGCGTGAGAGCGCCGGCAGGACCTCGTGGCTGGTGAGGACGGTGAGGTCCTTCTCCTCCTCCAGGGCCTGCAGGCCGAGCGACCCGGCGCTCGAGACCGCGATCTCGAGCTCCTCGTCGTCGTAGTAGTCGGCCACGTTCCGGCTCAGGGCCACGACGACGTGCGAGCGCCGGGTCTCCTCGAACTGGCGCACCATGAGCTTCCCGGTGCGCGCGGAGGAACGCCAGTGCACGTGGCGGCGGTCGTCGCCGGGGATGTACTCGCGCAGCGCGTGGAAGGCCAGGTCGGAGCTGGTGATGTCCCGGGTGGTCGCGCCCTCGAGGTCGTGGAGGAACCCGGCGGCGGTGGACGCCAGGCGCACGGTGCGGGGGTGGACGTAGAGCTCCTCCACGTCCGTCCAGGTCATGGAGCGGCGGACCAGGCCGAGCGGGTCCCCGCGCACCGAGCGCACCGGCCCGACGGCGATGACCGCCCGCCGGGCGGTGGGGATGGCGAAGAGCTCCTCGTGCTCCCCGCCCCGCGGGAGCCCGGGCAGGGCGAAGGCGACCTCGGCCTGCCCCACCGGCATCTCGATGCGGGCCGGCAGGACGTGATGGGCGGAGGTGTTGCGCACGACCACCCCGGCCATGGCCCGTTCCCCCACCACCACGCGGGACTCCGAGAGGCGCAGGCTCACGGCGTACGGCTGGCGGCCCAGGGTGAAGGCGAGCGCGGCCAGGAAGACGGTGACGAGCACGACGCCGACGACGAACAGCTCCACCCAGCCGAGGCCGCGGCCCACGACCCACGCCACGACGCCGGAGGCGAGGGCCACCCAGCCGATCGCCCCGACCCAGCGGAGCACGCGGGCGGTGGCGAGCCGCTGCGCGCGGGTGCGCGCCAGGGCGCCCTGGACCCCGGGGATGGTGCTCAGCCGCTGGGTCAGGGAGGTGCGGGCGGTGGTGCCGGCCGTCCGGGCGGTGGCGGAGCTGCCCGCCGTCCGTGCGCTGCGCTCGGTGCTCACTGCCGGGAGGCCTGCTCCTGCGCCTGGGCGCGCACGGCCGGGGGCACGACGTCGGAGAGGACGGCGGCCAGGGCGTCCGCGGCGGTGGCGCCCTCGAACTCCGCCTCGGCCTCGAGCACCAGGCGGTGGGCCAGGACGGGCTCGGCGAGCTCCTTGACGTCGTCGGGCACCACGTAGTTGCGCCCGTGGGCCGCGGCCCAGGTCTTCGCCGCGCGCACCAGCGCGAGGGCCCCGCGGACGGAGACGCCGACGACGACGCCGGGGGCGCGGCGCGTCTCCTCGACGATCCGCGAGACGTACTCGAGCACCGCCGGGTCCACGTGCACGGTGTCGGCCAGCGCCACCATGTCCGAGACGGCCTGGCCGGTGATCACCGGCTCGAGGGCGCCGGCGCGGTCGCGCTGGGCGGCGCCGTGCAGGATCTGCACGGTCGCGGAGTGGTCCGGGTAGCCGACGGAGGTCTTCATCAGGAAGCGGTCGAGCTGGGCCTCGGGCAGGCGGTACGTGCCGGCCTGCTCGATCGGGTTCTGCGTGGCCAGGACGATGAACGGGCGGCCGACGTCGTAGGGCACGCCGTCGACGGTGACCCGCCCCTCCTCCATGACCTCCAGCAGCGCGGACTGCGTCTTGGGCGAGGCGCGGTTGATCTCGTCGGCCAGGACGACGCTGGCGAAGATCGGGCCGTGGTGGAACTCGAAGGTCTGGGTCTTCGGGTCGAAGATCGACACGCCCGTGACGTCCGAGGGCAGCAGGTCCGGGGTGAACTGGATACGGCTGCTCTTCGCCTGCAGGGTCTGCCCGAGCGCCCGGGCGAGCTGCGTCTTGCCGGTGCCCGGGTAGTCCTCGAGCAGCAGGTGGCCGCCGGAGAGCAGGGTGGTGACCACCAGGCGCACGACGTTCTGCTTGCCGATCACGGCCCGGGACACGTTCTCGACGATGCGGTCGAACGTTCCGGCGAACCAGGTGGCCTGCTCCAGGGTCATCACGGGGGCGGAGGTGCTCGTGGCGGTCACAGGGGTTCCTTCGGGGTGGGGGCGTGGGGAGGGGCTGGACTGTGGGCGTGGGTCGGGGGGCGCCGGTGCGGGCGGCCTACCAGGTGTACACGGGGCTCATGAGGTCATAGCCGTTGCCCTGGACGATGACCCGGGTGCGGTAGCCGGGCCAGCCGTAGTACATGGTGGTCTGCAGCCTGCCGCTGCCGGCCTTGAACGTGTAGGCCCGACCGTTGGTGCTGGCCTCCATGTTCCGCCAGCCACCGTCGTCGACCTGGAAGGTGACGTTGTAGCTGCCGCCCGGCAGGTCGGTGTAGTCCACGGCGACGTACCGGCAGGCGCTGGCCGAGCAGTCGGAGGCACTGACGGGGGCGCCCTTGGCGACGCGCACCGTCGGGTCCGGCCTGGGTTCGTCGTACGTCAGTCCGGTTGCGTTGACGCTGCGAGTCACACCGTCCGACCGGACCACCTGGAACTGGGCCTCGTACTCCGTCGACCACTGGCCGCCCTGGGTGGAGGAGCCGGTGGCGGGGACGTTTTGCCAGCCCGACCAGGCGCCACGGTTGACGCGGTAGCGGATCTGCGTCGACGTGATCTCCCGACCGTTGCCGTCCGGGCTGCTCCACCGGAAGGTGATCTCGCGCTCGCCGGTGTTCGACGCGGTCATGGTCGGGTTGCCCATGGGGCCGTAGGGGACGACGGTGTTCGACGTGCCCGAGGTCTCGCCGGCGTAGGAGTTCATCGCCCTGACCCGGAACGAGTAGCTGCTCCCGTCGTTGAGGCCGGTCACCTTGCGATCTGCCGGCAGGCTCTGCCAGCCGCCGCCGTTGACGGACACCTGGTACCCGGTGACCGGGTCGCCGTTGGGCTGGGCGTTCGTGAACTCCAGCTGCACCACGCCGTCGGAGCCGGTCGCGGTGGCCGTCGGCGTGCCCGGCGCGGAGGGTCGCGCGAACGAGCGCACCGGCTGGGACGTCGCGGAGGTCTCCGACCAGCCCGCCTTGTTCTTGGCCGCCACGGTCACGGTGTAGTCGGAGCCGGCGGGGGCGTCCTCCTGGAAGGAGGTGCCCGCCGTCGTGAAGTCCCGGAACGGCGAGCCGTCGCGGAAGATCTGGACCCGGTACTCCGAGACGGCGGCGCCGTTGGCGTCCGGGGCCTCCCAGGCCGCGGTGATCTGCTGGGCGACCGGGTCGTCGACGCGCTGCACGCGCGGGGCGGCGGGGACGGCGGGGACGCCCGCGGGCGTCTCCGCGGCGGACCAGCCGGACCACTCGGAGGGGTCGGGCGCCTGGTTCCGCGCCCGGACCTGGACCCGGTACGCCGTGCCGTTCTTCAGTCCGGACCAGGTGTGGCTCGTGCCGGTGACGTTAATCTGTCCGCTGCCCACGGCCGGGGAGATCATGAGGTCGTAGGACTCCACCGGCGAGCCGGAGGTCGGCGGCGCCGTCCACTCGATGACCAGCTCGCCGTCGCCGAAGGCCAGCACCGGGGGCGCCGGGCGCTCCGGCTTGACGTCGGGCCGGGCGACGGCGGAGGCCCCCGAAGGCTCGGAGTCGCCGACGGCGTTGGTCGCCGTCACCGTGAAGGTGTACTCGACGTTGTTGGTCAGGCCCGAGATCGTGCAGGTCGTGGTCGCGCACTGCGTGGTGGAGCCGGAGGTCTCCACCGTGTAGCCGGAGATGGGTGAGCCGTTGTTGGCCGGTGCCGTCCAGGCGAGCACGACCGTGCGGTCGCGCACGTCCTCCACGCGCGGCGGGGTCGGGCGCTCGGGGACCCCGACGACGTTCATCGTCAGGCGTCCCTCGACGTGGCGCCGGGCGTCGCCGGTGGCGTCCTCGACGACGAACAGCACGACGGCTCGACCGACGAACTCGGCGCCGGGGGTGACGGTGACCTGGCCGCCGCGGAAGCTGACGTCGGCGGTCCCGGACTCGGCGTAGGCGTCGACGACGGTCAGCGGCTCGCCGGGGAACGGGTTGTACGCCCCGGCCAGGACGTCGACGGTCTGGGTCTCGCCCTGGTCGACGGTGCCCAGGTCACGGTCCTGCACGCCGGCCGGGGGCCGGGTGGAGGGCACGACGGTCGCCGTGACGGTGCCGGTGACCGGCTCGTTGACCGGGTCGGCCACGGAGATGACGATCTCGTGCTGACTGCCCGCGGGCGTGTCTGCGGGGGCGGAGACGGACAGGAAGGTGCCGTCGATGCTCGCCTCGACGCCCGGCCCCGCGTCGACCACCCGGTAGTCGAGCTGGTTGAAGTCGGCCGTGTCCGGGTCCTGCACGAGGTTCCGCAGGTTGAGGGTCACCGGCTCCTCGGCGGGCGAGACCTCCACGGAGCCGCCGGCGAAGGTCGGCGGCGTGTTGCCGCCGTCGGGCAGGACGGTGATCGGCAGCGTGAGCACGGACCGCAGGCCGTCCTCGGCGCTGGCGCCGTCGGTGACCTCGAAGGTGAGGGCCGCGGGACCGGCGTAGCCCGGCGCGGAGGTGTAGCTCAGCGTGGTGGCGTCGACCACGGGCGAGGCGCCGTTGGAGTTCGTCGCCGTCACGGACGCGCCGTCGGTCAGCCGCACGTCCTTCCCGCTCGGGGAGACGACGTAGTCGGCGATCGGGATCTCGACGGTCTGGCCCGTGAGGACCTCGATGGGCTCGGCGTCGGTGCGCAGCACCGGCCCGGTGTCCTCGACGCCGGGGATGTCGACGAACGCGAAACCGACGTTCCCGTCAACGTCCTGGACCTGGTACGTGATCACCTGCCGGTCGGGCCGGACCGGTGCCTGGACCTGGTTGTCGACGACGCTCACGCCCTCGGGCGCGTCGGGGACGGTGACCCGGAGGGCCTCCGCGGTGCCGTCCGGGTCCTCGTCGTTCTCCAGGACCGGGACGGTGACGGAGTCGTGGTCGATGATGTCGGCGGCCTGCACGAGGTCGTCCCGGGCCAGCGGCGGCAGCAGCGGGGCGTCCGGGGACACCTTGACCTCGAGCAGGCCGGTGTCCTGGCCGCCGCGGTTGTCCGTGGCGCGGTAGGCCACGGTGAAGACCGTCGGCTCCTCCGGGCTCAGGATCTTCAGCATGCCGTTCTCGACGCTGATGTCGACGCCCTCGACCGGGTCGAACGGCACGCCGAGCTCGCCGGTGGGCAGGTAGAGCGGGTCGCCGTCGGGGTCGGTGTCGTTCGTCAGGACGTCGACGGAGACCTCGCGGCCGGGCCGGACCTCGACGGCGTCGTCCTGGGCGTCGGGGGCGCGGTTGGACTGCGGGGGCGGGACGACGCCGATGCGCACGGGGGCGCTGGCCACCATGCCCAGCCGGTCGCGCACCGTGTACGTGAACTGGTCCGTGCCGTCCAGGTGGCCGTAGGCCTCGTAGTCGAGGTACCCGGGGCCGACCTCGACGATCCGGCCTAGCTGCGGCGCCTCGCCGGTGCCGAGGAGCTGGACGGAGTCGCCGTCGGGGTCGATGCCGAACAGGGGCACCTGGATGCGGATGCGCTCGCCGCTGAAGGCGCGGGTCTCGATGGGGTGCGGCAGCGGGGCCGAGTTGCGCTCGGCGTCCGCCTGGACGTGGACGGTCACCTGCGCGGAGGCCTCGTTGCCGGCGGAGTCGACCACGCGGTACACGGCGTTGACGGTCTGCGGCTGGGCGGGAGCGCGGAAGCGCACGGTCTCGCCCGAGACGAAGAAGTGACCCTTGGCGGCGTCGGGCGCCTCGGCGAGCTCGGCGTCGAGCTCGAACTCCAGGCCCGCGGGGTGCGAGTCGTTCTGCAGCACGGGGATCGTCACGAAGTCCCCGGCGCGCACGGTCGCGGTGTCGGCCTCGGCCACGGGCGGCTGGAGCGCGGAGTCGGTCGCGACGGGCATGACGACGACCTCCCCCTCGGCGGAGGAGTCGCCGTTGGAGACGGTGTAGCCGAAGCGCAGCGGCTCCGAGGGCACCTGGCGGGCGCTGATCTTGAGGATGCGGTGCTCGAGGACGGAGACGACGAGCCCGGACTCCGGCGGGACGGTGACCTGCTGGACTGCGAGGAGCCGGCCCGAGGGGTCCTCGTCGTTGGCGAGGACGTCCACGAGCACGGCGCCGCCCGCGGGGAGCAGGGCGGTGTCCTGCACGGCCACCGGTGCGCCGTCGGCGGGGTCGGTGACCTCGACCCGCACCAGACCCGTGGCGTCCTTGCCGGAGTCGTCGACGACGACGTAGGTCAGGTAGTAGGAGCCGGCCGTCTCGGCGGTGAAGCGGAAGGACCCGGCGTCGTAGTCGGGCACGACCGTCGCGTCGCCCTGGGTGCGCACGTCGGCGAGGCGAAGGGGCTCGCCGTCGGGGTCGGTGTCGTTGACGATCGGCTCGATCTCCACCTCCTCGCCCGCGGTGGCGCGGAAGTAGTCGAAGACCGGCACGGGCGGGAGGTTGCCCTCCTCGCGGACGTCGACCTCGACGGTGACCTCTGTGCTCTCGCGCCCGTCGGAGACCGTCACGGGCACGGCCTTGGCGCCCGTGGTCACGCCGGAGTCGACGAACTCGACGGCCCCGTCCGGGGTGAACCGCACGACGTCGTCGGCCGGCGCGGTCGCCCCGGTCACGAGCATCTCGTCGCCGTCTGCGTCGCGCATGTGGGTCAGCACGTTGACGCTGCCCGTGGCGCCGGAGGTCACGGTCAGGCGGATCGGGCGCAGCTGCTCGGGCGCGGTGTTCTCCGCCTCCGGGACCACCCGCAGGGCGACGGAGGCGGTCGCCTCTCCCCCGCGGCCGTCGTCGACGGTGTAGCTGAAGCTGCCGCTCCCGGTGGCTCCCGGCGGGGCCGAGACCTGCAGCGCCCGACCGCCGAGCACCTCACGGATCTCGCCCAGCCCGGCCGGGAAGCCCTCGACCCCGCCGATCGCGAGCAGGTCGCCGTCGGGGTCGGTGTCGTTGGCGAGGACCTCGATGATCGTGGTGGAGCCGGCGCGCACGCCGAACCTGTCGTCCTCGGCGACCGGCGGGCGGTTCTCGGCCTCGCGGTCCAGCGGGATCTCGTCGGTGATGTCCTGCTGGGACTCCTCCTCAAGCTCGTCCGTGGCGTCGGGAGGGGTGACGTCGTCCCAGTTCTCCACGATCGTCATCGACTCGTTGACGAGATAGACCGTGCCGGCGAGGGTGTCGTTGAGCACGACGAGGTCGCGGTTGGTGCGGAACTCGAGCTGCGGCTGGCCGGCGGTGGTCGGCACCGGCGCCTCGACGGCCTCGGCGCGGCCGCACTGCTGGAGGTAGTGGCTCTCGGCGCCGGCCCACGCGGCGTGGACGCAGCCGGCCACGACCACCGGCGCCGCGGGCCGTCCGGCCGCGGGCGCACGCAGCGTGACGGGGTCGCCGCCGTCCAGCGGGACGCGGACGAGGGCGTCGGCGCTCGCGAGGACGACGTCGTCGCTGTCCTCGCCCGGGTGCTGGAGCCGGACCTGGCTGAGGTCGAGGCCCAGGTCGGTGAGGTCCGTGGGGTCGGCGCCCGGGCGCCCGAGCAGGAGCCGCTCGTCGGCGGTGCGCGTCAGGACGACGGGCGTCTCGCCGACGACGGTCAGCTGGGTATCGGCGTCGGAGAAGTCGGCCGGGTCGATCCCGATCCCGGTCTCGTCCAGCTCGACCGGCTCGGCGGTCTCCCCCGCCTCCGTGGCGGCGGCCGCCTCGGCCTGGAGCTTCTCGGTGCCCCGGGGGACGGTGACGACGACGGAGTCGGTGGTGGACAGCCCGTAGGCGGTGCCGTCCTTGCCCACGGCAAGCTCGGCGTTGGCCCCCAGCGACGCCTGCGGAGGCGCCTCCTCGTCGGCGAGGGTTCCCGTCGCGTGTGCGGGCGCGGTGCGCAGGTTCCCCGACCCGAGGTCGAGCACGCCGACCACTCCGCCGCCCAGGCCCACCTGGTGGTCGGCGGGGAGGGTGACGCCGCCGGCGTCGGTGGAGACCGTGGCGGGGTCGACGGAGGAGAGCAGGTCGACGCCGGAGTCGGCGACGAGGACCGTCGAGCCCTCCTGCAGCACGTCGATCTCGTTGCTGGCCGAGGTGACGGACCCGTCGAGCTGCTGGACCGGGTAGTTCACGCGGCCGACGAGGAGCTCGGAGCCGTTGGTGACCCACACGCCGCCGTCGTTGAGCTCGACGTCCGCCGTCGCGACGCCGTCGTGGAGGAGGCTGGCCGCCACCACGGTGCCGGCGACCAGGCTCAGGACGGTCCCCGAGGCGATCCGGCGGCGGTTGCGGCGCTTGCGCTCGACGGCGCGGGTGCTCCGGCCGGCGGTGGTCCCGGTGGTGCCCGCCGTCGTCTCACCGCTGCGCGACGCCTTCTTTCCTCGCAACGCGGTCTTCCCCCTGGAAACGGCCAACCTAGGACGGACGACCCAGAACTGGGCCCGGCGCCGATGTTATCCCAGGAACGTCCGAATTCTGGGCGCCCGGGTCCGGGGAGAACTCCCCAGTCCCCCGCCCTGGGGAGGCCCCGGACCCCGCGTCCGTCTGGCTCGCCGCCTGCTCGCGTCGACCGCCGTCGGACCGGGTCCGCAGAAGCCGCCGGACCGGTGCGGAGGACTCGGTCAGTCGACCTCGGCCATGTCCTTCGCCGAGTCCAGCAGCGACAGCTGCTCCGGCACGACGAGGCGCGAGGCGACCGCGTGCTCGACCAGCCGTGCCCGGCGGTTGACCGCCAGCTTCCCGGGCCCGCCGCGCAGGCCGCGCACGCCGTGCCGGTGCAGCTTCTCGCAGACGTTGTCGAGCTTGCGGTTGAACCGGGTCAGCGCCCAGCCCAGCCGCGCGGCCGCCTCGGCCGAGGTGGGGATGTTCGCCGTCGACCCCCGCCCGTTGAGCACGGGTTCGGCCAGCGCGAGGACCAGGAGGTGCTGACTCTCGGTGAGGGTGACCGGGCCGATCGTCGTCTCGCCGATCTCCATCTCCTCCGCGGGCCGGGTCGGTAGGAACGTCGGGTCGTCGTTCTCCAGGGTGAGCTCGTACGTCGTCGGGCCGGCCGTGAAGAGCACGACGGTGCGGGCGTAGACCACCGGCAGGCGGGCGCCGGGGGCGAGCCAGGCCTGGGTGTTGCCCTCGGGGTCGGCGATCGTGGCGGACAGGCGCGAGCCCACGTTGTCGAGCCACCACAGCCCCTCGTGGTGGGTGACCTCGAGGAAGCGGCGGTGGAGGTAGGGGTTGTCGTCGATCTCGAGCGGTCCCTCGCGCCCGATCACGAACGGGTCGTCCGGGTCCAGCGGGAACCACTCCCCGCAGAACTCCAGCTGCATCGCCATGTCATCTCCTCACTGCGCGCAGGTCCAGCCCGCCGCTCGTACGGCCGGTCACTGCACGCACGTCTGTGCCGGCTGGGTTGACGTCGTGCCGTTGGGGAGGCGGATCTTGACCGAGAGGCAGACCTGCCCGGGCGCCCCCTCGACCACGGCCTGCGGCTCCTGCGCCGGGTGGACCTGCGGGTCGGCCCCCGGCTCGGTGCGCTGCCAGGTGAAGGTGACGCCCTCCTCCGCGTCGAGCTCGGCGGGCACCCCCCACGTGAACGTCACCGTCTCGCCCTCGCGCGTGCCCGCGAGGTCCGTGGGCGACGGCACCTGGGCCGGGATGGGGATGGCGGTCGCGGAGGGCGTCGTCGGCTCGTCCTCGGGTTCGCCGCGCAGCGCGCCGGCTCCGAGGATGCCGCCGACCACGACGAGCGCCAGGGCCACACCGCCCCCGACCAGGGCTAGCTTCCGTCGGGGGGCCGTCGGCTCCGCCTCGGCCGGCTCCGGCTCCGCGGGCCGCGCGCCCCGCAGCTGCGTGGCGCCCTCGGTGCCCTCGTCCCAGCCGTCGTCCGCCCCGGTGGTGGTGCCGCGCAGACCGGTGACCGCGTCCCGGTGCGGAAGGCCGGTGGCCGCGGCGCCGCCGGCACGGTGCGGGTCGATCTCGACGACCTGGCGCACCACGGTCCGGTTGTCCCCGCCGTCGGGCGCGGGCGCGGCGCCCGGGCCACCGCCGAGCCAGGAGGTGTCCGGCACCTCGATGTCGGTCATCGGCAGGCGCAGCTCCTGCTCGACGACCTGCAGCGCGCGGCCGAGGTCGAGCGCCGAGGCGTAGCGGTGCGCGGGCAGCTTGGCCATGCCCCTGGCCAGGACCTTCTCCAGCGTCGCCGGGACGTCGCCGCGCCCGATGGGCGGAACCGGGTCGCGGCGGATGCGCATGGTGTAGTCGAGCCGGGTGTTCGGACCGCCGGGCCTGGTGAAGGGAGAATGGCCGGCGAGCAGGGTGTAGATCGTCGCCGCCAGCGAGTACACGTCGCCCGTGACGCCGACGGCGGCGTGGCCCTCGACGGACTCCGGCGGCGCCCAGGGGACGGAGACCCCGGCGGACTCGTCCGCCGTCGCCGTCGTCATCCCGGCGATGCCGAAGTCGGTCAGGGCGGGGCGGCCGTACTCGGTGGTGAGCACGTTCGCGGGCTTGATGTCGCGGTGCACGATGCCGGCCCGGTGGGCGGTCTCCACGGCGCCCGCGAGCCGGACGCCGATTCCGACGGCCTCGGCCACGCCCAGCGGACGGACCTTGAGCCGCTCGGCGAGGTTGGGCAGCGGGCAGTACTGCATGACCAGGTACGGGCGGCCGTCCGCGGCCTCGCCCGCGTGGTAGATGGCCACGATCGACGAGTGCCCGGAGAGCCGGGCCATGAGGTTCGCCTCGGCGATGAACTGCTCCCGCGGCTGGCCCTCGGTGGCCTCACGGGTGAGGACCTTGACCGCGACCTTCCGGTGCGGCATGTGCTGCGTGTAGAGGTAGACGTCGGCGAAACCGCCCGAGCCGAGCAGCTTCTCGAAGGTGTACCCGGGCAGGTCGGGGTGCTGTGCGGGGGCGCGCCGGCTCACTCGCCCTCCTCGCCGTGCCGGACGACCGTGATGCTCACGCCGGTCCCGAGCTCGATCTGCCCGCCGGGCGGCACCGGCACGCCCGTACCCGGGTGCAGGCGGAACGCGGGCTGTCCCGGCAGCACCAGGACCGTGCCGTTGGTCGAGTTCATGTCCGTGACGACGACGTGGTCGCCCGCCGGCCGGATCTCGACGTGGGTGCCGGAGATGTCCCGCTGGGGGTTGGCGACGGTCACCAGCCGCGGCACCTCGCTGCCGCGGAACCGAGCCGACTCCGGGGCGCGGCCCAGGAGCACCGGGCGGGTGACCTCGACACGCAGGCCGGTGGAGAGCAGGAGCTCGAGGGCCGGCTCGTCCTCGGGCGCCACGTCCCCGTTGTGCCCGCCGCCGGTGCCCAGCGCCGGCACGTCCGGGCGCGGGACGCTCGTCAGCTGCGAGGGAAGGATCGTGTGGCCGTCGTGGTCGCCGTCGTCCACCGGCCGCGCCCACGGCACCTCCGAGATCAGCCCGGGCCCGGGCACGGGGGCCGACGGCTCCCACTGCACCGGGTGGACGGGGGCACCGGGGACCTGGTCGGTCACGGGCGGGCCGAACGGCTCGTCCTCGTCCTCCGGGACCTGCGTGGCCTCGAGCCCGTGGGTGGGTGTGGCGGGTCTGGCGGAACGGCCGCCGTCCGCGGGACCGTCGGCGTCAGGAGGCCTCGAGTCCTGACGCGTGGCGTCGCGCCCCTCGACGTCCTGACCGGCGGACCCGTCTGCCGGCACCTCGGGTGCCACGACGTGCGCCGCGTCGAGCTCCGCGACCTGACGCTCCGCGTCCTCGGCGGCGAGCTGCTCGGTGGACCAGAACAGATGGTCGTACTCGGCGTCGTCAGCGGGGTCACCGTCGGCCTGCGCGGCCTGCGGCGCCGCCGGGACGGGCGCTGCGGGCACCGGCGGCGGCGAGACCGCGGCGGGCGCAGCTGCTGGCGCGGGCGGGACGGGCGCGGCTGCCGGCGCGGGCGAGACGGGTGCTGCCGGCGGCTCGGGCGGGACGGGCGCAGCTGCTGGCGCGGGCGGGACGGGCGCCACTCCTCCGGCTGCCGCCGGGTCCGCCGGGCGGCCGATGGCCGCGGCGAGCGCCGGTGCCTGCATAAGGGTGACCTCGAGGTCCTCCTCCTCGTCGCGCTCCTGCGCCAGCTGGAGCCCGGCATGGTTGTCCTGCGGCGCGTCGACCCGCTCGACCGGGCTGCGCAGCGCGGAGGCCAGCACGATGCCGCCGCCGACGGGCAGCCAGTCGGGCGGCGTCGCGGCGCCCGCGCCCTCGCCCCCGGCCGCGCCCGCGCCCGCGGCGGTGATCGTGAAGCCCGCTGCGCCGGGGAGGACGGCCTCGCGCCAGGTGGTGTAGCCGGCGCCGCTGACCTGCTCCTCCCCCACCTGCACGCTGAGCTCGCCGCGCACGAGGACGCTGAGCCCGGACGGGTGGGCCTCGACCATGGCGAAGGAGGGCAGGGTGCGGATGCCGCGGCCGGCGAGGTGCTCCACCCAGGTCCCCAGTCGCGAGCCCGAACGGGTCAGGCGCCACAGGTCGCGCGCGGCGGGCGCCCCGATGTCGGGGTGCAGAAGCGCGACGGCCCCCTCCCCCACGATGGCGATCCAGCTGCCGGCGCGGTACTCGTGCACGCTCATCGTCCGCTCTCCCCGGGCAGCGTGGTGCCGGCCTCGTCCTCGTCCTCGTCGGCCGCGCCCGGCGTGCGGGCCGTGGTCCCGGCCGCGCTCGCCTCGTCGGGCGCGTCGACGACGACGACCGTCACGTTGTCGCTGGCGCCTCCGGTGACCGCGTGGCACACCAGGGTCTGTGCGGCCTGCGCGGGGTTGGCGACGGTGGCGAGGATCTCGGCGATCTGCGCGTCGTCGAGCTCGCCGACGAGCCCGTCCGTGCACAGCAGGATCCGCTCGCCCGGCTGGACGCGGAGCATCCAGAAGTCCACCTCGGCGTCGGGCCCGGTGCCGATCGCCCGCGTGATGACGTTGCGGCGCGGGTGGGTGCGCGCGTCGGCGGCGTCGATCGTGCCGGCGTCGACCATCTCCTGGACGAGCGAGTGGTCCACGCTGACCTGCTGGAGCTGCCCCGCGGAGAAGCGGTACACGCGCGAGTCACCGACGTTGAGGACGAGCCAGTACGGCTCGCCGTCCTGCTCGGTCAGGACGACCCCGGCGACGGTGGTGCCGGCGACGGCCTCGCGCCCGTCGGTCTCCGCCCACCCGGAGGCGGTCTCCTCCTCCATGGTGCGCCGGATCGCCGCGGCGGCCTGGCGGACGACGGCGTCGACCTCGTCCGCGCTGATGTGGCGCGACCCACGGGCGGCGAGGGCGCGGAACGCGTCGGCCACGGCCTGGCTCGCCATCTCCCCGCGCGCGTGACCGCCCATCCCGTCCGCGACGACGAAGACCGGCTCCTGAGCGAACGCGGCGTCCTCGTTGACGCTCCGCCGGCCACCGGCGTCGGTGGCCACCCCCCACTGCGTCAACGTGCGCTCCCTCGTGCGTGCGGTCTGCCACCGCATAGGGTGCCATGCCCGACGGCCCGTGCCCGAAACCGTCCGCGCCGGCCGAGGATCACAGCACCGCCGGGTAGACGCCCCAGTAGGCCGCCGAGACCAGCAGCACGAGGCTGCCGGCGAGCACGCAGGCCACGCAGGCCCACCCCAGGACGCCGGTCCGACCCGCCCCGTGGGTCCGCACCGTGCGGCCGCGGGCCGAGCGGAGGGCGGCCGCGACGGTGAGCACGACCATGACCGCGGCGAGGATGCCGACCAGCTGCACGGCGAGCCAGCCGGCCTGGACGAGGAAGGCGTCGTGCTGGTAGTTCAGCGCCAGGTTCGCCACCCCCATGAGGTAGGAGACGTAGAGCACCCACGTGGCGAGGGTCGCCATGGCCAGGCCTGCGGTGTAGCGGCCCAGCGGGGCCACGGTGGCGCTGGGCCGGCGCCCGGCCAGCCGCGGCACCTGCCCGACGAGGGCGAGCAGGCCGCCGAGGGCGAGGAGCCCCAGGCCGACGACGAAGACGACCACGATCATGTCGCCCGTCGCGTACCAGCGCGGCCGGTCGACGTCGTCCGCCCGGAAGGCCTGGACCGGCTCGTCGCCGGCGATGCGGGGCGGCGCCCCGGCCGTCTCGGGCAGCCCGAGGGTCCACCGGGCGAGATCGTCGAGGAAGGCGGGCACGAGCGTGCCGTCGACCTTGATGCCGTGGTTGGCGCCCTCGTAGTAGCGGAGGGTGAGGTCCTCGTTCCCCGCCGTCTCCAGGTCCTGCATGACGATCTGCGCGCCCTGCACGATCGGCATGGAGGCGTCCCCGGTGCCGTAGACCATGAGGACGGGCTGGGTCATGCGCTGCTGGTAGGGCGAGACGTCGAAGTCGAAGTACTCGAACCCGCCGCCGGGGAACGTGCCTCCCACCAGTCGCGGGATGGCACGTAGCAGCCGGTCGGGCACGCCGCCCTCACGCAGGTAGGAGTCCGCGGCGAAGGCGCCCTGCTCGCGGATGGGCAGGACGGGGGCGGAGACCAGGACGACGAAGGCGACACGCGGATCGGCGGCCGCCGCGATGGGGGCGGACATCGCGCCCTCGCTCTCGCCGTAGACGCCGACCATGTCCGGGTCCACGCCGGGCCACCCGCGCAGCACCTCGACGGAGTCGAGGTAGTCCTCCGCCATCCCCACGTAGTCGCGCGAGCGGGTGGAGTAGGTGTCGGCGCGCTTGTCCGGCACCATCGTCACCACGCCGGCGCTGGCCAGGGCCGTGGTGATCTCCTCGAAGTTCTCGTGGGTGGCGGTGCCCGCGCCGTGCATGAACACCATGCCGGGGCGCTGCCCGTCCGCCCCCGCCGGCGCGGCGATCGTGGCCTGCACGCTCACGCCGTCGTCCACGACCACCTCGACGACCTGCCGGGTGACCTCGTAGGTCCCGATGGGGGCCGTCACGGCGTCGGAGCCGATGGAGGTGTCCGCCGTCTGCGGGACGAGGGTGTGCTCGAGGGGCTGGGGGTTCCACCCCGGCCCGGCCACGGAGCCGATCAGACCGAGGAGGAGCACCAGCACGATGCTGGCGGCCAGCCTGCGGTATCTCACCGGCTCAGGGTAGTTCGTCCTCCTCGGACCACCGGCGAGGCCCGGCGGTGGCACCGCCCACACCGGCCGCCGGCCGTCCGGAGGCCCGCCCGTCTAGAAGCCGAGCCGCTGGAGCAGCTTGGGGTCGCGCTGCCAGTCCTTGGCCACGCGCACGTGCAGGTCGAGGTAGACGCGGGCACCCAGGAGCGCCTCGATGCCCTTGCGGGCCCGGGTCCCGACCTCCCGCAGCCGCGCCCCGCCCTTGCCGATGATGATCGCCTTCTGGGAGGAGCGCTCGACGTAGAGGTTGACGTGGACGTCCAGCATCGGCGGCCGGTGGTCGTTCTTCTCCCGCGGCCGCTCGGTGATCTCCTCCACGAGCACGGCGAGGGAGTGGGGCAGCTCGTCGCGCACGCCCTCCAGGGCGGCCTCGCGCACGAGCTCGGCGATCATGACGTTCTCGGGCTCGTCGGTCAGCTCGCCCTCCGGGTACAGGGGCGGGCCGACCGGCATGTGCTGGAGCAGGACGTCGGTGAGGACGTCGATCTGCTCGTCCCGCACCGCGGAGACGGGCACGATCGTGGACCACTCGCCGAGCTTGTCGATCGCGAGGAGGTGCTCGGCGAGCCGCTCGCGGGAGACCTTGTCCGCCTTGGTCGCGACGGCGACCACCGGCGTGCGCTGCTGGCTCAGCTCGCGGGCGATGAAGGTGTCGCCCGGCCCGATCTTCTCGTCGGCGGGCAGGCAGAAGACGATGGCGTCGACCTCGGAGAGCGTCTCGCGCACGAGGTCGTTGAGGCGCTGGCCGAGGAGCGTGCGCGGCCGGTGCAGCCCCGGGGTGTCGACGAGCACGAGCTGGCCGTCCGCCCGGTGCACCACACCGCGGACCACGTGCCGGGTGGTCTGCGGCCGGCCGGACGTGATCGCGACCTTCTCCCCGACCAGGGCGTTGGTGAGGGTGGACTTGCCGGCGTTCGGCCTGCCCACCATGCACGCGAAGCCCGCGCGGAAGTCCTCGGGCCACCCGCCCGCGGGGATGAGGCCCTCGAGGGCGTTGGGGCCCGCGGTCAGCTCGTCGTCGGAGGGGAAGGTCATGACTGCTCCTGTGTCTCGTGGTCCTCGGCGGCCCGGGAGGCGAGCAGGGTCGAGACCCTGCGTCGTCGTCCCTCCGCCCGCTCGGCCACCAGGTGGATGCCCAGGACGTCGACGGCGGCCCCCGGGAGGGGCACCTTGCCCAGGGCCTTGGCGAGCAGCCCCCCGGCGGAGTCGACGTCGTCGTCGTCGATCTCCAGGCCGAAGAGGTCCCCGAGCTCGTCGATGGGGAGGCGGGCCGGGACCCGAACGGTCCCGTCGCCGATGTGCTCGACCTCGGGCTCGGCGCGGTCGTGCTCGTCGACCATCTCGCCCACCAGCTCCTCGAGGAGGTCCTCGATCGTCACCAGGCCGGCGATGCCGCCGTACTCGTCCACCACCATCGCGATGTGCACGCTCTCCGCCTGCATCTCGCGCATGAGGTCGTCGACGAGCTTGGTCTCGGGCACGAAGGTCGGCTCGCGCATGACGTCCGCGACCGTCAGGCCCTCGGTGTCGTTGCGGCGGTGGACCCGCCGCATGACGTCCTTGAGGTAGAGGATGCCGCGGAGGTCGTCGGTGGAGTCGCCGGTCACCGGGATCCGGGAGTACCCGGAGCGGGTGAACAGGGTGATCGCCCGCCCGAGCGGCTCGTCGGCGTCGATGGTGACCATGTCCGTGCGGGGCACCATCACCTCCCTGGTGAGGGTGCGGCCGAGCTCGAAGACCGAGTGGAGCAGCTCGCGCTCCTCGTCCTCGATCTGCTCGGACTCGCTGACCCGGTCGACCATGTCGCGCAGGTCCTCCTCGCGCTCCTCGCGGGTCTCCCCCGCGGTCCGCGCGGGCCCGGGCCACAGGGCCCCGCCCACGCGGGCGATCGGGCCGCCGACGGTGGCGAGGAGGTTCATCACCGGGGCGAGGGCGGACAGCACGCCGGTCGGGTTGCGCTGGCCCAGCCGGCGCGGGCTGAGACCGACGACGATGGCGAGCAGGAAGGCGGTGACGCCGACGGCGACGACGAGCACCTGCCACCACACGCCGAGCAGGTCGGCGACGGCGAGGGTCAGGCAGACCGCCGCCGTCATGTCCGCCAGGACGCGCACGAAGGCGACGGCGCTCAGCGCGACGTGGCGGCGGTCGACGAGCCGCGCCACGGCGTCGGCCCGGCCCCGCCCGTCGGCGGCCATGTCCGACACGGCGGCGCGGGTGACGCGCTGGAGCGCGGCCTCCCCGGCGCTGAGCGTCGCCGCGACGGCGAGGCTCACCACGGCCAGCGCCACCAGCCACCCCTCGGGGACCGGCTCGATCATGCCCTGCACGCGCTCCCCTAGCGTCCGGCGAGGAAGGTGAGGAGGAGCCGGCGCTGGAGGTCGAACATCTCCTTCTCCTCCTCGGGCTCGGCGTGGTCGTAGCCGAGCAGGTGCAGGATGCCGTGGGTGGTCAGGAGCAGGAGCTCCTCGACCGTGGAGTGCCCGGCCGCGCGGGCCTGCTCGGCCGCGACCTCGGGGCACAGGACGATGTCGCCGAGCGTGCCCTCCACGGGCTCCTCGCCGGCCCGTCCGGGACGCAGCTCGTCCATGGGGAAGGACAGCACGTCGGTGGGCCCCGGCTCGTCCATCCAGCGCTCGTGGAGCTCGGACATCACGTCCGTGGTGACGAACATGATGGACAGCTCCGCCTGGGGGTGGACGCGCATCTCCTCGAGCACGTACCGGGCGAGCGCGGCGAACTCCTCGCCGTCGACCTCGTAGCCGGACTCGTTGGCGACCTCGGTGCTCATCGGCTCTCCCCGTGACTCTCGCGGCGGCCGCCGGGATGCCGGCCCTTGCCGTCGTGCGGCCGTGCGGTCGCGTCCCACCGCTCGTAGGCGTCGATGATCTCCCCGACCAGGCGGTGCCGGACGACGTCGGCGCTGGTCAGCCGGCAGAACGTCACGTCCTCGATGTCGGCGAGGATCTCCTGGACCACGCGCAGGCCGGAGCGGGTGCCCGTCGGGAGGTCGACCTGCGTGACGTCGCCGGTGACCACCACGTGGGAGTTGAACCCGAGCCGGGTGAGGAACATCTTCATCTGCTCGGGCGAGGTGTTCTGGGCCTCGTCGAGGATGATGAACGCGTCGTTGAGCGTGCGCCCGCGCATGTACGCCAGCGGGGCCACCTCGATGGTGCCGGCGGCCATGAGCTTCGGGATCGACTCCGGGTCCAGCATGTCGTGCAGGGCGTCGTAGAGCGGACGCAGGTAGGGGTCGATCTTGTCGTTGAGCGTGCCCGGGAGGTAGCCGAGCCGCTCGCCCGCCTCGACCGCGGGGCGGGTCAGCACGATCCGGTTGACCTGCTTGGACTGCAGCGCGTTGACCGCCTTCGCCATGGCCAGGTAGGTCTTGCCGGTGCCCGCCGGGCCGATGCCGAAGACGATGGTCGAGCTGTCGATGGCGTCGACGTACCGCTTCTGGCCGATCGTCTTGGGCCGGATGGTCCGGCCCCGCGAGGACAGGATGTTGGTGGTCATCACGTCGGCGGGCCGCTCGAGGGCGGAGCCGCGCAGCATGGTGATGGCGCGACCGACGGCGTCGGCGCTGAGCGGCTGGCCGACGGCGGCGACGGTCGCGAGCTCCTCGACCAGCCGCTCCGCGAGGGAGACCTCGCCGGTCGGGCCGGTCAGGGTGACCACGTTGCCGCGCGCGTGCACGTCCACGGCGGGAAATCCGCCCTCGACGGCGCGGAGCACCTCGTCACGCTGGCCGAGCAGGACCACCATCGGCACGGACTCGGGGACGGTGACCTGGCGCTGGACGTGGCCGACGGGAACGTCGGTGTCGTCCGGTTCGGGGTTCTGCGACATGGTGACGGGCGCTGGGCCCTGGCTCTCCTCGAGGATCGGTCGCGGCGCCGCACGGTCGTGCCTCGCCGGTTGCAGGATATCGTCCGGGCCGCCCGCCGCTCAGCCCCAGCGCCCGAGGCGCTGGGACAGGACCGCCAGGGCCGCCGGGCCGGCGGTCGACGTGCGCAGCACGTGGGGGCCGAGGAGGACGGGCTGCGCACCGGCGGCGGCCAGGGCCGCCACCTCCTCGTCGGTGATGCCGCCCTCGGGCCCGACGACGACCGCGACGTCCGTGGGGCGCGCCAGTCCCGCCTCGCCGCCCGCGCTGACCCGGCCCGGGTCGGGCAGCACGGCCGCCGACAGCGGCACGGCCGCCTGCTCGTGCAGCACGAGCACCGCCCCGCCCGCGGCGACGGCGGAGGCGACGGCGGCCACCAGCTCACGGGTGGCGACGAGGTCGTGCACCCACGGCACCCAGGACCGCCGGGACTGCTTGGCGGCGGCGAGGGCGACGGCCTCCCACCGCCGTCGGCCCTTCTCCACCTTCGGTCCGGACCAGACTGAGACGGAGCGGGACGCCTGCCAGGGGACGAGCCCGTCGGCGCCGAGCTCGGTGGCGGTCTCGACCGCCTGCTCGTCCCGGCCGCCCTTGGCCAGGGCCTGGACGAGCACGAGGCGGACGGCCGGCGCGGGCTCGCGGGTCACGGCTGTGACGGCTACCGAGAGCTCGTCCCTGGCGGCCGCCGCCACCGTCCCGGAGACGCGCAGTCCGGCGCCGTCGACGAGCTCGACCGCCTCGCCGGCGCGCATGCGCCGGACGGTGGCGGCGTGCCGGGCCTCCTCGCCGCGGAGCGTGACGACGGCACCCGTCACCGCCGTCGCCAGCGTGTCGGCGTCGGCGTGGAAGACCGCGGTGGTCATCGCCTCAGCGGCCGGCGAGCTTGTCGCGCAGCTTGGAGAAGACGCCTGTGCCGGAGGCGGCGAGCCGCGACTCGGGCTGCTCCTCGCCCCGCAGCGCGGCCAGCTCCGCGAGGAGCTCGCGCTGGCGCTCGTCCAGCCGGGTGGGGACCTGGACGTCGACGTGCACGTGCAGGTCGCCCCGTCCGCCGCGGTGGAGGTGGCCGACGCCAAGGTCGCGCAGCGTGTAGACCTGCTCCGGCTGGGTGCCGGGCTCGATGTCGATCTCGCGCGGGCCGTCGAGGGTGTCGAGCGTGGTGACCGTGCCGAGGGCGGCGGCGGTCATCGGCAGCGCGAGGGTGCAGTGGAGGTCGTCGCCGCGGCGCACGAACAGCGGGTGGGCCTTCTCGCGGATCTCGACGTAGAGGTCGCCGGCGGGGCCGCCGCCGGGGCCGACCTCGCCCTGTCCGGTCATGCGGATCCGGGTGCCGGAGTCGACGCCGGCCGGCACCTCGACGCGGATGGTCTGGCGGGTGCGCACCCGGCCCTCGCCGGAGCAGTCCTGGCACGGGTCCGGGATGACGGTGCCGTGGCCCTGGCACGCGGAGCACGCCGTCGTGGCCATGACCTGCCCGAGGAAGGAGCGGGTGACGCGCTGGACGGAGCCGCGGCCGTGGCACACCTCGCAGGTGCGCGGGGAGGTGCCGGGGCGGCAGCACGAGCCGTGGCAGGTGGGGCACACGACGGCGGTGTCCACCTGCAGCTCGCGGGTGGCGCCGAAGACGGCCTCGGAGAGCTCGATGTCGAGGCGGACCAGGGCGTCCTGGCCGCGGCGCCCGCGCGGCACCGGGCCGCGCGGCGCGCCGCCGGCGGCGGCGCCGAAGAAGGTCTCGAAGATGTCCTGGAAGCCGCCGAACCCGGCCGCGCCGGCCCCGCCGCCGCCGCCGAGGGCGGACTCCCCGCCCATGTCGTACAGCTGGCGCTTCTCGGGGTTCGAGAGAACCTCGTAGGCACGCGTGACGTCCTTGAACCCGTCGGCCGCCTCGGGGCCCGCGACGTCGGGGTGGAGCTTGCGGGCCAGCTTCCGGTAGGCCTTCTTGATCTCCTCGCCGCTCGCCTGGCGGGAGACACCGAGGATCTCGTAGTAGTCGTTCACCACGTCACTCTCTGCTGGGGAATGTCGGTCTGCGTGCGGGCGGCGGGGGCCGCGAGGTGCTACCCGGCGAGGATTCGGGAGAGGTAGCGGGCCACGGCGCGCACGGCCGCCATGGTCCCCGGGTAGTCCATGCGGGTGGGGCCGAGCACCCCGAGGCGCGCCACGCCGTCGGACGCTTCCTCACCACCGTAGACGCTGGCCACGATCGACGCCTCGGCCAGCGCCTCGTGGTGGTTCTCGGCACCGATGCGGACCGCGACGGCGTCCTCCTCCATCTCGGAGAAGAGCTTGAGCAGCACCACCTGCTCCTCGAGCGCCTCGAGCACCGGGCTGATCGTGTGGCTGAAGTCAAGATCCGCCCGCGCGAGGTTCGCCGTGCCGGCCATGACGATGCGCTCCTCCGCGTCGAGGCGCAGGGTGTCGGTGAGCTGGGCGCTGACGGCCTCGACCAGCGGCCGGTGGGCCGGGGCGAACTGCGCGGGCAGCGCCGCGAGCTCCTGGGAGATGGTCTGCAGCCGCCGGCCGGCGCAGATGACGTTCAGCCGGGCGCGGAGCTCCGCGGTGACGCCGGCGTCGATCTCCGCGGCGGTCTCGATGGTCCGCTGCTCCACGCGCCCGGTGTCGGTGATGATCACGACGAGCAGGCGCTGGGGGCTGAGCGGCACCAGCTCGAGGTGGCGCAGGGTGGAGCGCCGCAGGGACGGGTACTGGACCACAGCCACCTGGTGGGTGAGCTGGGCGAGCAGGCGGACGGTCCGCTCCACGACGTCGTCGAGGTCGACGGCGTCGTCGAGCAGCACCTGGATCGCGCGCTTCTCGGCGGCGGACAGGGGCTTGATGGCGCCGATCTGGTCGACGAAGACGCGGTAGCCCTTGTCCGTGGGCACCCGGCCGGCCGAGGTGTGCGGCTGGACGATGAGCCCGTGCTCCTCCAGGGCGGCCATGTCGTTGCGGATCGTGGCCGGCGAGACCCCGAGCGCGTGGCGCTCCACCAGCACGCGCGAACCGACCGGCTCCCTCGTGGAGACGTAGTCCTGGACGATCGCCCGGAGCACGTCGAGGCGGCGCTCCTCGCTCACTGCGTCCTCCTCACGCTTCAGCACTCTCAACCGTTGAGTGCTAATCCTACGCGCCACGCCCCGGGGTGCACCGGTGGCGGTGCCCACACTGCGTAACCTGCCGGGGTGAACGACCGCTACGGCTCCGACGTCCTCTCCGCCGACCCGCACCGCAGCGGATCCTTCGCGCACCGGCCGACCAGCCGGGACCAGGCGGCCGAGTCCGGCCTCGTGGTCGAGGAGGTGACCTCCGGTTTCGTGGGCGCGGTGGTCCGGGTGGAGAAGTCCGGCGGGATGCACGTCGTGGTGCTCGAGGACCGGCACGGCGGGCGGCGCGCCTTCCCGCTCGGACCTGGCTTCTGGGTGGAGGGCCGGCCCGTCACCCTCACCCCGCCTGCCGCCGGACCGCGGCGCCAGGGCCCCACCACGGCCGGCGGCCGCCGCCTGACGGCGTCCGGCTCGCTCGCCGTCGAGAACCAGCGTGCCCGGGTGGCCCGCGCCTCGCGGATCTGGGTGGAGGGCCGTCACGACGCCGAGCTGGTGGAGCGGGTCTGGGGCGACGACCTGCGGGTCGAGGGCGTCGTCGTCGAGATGCTCGACGGCGTCGACAACCTCGAGGCCGTGCTGCGTGACTTCCGGCCGGGCCCCACCCGCCGCGCCGGCGTGCTGGTGGACCACCTCGTGCCGGGCTCGAAGGAGTCGCGCATCGCCGCCAGGGTGACCGGCGGGCCGGCGGGGCAGCACGTCCTGGTGCTCGGGCATCCCTACGTCGACGTGTGGCAGGCCGTCCGGCCGGAACGGGTGGGGCTCAGTGCGTGGCCCGACGTCCCACGCGGGACCGACATCAAGGTCGGTACGCTCCGGGCCCTGGGGTGGCCGCACGCCGACCAGGCGGACATCGCCCGCGGCTGGAAGCGCATCCTGGGCCGGGTGCGCGACTACAAGGACCTCTCCCCCGCCCTCCTGGGGCGGATGGAGGAGCTGATCGACTTCGTCACCGCGGTGCCCGAGGGCGCCTGAGCGGCCCGGCACGGCTCAGGCGCTGCCCGGGACCATGACCGGCCCGCCCGTGAGCCTGCGGTAGACGAACACCGTGGCGATCGTGATCATCGGGATCGCCACGAGCAGGCCCACGCCGAGCGCGATCGCGCCCAGGATGGCCACCCCCATGCTCGCGAGGATCAGCAGGAGCGCGGTGCCCAGGTTGTCCTTGACCAGACGGAAGCTCGACCGGATCGCGTCGACGGCCGAGAACCGGCGGTCGATGGCGAACTGGAGGTAGAACATCCCGAGGACGAGCACGATAAGGCCCGGGATGATCAGCAGGACGAACCCCACCGCGGTGAGGATCGCCATGAGGACGGCGGCCAGCAACGCCTGGAGGAAGTTCGGCACCCGGAAGAAGTCCCCGAGCTCCAGCCGCCTGCCGTCGACCGTCCGGAGCGCGGCGGAGACCAGGCCCGCGGTGATCGCGAAGTTGATGATCGTGAAGAGCAGGTTGACGGCCGACGCCGCCGGGTCGAACGCGAAGGTCGCCGTCGGGTCGAGGCGGTTGGTGCCGAGGTTCTGGTTGCGGATCGTCTGCTCGATGCTCGAGCCGATGCCGCCGACGACGAGCAGGACGAGGGCCGCGACGATCCACGGCCCGGCGTTCGCCTTGAAGCCCTGCCAGGCGTAGCGGAACGCCTCGCCCACCGACGCCGTCCGCTGCCCGTAGGCCTCCTGGGCCTGGGGCGCCGCCGGTGGTCCGCCGTACGCGGGCTGCCCGTAGGCGGGCGGCTGCTGACCGTACGGGGGTCGCTCGCCGTACGGCTGCTGACCGTAGGCCGCAGGCTGCTGACCGTACGGCTGCTGACCGTAGGCGGGGGGCTGCTGACCGTAGGCCGGGGGCTGCTGGCCGTACGGCTGCTGACCGTAGGCGGGGGGCTGCTCCCCCGACGGGCTCGGGACCAGGGGGTCCTCGGGTCGCTCCGGAGGTGGGGTCTGCGTCATGGGAGCGCTCCTTCTCGGTCTGGGCAAGCTGCCATGGACCGGCACCCCCTACCAAACCGCCCCGTGCGCGCCACGTCAACGGCCCCAGGGCCGATCGGCCGGATGAACGCCCCGCCTCACCCGGCGGCCGGACAGGGTGTCTCAGTCGGTCAGCGCACGGACCACGGCGTCGGCGAGCAGGCGTCCCCGGAGCGTGAGCTGCACCCTGCCGCGTCGCGCGGCGGCGAAGTCGACGAGCCCCTCGCGGAGCAGGTCGGCAACCGTGCCGCGCAGGCGCTCCGGGACCCGTCCGGTCCCCGGCTCGAGCTCGAGCCCGTCGGCCAGGCGCACGCCCAGCATGATCCTCTCGAGCTCGCGGGTCGCGTCGTCGAGGACCTCCCTGCCAGCGGCCGGGCTCAGGCTTTGCTCCAGGCGGAACGCGTAGGTGCGCGGATGCTTGACGTTCCACCAGCGCACGTTGCCCACGTGGCTGTGCGCGCCGGGGCCGACGCCCCACCAGTCCTGGTCGCGCCAGTAGGAGAGGTTGTGCCGGCTCGCGTGGCGGGGCGGCCGTCCCGGCACGTCGGCGGGGTCGGTCCGGGCGAAGTTGCTGACCTCGTACCACCGGAAGCCCGCCTCCGAGAGAACCCGGTCGGCGAGCTCGTACTTGGTCGCGGCGTCGTCGTCGTCCGGGAGCGGCAGCTCACCGCGCCGGACCTGGGCCCCCATCTTGGTGCCCGGCTCGACCACCAGGGCGTAGGCGGAGACGTGGTCCGGCTCGAGGGCGACGGCGGTGTCGAGGCTGGTGCGCCAGTTGTCCACGGACTCGCCAGGGGTGCCGTAGATGAGGTCCACGGACACCTCGAGGCCGGCGTCCCGAGCCCACCGGACGACGTCGGGCAGCCGTGCGGGATCGTGCGTGCGGTCGAGGGTCTCGAGCACCGAGCGCACCGCCGACTGCATCCCGAAGGAGACCCGGGTGAAGCCGGCCGCGGCGAGGGCGGCGAGGGAGGCGGCGTCCACCGAGTCGGGGTTCGCCTCCGTCGTCACCTCCGCGCCCGGGGCGAGCCCCCAGGTGTCGCGCACGGCGCCGAGCATCCTGGCGAGGTCCGCGACGGGAAGCATGGTGGGGGTCCCGCCGCCGACGAAGACCGTCGACACCTCGCGCGCCGGGAGCCCGGCGTCGGCGAGCGTGGGGTCGGACAGCACCCGTGCCGCCAGCTCGATCTCCCGCAGGGCGGTGGTGGCGTAGCTGGCCGCGCTCGCACCGCCGCCGAGCTCGGCGTTGGTGTAGGTGTTGAAGTCGCAGTAGCCGCAGCGCACGCGGCAGAACGGCACGTGCAGGTAGACGCCGAGGTCGCGCGCGGCGGCGCCGTGGGCGCTGGAGACCGGCAGGGCGCCGTCGTCGGGCGGCGTCTCGCCGTCGGGCAGGGCGGGGGGCATGGGGTCCAATCATCGCTCTTCGGGGAGCGCGCGTGTGCGCGGCTCCCGCGGTCGGCCGTCAGCCGGCGGGCACGGCGGCGCGCGCAGCCACCCGGGCGACGTGCTCGCGCAGGTAGGCGGCCATGGCGATCTGGCCGTCGCCCTCGGCGGAGAGAAGGGTGCGGGCGTCGTCGACCCCCTGCGCGGGGAACCAGCCGGCGACGGTGACGCCGTGGCCGGGTCGGTGCGTCACCGTGACGGTGTCCCCCGCGCGGACCTCACCGGGGACGAGCACCCTGAGATAGGCGCCCGGTCGCCCGCGCTGCGTGAACCGGCGGACCCAGCCGTCCTGGCCGAGCCAGCGCCCGAACGTCGCGCACGGCGTGCGGGGGCCGGTCACCTCGACCTCGAGGGTGTCGCCGATGCGCCACCGCTCCCCGATCTCGGCGTCGTCCACCGGCAGGCCGGACACGCGCAGGTTCTCGCCGAACCGGCCGGCGGGTACGTCCTCGCCGAGCTCGCCCGCCCACCAGTCGGCCTCGGCCTGGTCGTAGGCGTACACCGCCTTCTCGAGGCCACCGTGGTCCTTGCGGTCGGCCTGCACGTCGCCGCGAAGGCCGTAGCGCCCCACCCGGACCGGGCCCTCGGCGGGCCGCTTGTCGATCGCCGTGACGCCGACGCTCCCGCCGTCCAGGTGCAGCTCCGCCACGCGGCACACGTGGCTGACGACGCCGGCCACTACTTCTTGCCGGTGGGCGCGTCGGAGGTCAGCGCGGCGATGAACGCCTCCTGGGGGACCTCCACCCGGCCGATGTTCTTCATGCGCTTCTTGCCCTCCTTCTGCTTCTCGAGCAGCTTGCGCTTACGGCTGATGTCACCGCCGTAGCACTTGGCGAGCATGTCCTTGCGCAGGGCCCGGATCGTCTCGCGGGCGATCACGCGCGCGCCGATGGCCGCCTGGATCGGGACCTCGAACTGCTGGCGCGGGATCAGCTCCTTGAGCTTGCCGGCCATGGTCACGCCGTAGGAGTAGGCCTTGTCGCGGTGGACGATCGCGGAGAACGCGTCGACGTGCTCGTGGTTGAGGAGGATGTCGACCTTGACGAGGTCGGCCTCCTGGTCGCCGGAGGGCTCGTAGTCCAGGGAGGCGTAGCCGCGGGTCTTGGACTTCAGCTGGTCGAAGAAGTCCCCGACGATCTCCTGCAGCGGCAGGGTGTAGCGCAGCTCGACGCGGGTCTCGGACAGGTAGTCCATGCCGAGCAGCGTGCCGCGCCGCGCCTGGCACAGCTCCATGATCGCGCCGACGAACTCGCTGGGGGCGAGGATGGTCGAGCGCACGACGGGCTCGCGGATCGAGGTGATCTTGCCCTCGGGGAACTCGCTGGGGTTGGTGACGCGGACCTCGGTCCCGTCCTCGGTGACGACGTCGTAGGAGACGTTGGGCGCCGTCGAGATGAGCGAGAGGTCGAACTCGCGCTCGAGGCGCTCCCGGACGATCTCAAGGTGCAGCAGCCCGAGGAAGCCGCAGCGGAACCCGAAGCCGAGCGCGACGGAGGTCTCCGGCTCGTAGACCAGCGCGGCGTCGTTGAGCTTGAGCTTGTCGAGGGCGTCGCGCAGCACCGGGTAGTCGGAGCCGTCCACGGGGTAGAGCCCGGAGAACACCATGGGCTTGGGCTCGCGGTAGCCGCCCAGGGCCTCGGCCGCCGGCTTGGACAGGTTGGTGACGGTGTCGCCGACCTTGGACTGGCGCACGTCCTTCACGCCGGTGATGAGGTACCCCACCTCGCCGACGCCGAGCCCCTCGGACGGGGTCGGCTCGGGCGAGATGACACCGATCTCGAGCAGCTCGTGCGTGGCCCGCGTGGACATCATCTGGATCCGCTCGCGGGGGCTGAGCTGACCGTCGATGACGCGGACGTAGGTCACGACGCCGCGGTAGGTGTCGTAGACGGAGTCGAAGATCATCGCGCGCGACGGCGCGTCGGCGTTACCGACGGGCGCGGGGATCTCCTGCACGATGCGGTCGAGGAGGTCCAGCACGCCGGCCCCGGTCTTGCCGGAGACGCGCAGGCAGTCCTCAGGGTCGCCGCCGATGAGGTTCGCGAGCTCCTCCGCGTACCTCTCGGGCTGCGCCGCGGGCAGGTCGATCTTGTTCAGGACCGGGATGATCGTGAGGTCGTTCTCCATGGCCATGTAGAGGTTCGCCAGGGTCTGCGCCTCGATGCCCTGCGCTGCGTCCACGAGGAGGATCGCGCCCTCGCAGGCGGCCAGCGACCGGTTGACCTCGTAGGAGAAGTCCACGTGGCCGGGCGTGTCGATCATGTTCAGCGCGTACGGCTGGCCGTCGACCTCCCACGGCATGCGCACGGCCTGGGACTTGATGGTGATGCCGCGCTCGCGCTCGATGTCCATCCGGTCGAGGTACTGCGCCCGCATGGCGCGGTCGTCGACCACCCCGGTCAGCTGCAGCATGCGGTCCGCCAGCGTCGACTTGCCGTGGTCGATGTGGGCGATGATGCAGAAGTTCCGCAGCAGCTCGGGCGGGGTCGCCGCCGGGCGGATCTGCGCGGCTTGTGCCGGGCTGGGGATGGGTGACACGCAGCTACCTCGGGAGACGGACGGAGCGCGCGGGCGCGCGGGACTGGACCAGACCATATGGTCCCACGGCGCCCGGCCGAACGGCGAAAAGGTCCGGCACGACGAAGCCCTCCGGCACGACGAAGCCGTCCGCCACGACGGGACCGACCCAGAAGTTCCCGGTGTTCGCCCACGGGTGAGCGTGCGGCCCCGCGCTGCGCCGTCGTGCGAGGCTTGCCGTATGACGGCGGCCGGCGACATGCTCAACCAGGTGGTACCGACGCTCGTGCGCGTGGCGCGCCGTCCCGGCGCCCTGCTGCTCAGCGCCGCGGCCACGGCGGTCGGGATCTTCGCACTCCTCGGCCTCCTCCTCGGCACCGACGGATCGGGCTGGACGGCCTGGATACCGTTCGGGCTCGCCGCCGTCCTCGCGCTCCCCGTACTGGTCCTCACCGTGCGCCGGGCCCGGCTGCAGGCTCAGACGCACGATCTCGACCTCCGTCAGACGCTCGTCGGGGGCAGCAGAGAAGTGGTCGTGGTCGACTCGAACGGCCGGGACCCCTCCCGCTACGCGCTCCAGGACGAGGTCGAGACGCTCAACGCAGCGATGGCCGAGGGAGCCGTGCGCACCGCCCGCTTCCTCCCGCGCGTCGAGGCCGCCCAACGGGCAGCCCTCGTGGCGGCCGGGGGGACGGTCCGGGCGCCCTACCTCGCCGACGACCTGCGCGTGACGATCCTCGCGCTGCTCGGCACGCTGGCGGCGGTCCCGCTGGGCACGCTCGGGGCGGTCGTCACGGCCGTTCTGCTGCTCGCCTCCTGACTCAGCTGCTCACCTCCCGACGACCGCCGGTCCCCGGTGCCACCGCCGGTCCCCCGGTGCCGCTGCTTGGCCGGACGGCCCAGGGATGCGCCGTCACCGCCGCTCGGTAGCCTGGGCCGCCATGAGCTCGATCCTCCGCAGGGCGATCCGGATCGCCGGCCGCGCGGCCGGCGACGCGGCCCGGCAGTACCTATCCCGCCGCACCGACGACCCCTCGCGCGGCCAGCCGCGCCGTCCCCGCCGTGACGCCGGACCACGGGGGACGTCGTCGCCGCGGGCGTCCGCCGGTGAGCAGCAGGTCGAGGCGGCCTCACGCGAGACAGTGGTGTACGACGTCGCCCGGCTCGGTCTGCCCGAGCTGGACTACGACCCCCGGCACGACGACCAGCCCGACCCCGGCGAGGTCGTGTGGACGTGGGTGCCCTACGACGACGACCCGGGCCGCGGCAAGGACCGGCCGGTGCTCGTCCTGGCACGGGAGGGGGCCGGCCTCGTCGTCGCGCAGATGACCTCCAAGGACCACGACCGAGACGCCGCCGACGAGGCCTGGTACGGGCGGCGCTGGATCGACGTCGGCTCCGGCGACTGGGACTCCCGCGGGCGCGAGAGCGAGGTCCGGCTGGACCGGCTGCTGCTCGTCGAGCCGATGGCGGTGCGCCGCAACGGCGGCTCCCTCGACAGGGCCCGCTTCGAGCAGGTCGCCGCCGCCCTCCGCGCGCACCACGGCTGAGGGCCGCCGGCGCGAGACCTCGGTCACGTCGGCGTGGCCTCGCCCGTCCGGGCGCCCGGCTGGTAGTCTTTTCGCTTGGGTCGCCGCCCGGTCGGCTGCGACCCGGCCAACGACCAACCACGAGGTACCCCCACGCCCCAGTCCCGGTCGCGGCGAATCCCTCACGACCGTTGACAGATCGCTCCGGCGAACGCAGAAGAGAGTCCCTTAACGTGGCGAACATCAAGTCCCAGAAGAAGCGCATCCTCACCAACGAGAAGGCGCGGCTGCGCAACAAGGCCGTGAAGTCCGAGCTCAAGACGCACGTGCGCCGGGTCCGCGAGGCCCTCGCCGCCGGCGACAAGGACGCCGCGGCCACCGCGCTGAAGACGGCGGGCCGCAAGCTCGACAAGGCCGCCAGCAAGGGCGTCATCCACGCCAACCAGGCCGCCAACCGCAAGGCGAAGCTGGCCAAGCAGATCTCCGCGCTCTGAGCCAGGTCTCCGCGCTCTGAGCGCACGGCTCGCTGAGCCACGACGGCGCCGCTCCCCTCGGGGGGCGGCGCCGTCGTCGTCCCGCTGTCAGCTGTACTGGTGGCGCTCGCTGTACTGGTGGCGCTCGAAGCCGGCGACCTGGCGCGCGACGCGGGCCTCGGCCCGGTCGATCACCGTGGCGTAGTGCCCGAGGAGCGCCTCGCCCAGGGCGGCCCAGGAGCGCGGGAGCACCCGCCGCCGGCCGGCCTCGCCCATCCGGGCGCGCATGGCGGGATCGGCGGCGAGCACGCGCACGGCGCCCGCCAGCGCCCGGTCATCCTCGGGGGCGTAGAGGTAGCCGGTGTCCCCCTCGGCCACCACGTCCAACGGGCCCCCGGCCGCCGGGGCCACGACGGTGACGCCGCTGGCCATGGCCTCCTGGAGCGTCTGGCCGAACGTCTCGTGCGTGCCGGTGTGGACGAAGACGTCCAGGGCCGCGTAGGCCCGGGCCAGCTCGGCGCCGTCGAGGCGTCCGAGGAACGCGGCGCCGGGCAGCTGTCGTTCGAGAGCGGGACGGGACGGCCCGTCCCCCACGACGACCAGGCGCACGCGAGGGTCGTCGTTCAGGACGGCCAGGCGTTCGACCCGCTTCTCCGGCGCCAGGCGCCCGACGTAGCCGACGAGCACGGCCCCCTCCGGCGCCCCGGCCAGGAGGCGCCGGCGCAGGGCCGCCCCCTCCGGCGTGGTGCGGTGGCGCGGGTGGTAGGTCTCGGCGTCGACGCCCCTGCCCCACCACTCGGTCCGCTCGACACCCGCTGCTGCGAGGTCGGCGAGCGAGGCGCTCGACGGGGCCAGGGTCAGGTCCGCGCAGGCGTGGACGTAGCGGAGCCATCGCCAGATGCCGGGGGCCGTGGCGCTGAGCCCGTGCTTGCGGGCGAAGCCGGCCACGTCGGTCTGGAACACGGCGACGGTGGGCACCCCCCGGCGTCGCGCCAGGACGAGGGCCTGCGCTCCGAGCCCGAACGGCGACGCGGCGTGCAGGACGTCGGGGGCGAAGGAGTCCAGCGTCTTCACGAGCTGGAGGCTCGGCACGGCGGCCCGGAAGCCGCGGTAGCTGAACGAGGATGCCTGGACCACGGGGAAGCCGGCGTACCGGCGGGGAGCGGGCCCGGGGCAGACGACGACGGCGTCGTGCCCGCGGGCGGCGAGGTGGTCGAGGACCCGGAGCACGGAGGTGGTCACCCCGTTGGCTGCGGGCAGGAACGATTCGGTGACGATCGCAACTCGCACGTCCACACGGTCCCGCGCCCAGGTGGCGTCCTGGCGACGGCCGGTGGAGTGTCGGGTGGCGGGCCGGTGAACGCTCGGGGTCGCGACCGCCGCGACGTCACTCCTCGAGGGCGAGGCCCCGCCGTTCGGCCAGGAGGAGCGCGCCGCCGGCCGCGACGAGGAACGCGACCGCGAACGCGGTGAACACCAGCCAGATCTCGCCGCCGCGGTTGAGGACCGGCACGGCGAGCGGAGCCAGGATCGAGGCGATCCGGCCGAACCCGGCGGCCCACCCGGCCCCGCTGCCGCGCACAGGGGTCGGGTACATCTCCGGCGTGACGGCGTAGAGCGCGCCCCAGGCGCCGAGGGCGAAGAACGAGAGGAGGCAACCGGCGGTGATCACACCGGCGGGCGTGGAGGCGACGGCGAAGAGGTAGGAGGCCGCCGCGGCGCCGACCAGGAAGCTGGCCAGGGTCGGCCGGCGGCCCCACCGCTCGATCAGGTACGCCGCGGCCGCGTACCCGGGGAGCTGGGCCGCCGTGATGATGACGGTGTACTCGAACGACTTCACGAGGTCGAACCCCGAGGCGACGAGCAACGTCGGCAGCCAGACGAACGCCCCGTAGTAGGCGAAGTTCAGGAAGAACCAGACCAGCCACAGCCCGGTGGTGCGCGTGCGCAGCGCCCGGCCCCAGATGACGGACAGCCCGCGGGGCGACGGCGAGGCCTCCGGCGCCGCTGCCTCCGGCAGTGCTGCCTCCGGTCCCGCGACCCGGGGTGCCGCGCCCCCCGGTGCCGCGACGGCAGCGCCGGCGACCGCCGCCGACGAGGCTCCCGCGTCCGGCACCGCGGCGGGCTCCGCCGTCGTGCGGGCGAACAGCGGGTCCGAGTCCTCGAACCGGCGCACGGCCTGCTCGGCCTCCGCGTGACGTCCGCGGGCCTCCAGGAACCGGACGGACTCGGGCAGGCTGCGGCGGACGTAGATCGCGTAGAGCGCGGGCACGGCGCCCAGGGCCAGGGCCCACCGCCAGCCGTCCTGGGTGTCGGAGACCACGAAGTAGCCGATCAGGGCCGCCGCGAGCCAGCCCACGGCCCAGAAGGCCTCCAGGACGACGACGAGCCGGCCGCGGATGCGGCTGGGCGCGTACTCGCTCACCAGCGTGGACGCGACCGGGAGCTCCGCGCCGAGCCCGAGCCCGACGACGAGGCGCAGCACCACGAGGGCCGCCACCGAGGTGGCGAGAGCCGACGCGCCGGTGGCCAGCCCGTACACCAGGAGCGTCAGGGCGAAGACGTTCCGGCGCCCGATGCGGTCGGCGAGCAGGCCGCCGAGCGATGCGCCGAGCGCCATGCCGACGAAGCCGATCGACCCGATCAGGCTCAGCTGGGTGTCCTCGAGCTCCCACTGCACGGCGAGAGCGGCCATGACGAAGGAGATGAGGCCGACGTCCATGGCGTCCAGCGCCCAGCCCACGCCCGAGCCGACGATCAGTCGCCCGTGCTGACGCGTGAACGGCAGCCGGTCGAGGCGCTGGGTGCGGGTCGTCTGAGCGGTCACGCACCAACGGTAGTTGCCGGGCGACGTACCCCTCAGGGGCGTCTCAGCGGCGCCGTTCGGGCGCCGGCCGTTGGTCTCGGCGGCGGCGTCTCAGCGGCGTCCGCGCGCGGCCGCGACCTTGAGCACGGCCCGCTCGACGGCGAACACCGGGTCGCGGCCGAGTCCCTTGACCTCGGCGTCGGCGGCGGCGACCGCCGTGATGGCCGTGGCCAGCCCCTCCGGGGTCCAGTCCCCCAGCTCGCGCCGTGCCCGGTCCACCTGCCAGGGCGCGAGCCCGAGCTCCCCGACGGACACGCCGGCACGGCCCCGGGTGGCGGCGACCTTCGCGAGCGTGCGCAGCTTGACGGCCAGGGCGGCGACGATCGGCACCGGCCCCGTGCCGGTCGCGACGGCGTGGCGCAGGAGCGCGACCGCCTCCCCGGCCTGCCCGGCCACGGCAGCGTCGGCGACCTTGAACCCGGTCGCCTCCACCCGTCCGCCGTAGTAGCGCTGGACCACGTCGGTCGTCACGGTGCCCGTGGTGTCGGCGATAAGCTGACTGGTCGCGGCGCCGAGCTCGCGCAGATCGGCGCCGGTGGCCTCGACGAGCGCCTGGACGGCGTCGGGCTCGATGCGCCGGCGCGCACGGCGGAAGTCGGCCCGGACGAAGTCGGCCTTGTCGCCGTCCCGTTTGACCTGGTCGCAGGTCACCACGGGGTGGCCGCCGGCGGCGATGGCGTCCAGCAGCTTCTTGCCCCGGGCGCCGCCGTTGTGACGCACGACGAGCCAGACGTCGTCGGGCACGGCGCGCAGGTAGACGAGGGCGTCGTCGAGGAACGCGTCCGTCATCGCCTCCGCCCCCTCGACCACCAGGCAGCGGCGCTCGCCGAACAGCGACGGGCTGGCCACCATCTCGAGCTGACCGGGCTCGTACGCGGCCGCCTCGAGGTGGGTGACCTCGACCTCGGGGTCCGCCTGCCGGGCCTGCTCGAGCAGGCGGTCCACGGCACGGTCGGCCAGGAGCCCTTCGGTGCCGCGGACCAGGACGACGGGCGCGAGCTCGACCTGGTCCCAGGTGAGGGCGGGGGCGGCGCTCTTGCGGCGGGCGGGTGGCACTCCCCTAGCCTGCCACGCCCCACCCGCACGCCCGGTCCGCCATCCACCGCCACGGCACCGCGCGTGCGGGACGGCGCATGGCACTGTTGCAGACAGCACGAGCGCCGCACTTACCGTCCGCCGCCCTCACCGCCGCTGCCCTCGCCGCCCGCCCGGCAGGACGAGAGCGTGCCCAGCCCCGCCGGAGTGCCCGTGCGGACCACCGTCACCGCTCCGCACACGTCGGTGCGCAGCACCGGGCCGGACCGCCCGTAGAGCTCGAGGGCGCTCGGCGCCGGGTGCCCGTAGTCGTTGTCCGCCCCGACGCTCACCAGGGTCAGCCGCGGCGCGAGCAGCGCCGCCAGCCGTTCGTCCTGGCGCGGGGAGCCGTGGTGAGCCATCACCACGACGTCGTGGACCGTGACCGGCGACCGCCGCAGGAGGCGCACGAGGCGGGCCTGCCCGTCCAGCTCGGCGTCACCGAGGGCCAGCACCCGCAGGCCGGGGGCGTCCAGGCGCACCACGAGCGACAGGTCGTTGACCGCCGCCTCGCCGGTCCCCGCGGCGACGGCGTCGGGCGCGGGCCCGAGGACCTCCCAGCCGACCTCGCCGGCTCGGCCCCGGGCGCCCGGCCCGCCGGCGACCGGACGGTCCACCGGGATGCCGGCGGCGGCGAGCTGGCGCTGCACCGCCCCGACCGCGTTTGCCGGGTCCGACCCGGGGCCGAGGACCGCCCGTTGCACGTCGACCGCCGCCAGGACCTCCGGGAGCCCGCCGACGTGGTCGGCATGGGCGTGGGTGAGGACGAGGAGGTCGAGACGCCGGACGCCCGCGGCGCGGAGGCAGTCCGCCGCCGCGCCGCCGGCGGGCCCGACGTCGACCATCACCGCCGCGCCAGGGCCCGAACGGACGACGAACGCGGCCCCCTGGCCGACGTCGCACTGGACGGCCACCCAGTCCGGCGGGGGGCGGCCGCCGGGAAGCCATGCGCCGACCACCTGGCGGGGGCCGGGCAGCACCAGCAGCACGAGCAGCACCGCCAGGGCGGGCACGGCGGGACGCGTTCGGCGCGGCCCGGCGCGCGCGAGGACCGCGACGCCCGCCGCCGTGGCCCCCGCGAGGGCGAGCGCCCCGCCCGTGCCGCCCGGCCAGGCCACCTGGGCTCCGGGCAGGGCGGCCAGGGCGCGGGCGACCTGGGCGATCCATGCCGTGCACCAGGACGCGGCGACCGCCAGCGCCTCGGCCCCGACCGGCCACCAGGGCGCAAGCACGGTGGCGCCCACGCCCAGGACCGTGGCGGGCGGGACAGCGGGCGCCGCGAGGATGTTCGCGGGCACCGCGTAGGGCGAGACGGCCGGGGTCAGCAGCACCACCACCGGACCGCACGCCGCCTGCGCCGCGGCCGGGACCGCGACCGCGGTCGCGAGCCAGCGCGGGAGGACGTGTGTGAGCCATCGCGCCCAGGGGCGGGCGAGCAGCACCAGCCCGGCGGTGGCGAGCACCGAGAGGACGAACCCGTAGGACCGCGCGAGCCAGGGATCGGCCAGCACCAGGGCGACGACGGCGCCGCACAGCGCGGGCAGGGCGCGCGCCGGGCGACCCAGCAGGAGGGCGACGAGGACCACCGCGCCCATGACGGCGGAGCGCAGCACGCTGGCCTCCGGGCGCACCAGCGCCACGAACGCCACGAGGGCGAGCGCGCCGGCCCCCGTGCGCCAGGGCGGCGCGAGCCACACGAGCGCCCCCAGCACCGCTCCCAGCAGGATCGCCACGTGGGCGCCGGAGACCGCGGTGAGGTGGGTGAGCGAGACGGCCTGCATGTCGGCGCGCAGATCCGCGGGAAGCTCGCGGTCGTCACCCACCGCGATGCCCGGCACCAGCCCGCGCGCCTGCGGCGAGAGGTCCGCCGTCACCGCGCGCAGGGCCTCTCGGAAGAGGTTCACGACGCGCAGGTGCCACGGCGGCCGCCCACGCCGCTCCGGCTCGCGGGAGGTGATCAGCAGCGCGGCCGCGTCGTCACCGGGCTCGGTGGCGACCAGCGTCCCGCGGACGCGCACCTGCTCGCCGAGGGTCAGGTCGCCCCAGGGGGCCGGTCCCAGCACGACCACCGGTGCCCGTGCCAGGGACCGGGCGCCACGCCCGGACACCTCCACCACGTCCGCGACCACCCGGAACCTGCCCTCCGCCTCCCACTCGCGGGTCTCCATGGGCCGCGGCTCGGCGGCGACCCGGGCGGTCACCACCGCGCTCGCGCCTCGCCCGGCGAGGTCCGCCAGCAGCCCGCCGCCGCGGGCGTGGACGTGGGCGCCCGTGGCCGCCAGCACGGCGGCCACGACGAGCAGCGCCAGCAGCGCGGCGCCCGACGGCGGGGCCGCGGCGACGCCGCGGTGGAGCCGCCGCCGTGCCCCGGCGGGGTGCCGACGGCGCTCGCGCACGAGGTAGCCGGCGGGAACGGCGCAGGCGAGCAGCACCGCGCCGGCGACGAGGCCGGACGTCGCCGCGGGAAGCGTGACTCCGAGGTGCGCGGCGGCCCAGGCCCCGGCCGCCGCCGGCACCAGCCGGGCGTCCAGGGGCGCCGGCGGTCGCGACGCCTCGCTCTCCGGGGCCCGTGTCCGGCGACGCGCGGGCACGCCGGGCCGTCTCAGCCCGGCGGCGGCGGACCTCTCCGTCACGGTGGCGGTCACACCGTCACCAGGGGGCGGAGCCGCTCCAGGGTGGCGGGGCCGATCCCGGAGACCTCGTCGAGGTCGTCGACCGAGGTGAAGGAGCCGTTGAGGTCGCGCCACTCGAGGATGCGCTGGGCGATGGCCGGCCCGACCCCGGGCAGCGAGTCGAGCTCGGCGGCGGTCGCGGTGTTGAGGTTGACGGGCGCACCGGCCGGCGCACCGGCCCCGGCGCCGTCGGTGCCCGAGACCCCCGCACCCGCGCCGGCCGCAGCGGCTCCCCCGCCGGCGTCTGCCCCGGGCGGCCGCTCGCCCTCGACCGGGACGTAGACCTGCTCCCCGTCGACCAGGACGCGCGCGAGGTTCACCGCCCCCAGGTCGGCCTCAACCGTCGCGCCGCCGGCCGCGTCGACGGCCTCGCGGACGCGCGCGCCCGTCGGCAGCTCCACCACACCGGGGTCCGCGACAGAGCCCGCGACGTGGACGACGACCACAGGCGGGCTCGCCGCGCCCGTCGGCACGGCCGGGTCACCGGTCCCGGGCGGTGCCGACGCCCCGCCCGCCGGCGTCGCCTCGCCGTCGCCCGAGGGCTCCACGCCGTGGCCGGGCTCGACCACCCCGGGCTCTACGCCGCCGCCCGCGGCGCCCCCGGAGGGCGGGGGGAGTGGCACCGCGTCGCCCGGCCGGCCCAGCCACGCACCGACCACGACCGCGAGGGCGCACGCCAGCACCACGGCGCCGGCGACGACGGCGGAACGGGCCGAGGGCGCCCAACGGCGCCGGGCGGGGACGACGTCGTCCTCGGGGGTGACCTCGAGGTGACCCGCGGCGGCGGTGTACGCCGCCGACGTCAGCGCGCGCAGCCGCGCGTTACGGTCCCGCCGCCGAACCTCCACGCCAGGACCGTACGAGCCGGCGCCGGTCCGGCGGCCCGCCGGCCACCGCCCGCTGTGGACCCTCCGGCGTCCGGCGCGGCTGTGCACTACCGCTGCGCGGGGGACGGGCCTTCTTCCGGTGACCCGTCGGCCTCGGGACGCCGACCTGGCGCCGGGACGCCGTGCTCAGCGCCCGCCCGGCAGTCCGGGGGTGATCGCTCAGAGTGCCGGCGCGACGACGACGCCGAGCACCCCCGGCCCCGCGTGGACGCCGACCACGGCCGTCACCTCGCTGCGCAGCACGCCGGCGACGAGCGCACCGGTGCCGGCCAGGGCGTCCGCGAGGTCCTCCTCGAGGGCGATAGCCTCGTCGGCGGCGCCGAAGTGGTGGACCGCCACGCGGACCCGTTGCGCCGGGGGGTGAGGCACGCGCGCCCCGGGGCCGCCGGCGGCCTGCACGGCCCGCTCGAGCACCCGCCGCCGGGCGCGGGCCCGGCCCCGGACCGTCTCGACGACGACGATCCGCCCGTCCGAGACCCCCAGGACCGGCCGGATGCCGAGCGCCGTCCCCATGAGGGCCGCGCCGGGGCTCATCCGGCCGCCGTGCTGGAGGAAGGCGAGGTCGGCCACCATGAACAGCACGGTGGACTTGGCCGCTGTCTCCCGGGCGACGGCCACGACCTGCGCCGCTCCCCCGCCGTCACGGGCAACCTCGGCGGCGGCCACCGCGGCGAGCCCGGTCCCGGCCGCCACGGTGCGGGAGTCGACGACGTGCACGCGGACCCCCTCACCCGCGAGCGACGCGGCGGCCCGCCGCGCTCCGGCGACCGTCCCGGAGAGGTCGGCCGAGAGGTGGATCGCGACGACGTCCCGCGCGCCGCCGTCGGCCGCCGCCCGGTAGGTCCGCTCCAGCTCCGCCGTCGAGGGCTGGGAGGTGGTGGCGCGCACCCCCTGGGCCAGCTGTGCGGCCAGGGCGGCGGAGCCCAGCGCGTCGTCGAGGCGGTCCTGCCCGTCGACGACGACGTGCAGGGGCACCACGGTGATGCCGAGCTCAGCGGCGACCTCCGGTGGCAGGCTGGCCGTCGAGTCCGTGACCACCGCGACGCCCGTCCCCATGCCGTCCACCCTAGGCCCGTCCGGATCGGCGGGCCGCGCACCGCGCCTGCGGCGGTGCCGGCCGGGGCCGGCCGGAGCGCTCGTCGGCCGCGCCCGCGAGGCGGTCAGCTCCGGCGGTAGACGATGTCGCTGACGAGCTGACGCTGCGCCCCGGGCGCGAGCAGCAGCGCCTCGGCGACGTCCGGGCGGTTGAACGCGTCTGCCATGAACCCGCACGGCTCGACGGCGAGCGAGGCACGCGGGCCCCGGTGCAGGGTGTCGCCGGTGAACAGGTGCACCACCCGGGCCTCGAACGGGTCCTGCTCCACAGTGAGGCTCTCACCCGTGCGCGGCGAGCGGAGCACGGTGGCGACCACGCCGTCGTCGTCGGGGACGAGGTCGGTGAACGCCTGGTCGAGGGAGGTGCCCGCCAGCGCCAGCCGCACGGGAGAGGCGACACCGGCCAGCGCGGCCTCGCCTGCCAGCGGGAGCTTCGCGTCGTCGGTCAGGACGCGGGAGCGGGCGGGGACCTCGATCTCCAGGTCGTCGATGGTGGTGTGCCCGGGCAGGCGCAGGTACGGGTGCCAGCCCAGGGCGACGGGCGCCGGGGCCTGCCCCGTGTTGGTCGCGGTCAGCTCGACGCCGAGCCGCGCCTCCCCCTCCGACCCGATCCCCAGGGCGTAGGAGACGGCGACGTCGAGGGAGAACGGGTAGCCCGGGTAGTCCTCCGGGCCGACGGTGGTCACCAGCCGCACCGCCAGGTCCGAGTCACGCACGCTGACCTGCGCGCGGGCGAAGCGCGCGGCGGTGAGCAGGCCGTGGAGGGCCTCGCCGTTCTCGTCGGTGGCGACGGCGTGCTCGACGCCGTCGACCGTGTACCGCCCGCCGCGCAGCCGGTTCGACCACGGGACCAGGACGGCGTTGCGGTAGCCGTCCTGCTCGGCGAGCTCGGCGGCGGAGGCGTAGCCGTCGAGCAGCTCGACCAGCTCGCCGTCGGCCCGCGGCGCCTGCCACGAGAGCACGGTGGCCCCGGTCTCCGCCACCACGAGACGGGCGCCGTCGGGGTGGTTGAGCACCCAGGTGCTTGTCCCGTCGAAGGTGCCGCGCTCGATGCGCGCACGGGCGGTCGTGATCTCCATCGTCACTCCTGATCGTCGAGGCTGCTGCGTCTGCGTCCAGGGTGACGGAAGAGGCGCCCCGTCCGCGGAGGTGTCCACGAACGGCTCACCTGCCGGACGGCCCGGCCGGGCGTGGCGCCTCGGAGCGGCGGAGCGTCAGGCGCCGGGGACGATGTTGACCAGCCCCGGCGCGCGGACGATCACCTTGCGCACGCCACGGTCGCCGAGGGTGCGTCGCACCGCCGGGGACGCGAGGGCCTGCTCGCGCAGCTCGTCCTCGCCGATCGACGCCGGCACCTCGAGACGGTCGCGGACCTTGCCCGCGACCTGGACCACGCACGTGACGGTGTCCTCCACCAGCAGGGCCGGGTCCGCCGTCGGGAACGGCTCGTAGGTCAGCGACTCGGGGTGGCCCAGGCGCGACCACAGCTCCTCGGCGATGTGCGGGGCCACCGGGGCCAGCATGAGCACCAGGGGCTCGACGGCCTCGCGCGGCACGCGGTCCAGCGAGGTGAGGTGGTTGTTCAGCACGATCATGCGGGCGATGGCGGTGTTGACCCGCATCGCCGACATCTCGGTCTCCACCTCGTGGGCGGTGCGCGCCACCAGGCGGCGCGTCTCCTCGTCGGCCGGGTCGTCCACGACCGTGGTCTCCCCCGTGCGCTCGTCGACGACGTTGCGCCACAGCCGCTGCAGGAAGCGCTGGGAGCCGACGACCGCCCGGGTGTCCCAGGGCCGGGAGTCCGCCAGCGGCCCCATCGACATCTCGTAGACCCGGAACGTGTCGGCGCCGTAGGTGGCGTACATGTCGTCCGGGGTGACGATGTTCTTCAGCGACTTGCCCATCTTCCCGTACTCGCGGAAGACCTCCTGGCCGTTCCACGTGTAGGTGGGCTCCGACGAAACACTGCCGTCCGCGGCAGGGACCTCCACGACCTCCTCGGCCGGGACGTACTGGCCGCGGTTGTCGGCGTAGGCGTAGGCCTGGATGTAGCCCTGGTTGAACAGCTTGTGGAAGGGCTCGGAGCTGGAGATGTGCCCCAGGTCGTGGAGCACCTTGTGCCAGAACCGGGCGTAGAGCAGGTGCAGGACGGCGTGCTCGACGCCGCCGACGTACAGGTCCGCCCCGCCGGAGACGTTCGCCGGCACCGCGGTGCCGTCCGGCGCCGTGGTCGCCGGGCGCGGGCCCATCCAGTACCGCTCGACCTCGGGGTCGACGAGGGCCTCGCTGTTGCGCGGGTCCAGGTAGCGCAGCTCGTACCACGAGGACCCCGCCCAGTTGGGCATGGTGTTGGTGTCGCGGTAGTAGGTCCGGCGCCCCTCGCCGAGGTCCAGCTCGACCTCGACCCACTCTGGCACGCGGCCCAGGGGCGGCTCGGGGCTGGACGTGGCGTCGTCGGGGTCGAAGGTGCGCGGGGAGTAGTCCGGGACCTCGGGCAGCTCGACCGGCAGCATGGACTCGGGCAGGGCGTGGACGCGGCCCTCCGCGTCGTAGACGACCGGGAACGGCTCGCCCCAGTAGCGCTGGCGGGAGAACAGCCAGTCGCGCAGGCGGTACGTGGTGGCGCCGCGGCCGACCCCCTTCGCCTCGAGCCAGGAGATCATCGCGGCCTTCGCGTCCGTCACGTCCAGGCCGTCGAGGGTGAGCTCCTCGCTCGCGGAGTTCACCACCGTGCCGTCGCCGGTCCAGGCGCCCTCGTGCCCCTCGGGCGGCAGGACGGTGTGGATCACCGGCAGGTCGTAGGCCTGGGCGAACTCGAAGTCGCGCTCGTCGCCGCCGGGGACGGCCATGATCGCGCCGGTGCCGTAGCCCATCAGGACGTAGTCGGCGACGAACAGCGGGACCTGGGCGCCGTTGACCGGGTTGGTGGCGTAGATGCCGGTGAAGACGCCGGTCTTGGTGCGCTCGGCGTCCTGCCGCTCGGCGTCGGTCTTGGCGGCGGCGGCGTGCTGGTACCCGCGCACCGCCTCGGCCGGGGTGTCCGCGCCGCCGGTCCAGGCGTCCCTGGTGCCTGCGGGCCAGGCCGCGGGGATCGCACCGTCCGCCAGCAGCGGGTGCTCCGGGGAGACCACCATGAACGTCGCACCGAACAGCGTGTCGGGCCGGGTGGTGAAGACGGTGAGTGGCTCCTCCACGCCCGGGACGCGGAAGTCCACGTGCGCGCCGGTCGAGCGGCCGATCCAGTTGCGCTGCATCGAGCGCACCTTCTCGGGCCAGTCGATCGTGTCGAGGTCGTCGACCAGCCGGTCGGCGTAGGCGGTGATGCGCAGCATCCACTGGCGCAGGTTCCGCTTGAACACCGGGTAGTTGCCCCGCTCCGAGCGGCCCTCCGCGGTGACCTCCTCGTTGGCCAGGACGGTGCCCAGGCCGGGGCACCAGTTCACCGGCGCCTCGGAGATGTAGGCCAGGCGCTGGTCGTCGACGACGCGGCGCCGCTCGTCGGCGGACAGGTCCGCCCACGGCCGCCCGTCCGGGGTGGGCCGTGTGCCGGCCGCCAGCTCGGCCTCCAGCTCTGCGATCGGGCGGGCCCGGCCGGTGCCGCCGTCGGGGCGCGGGGCGTCGGCGTCGTAGAAGGAGTTGAAGATCTGCAGGAAGATCCACTGGGTCCACCGCACGAACTCGGGGTCCGTGGTGGCGAACGTGCGGCGGTCGTCGTGGGCGAGGCCCAGCCGGCGCAGCTGGACCCGCATGTTGGCGATGTTCTCCTCGGTGGTGACCCGAGGGTGCTGGCCGGTCTGGACGGCGTACTGCTCGGCCGGCAGGCCGAAGGCGTCGTAGCCCAGGGCGTGCAGGACGTTGCGGCCCTTCATGCGGTGGTAGCGGCCGACGACGTCGGTGGCGATGTAGCCGAGCGGGTGCCCGACGTGCAGGCCCTTGCCCGAGGGGTAGGGGAACATGTCGAGGAGGTAGAACTTCTCGGCCGGGACGTTCTCGCCCGCCAGGTCGCCCGAGGGGTTCGCGGCGTGGAACGTGCCGCGCTCGGCCCAGCGGTCCTGCCAGGCCCGCTCGATCTCGTTCGCGAGCTCGGCGGTGTACCGGTGGCCGGTCGCGTCCTGCGCCTCGTACGTCTTCTCCTCGACCGCCGCTGTGGCGGCGTCGTCGTGCTTGCTCATGGTTCGTTCCTCGTCCCGGGTGTGGCGGTGGCTCCTGACACAAGAAAACCTCCCGTGCAGGGAGGTGAGCCGCGCTGGTGCGGCGCCCGGCGGAGCGGGCACCCGCTGGTGTCAGCGCGGCTGGGTAAGGAGCACCACGGCCGTCATGCGGTACAGGCTATCGCAGGCCGGGTGCCCGCCCTCGACGGGCGGGGGCGGGCGGGCCTCCCTAGGGTGACGGCAACACCCGAAACCAGTCGGCCGAGCAGGCCGGGAAGGAGCGCGACCATGGCGCCCAAGCCGCTCAAGATCCAGGAGACCAGCCTCCAGGAGGCTCTCGTCGACCTCGTCGACCTCTCGCTGCAGGGCAAGCAGGCCCACTGGAACATCCACGGACGCCACTTCCGCTCGGTGCACCTGCACCTGGACGAGATCATCGCCGAGGCCCGCCTCGCGGCCGACGAGGTGGCCGAGCGGCTCGCCACGGTCGGCGGCACCCCGGACGCCCGGGCGGCCACCGTGGCGAAGAGCTCGGGCCTCGACGAGCTCGAGGCCGGCCCGCTCCCTGCCGACGAGGTGGTCCGCCTGTTCGAGGAGCGCCTGATGGCCGCCTCCGAGCGCATCAAGGGCCACCTGGACGACCTCGAGGAGAAGGACCACCTGAGCGCCGACCTCCTCATCGGGGTGGCGACCAAGCTCGAGAAGCAGGCCTGGATGCTCCGCGCCAGCGCGGAGGACGCGCGCAGCACCGGCGCCGCCACGAGCGGCACGAAGGCTCGCAAGAGCGCCTGAGCCGTCGCTGCCTGACGGTGCCCGGCGGGTGGCCGGGCACCGTCACGCCGTCCGTCCCCGAGCCGGGCCGGTGGCGCGCACCGTCCAGCTCGGGCGGACCGGCTCCGCTCGTCGATCTGCGGCTGTCAGGGTCGGTACTGGCGCAGTCTGGCCGTCAGGTCGGTGAGCGTGGCGAGCTCGTCGGGCGTGAGCGCCCCGCCGACGTGGCGCTCGATGCTGCGGACGTGCCGCCGTCCGATCTGCCGCTGCATCGCCCGCCCCTCCTCGGTGAGGACGACGACGGTCCCGCGGGCGTCGTCGGGCGCGGGCTCCCGCGCGACGAGACCACGCGCCTCGAGGCGCTCCACCATCCGGCTCAGGCTTGGCTGGCTGATGAAGACCGCGTCGTTGAGCTCACGGAGCCGCAGCCGGCTGCCGTCGGCCCGGCTGAGGGTGAAGAGCACGTCGTACTCCCGCGCCCGCAGCGGCGCGAAGTCGCCGTTCGACTCGAACCTGCGCATGAGGTTGGACTGGGCACGGAACAGCGACTCCCATGCCTCGGCCGCCGCGCGCGTACCCGGTCCGTGCGTGGTCTCCCGCGTCACGTCGCCCCTCCCCCATGCGTTTTCGTCATCCTAGGACCGGAGGGCACCCACCACGGCGAACGCCGGGCCGGCGAACGCTGCTGGAGCGTCCGCCGGCCCGGCGCCGGTGCTGTTCTGCGGGTCGCCTACGGGTTGACGAGCCCTGTCACGGTCGGCAGCCACATGGACAGCTGCGGGACGAACGCGACGATGAAGAGCGCGGCGGTGAGCGCCCAGAAGAACGGCATGACCTTGTTGATCATGGGCTCGATCCGGACCTTCGCCACTCTCGCGGCCACGAAGAGGTTGTTTCCCACGGGCGGCGAGATGTTTCCGAGGCACATGTTGAAGACCATCATCGCGCCGAAGTGGATCGGGCTGATCCCGAGCTCCGTGACAACCGGCAGGAAGATCGGCGTGAAGATCAGGATGGCCGGCGTCGGGTCCATCACCGTGCCCGCCAGCAGCAGGATGATCATGATGATGACCACGATGAGGAACTTGTTGTCGGTCAGGCCGAGGAGCGAGTCCGCGACGAGCTCCGGCAGCCGGGCGAAGGACAGGACCCAGGCGAGGATGCTTGAGACCCCGATGAGCAGCATCACGATCGCCGTGGTCTTGGCCGCCTCGAGGACGATCGAGGGCAGTTCACGCACCGGCAGGGTCCGCTGGAGGAGCCCAAGGACGAGCGAGTAGAGCACCGCGATGACGGCGGACTCCGTCGCCGTGAAGTAGCCGGCGAGGATGCCGCCGATGACGATCACGATCATCAGCAGCGACGGGATCGCACGCAGGAACACGATCCCCGCCTGCTTGGCGGTCGGGCGCGTGGCGGCCTTCAGCTCCGGGTGCTTGCGCGCGTAGATCGCGACCATGACGACGCAGACCAGCGCCCAGAGCAGACCCGGGCCGACGCCCGCCATGAACAGGGCGGCGATCGAGGTGCTCGACACCAGCGAGTAGACGATGAACGTGTTGCTCGGCGGGATCAGCATGCCCGCGGGCGAGGCGACGGCGTTGACCGCGGACGAGAAGTGCGGGTCGTAGCCGGCCTTGCGCATCGTCGGCGAGAGCACGGAGCCGACGGCGGCGGCAGAGGCGACCGAGGCGCCGGAGACGGCGCCGAACATCGCGTTGGCCACGACCGTGGTCTGGGCCAGCGACGCCGGCAGGCGGCCGGCGACGACCAGGGCCAGATCGATCAGTCGGGTGGCGATCCCGCCGTTGTTCATCAGACCGCCGGCGAGGATGAAGAACGGGATCGCCAGGAGCGCGAAGGAGTTGCTGCCGGTGAAGAGGCGCTGGGCCGAGGTGAGGGCTGCGCCGTCCCAGCCGAGCAGGACGACGATGGCCAGGGCGGACGGCAGCCCCATCGAGATCGCCACCGGGACGCTGAGCGCGATGCCGAGGACCATGCCGCCGAGCAGGATGATGGTTGCGAGAATCACGGGTTCCATGGCGGCCTCAGATTCCTTGGTTGTTCTCGTCGACGTCCGGCAGCGGCTCTTCCGTGCCGGCGAACATGCCCACGATGTGTGAGACGGAGAACAGGGTGATCAACGCGCCCGCGATCGGCAGGACCAGGTAGATCTGGCCGACTGTCACGGGCATCGTCGAGATGTTCTGGTTCCACGCGTTGAGCGCGACTTCGTAGCCGCCGAAGATCATGACGTACACGGCGAAGAAGATGATCATCGCCTCGACGAAGACGGCGACGACCCGCTGGAGCGGCTCGCTGAACCTGGCGACGAGGACCTCGACGGCGATGTGCCCCCGCTCGGAGAACACCAGCGCCGCGCCGAGCAGGGCCAGGACGACGAACAGGTAACGGGCCGACTCCTCCGTCCAGGACGCCGGCGAGCTCAGGACCTGCCGGGAGAAGACCTGCCACGAGACCACGAACACCAGCACGGCGAAGATGACGACGCAGACGACGATGAGAATCCGGTCGATCAACTTCCTGACTGCCTCGAGGCCCGCGACGATCGGCCCCCCGGTGGGTCGCCGCCTGGCGGCCACCCCCTGCCCGGGGTCGACGGCCTCGCCGTCCCCGGGTTCTACCGCGCTCTTGCTACTCATGTGTTCCTCCGCTGTCCGGCGCAGCGTGAGCTGCTACCTGCTGTCATCTGCCGCGCTCCTGCGTTCGCAGTGGCAGCGAGAAGCGACGGGGAGGCGCGCCGCACCGCTGCGTGGTGCGCCTCCCCGCCGCCCGTGGTCACTTGGCCGCAGCGCGCGCCGCGTCGTAGAGCGCCTGCTGGGTGTCGGTCTTAATGAACTCGGCCGCGAGGGGCTCGAGGACGGCCGTGAAGGCCTCCTCGTCGACCTCGGTGAAGGTCGCGCCACCGTCCTTCGCGCTGGTGATGGCCTCCTCCGTCGCCGTCGCCCACAGCTCGGTGTGCTCCTCGTACGTGGCCTTCCACTCCTCGTCGAAGATGGCGCGGTCGTCCTCGGACATGCCGGCGAGCAGGTCGGAGTTGATGATCAGGTAGTCCAGGCCGACCAGGTGGTTGGTGTAGGACCAGTTCGGGGCGACCTCGTAGTGCTTCTGGGTCCAGTACGAGACCTCGTTGTTCTCCGCCGCGTCGACGACGCCGGACTGCAGACCGGTGTAGAGCTCACCGAACGCCATCGGGGTGGCGGAGGCGCCCATGGCCTCGGCCATGGCGATGTGGAGGTCGGACTCCTGCACGCGGAGCTTCTTGCCGGCCAGGTCCGCCGGGGTCTCGACGGGGCCGTAGGTCGTGTAGATGCTGCGGGCGCCCTGCGTGAAGCCGCCGAGCACGGTGAGCTTGTTGGACTCCTCGAGCGATGTGTACAGGTCGCCGGTGACCTCCGGGTCGTGGATGACGCTCATCTGGTGCTCGACGTCGTCGAAGACCTTGGGGAGGTTGAAGACGAGGAAGTCCTCGTTGAGGTTCTCGAGCTGGGTGCCGGAGACGATCGCCATGTCGACGCTGCCGTCGGACACGAGCTGCAGGGCCTCCTGCTGGGCGCCGAGGGTCTCGTTCGGGAAGACGTCGACGTCCCAGCGGCCGTCGGTGGCCTCGGAGAGGCGCTCACCGAAGTTGTCCAGGGCGATGTAGGAGGGGTGCTCCTCGGTCTGGTTCAGGGCAAGGCGCATGGTGGCGCCGCCCTCGGCCGCACCGCCGCCGCCAGCCGTGGCGTCCTCGGTCGCGTCGCCGCCGCCGCAGGCGGCGAGGGCGAGCGCGGTCACGCCGGTGAGCGTCACCAGGGAGAGAGTCTTCTTACGCATCGTGTCGTTCCTATCTGCTCATCGATGAGCGGTCGGTCATGCGTGCGGTGATCGCTCACCGCGTCGGTCCTCGGTCCGCCTCTGCGCGGTCGGTGAGGTCCGGGTCGGGGGAAGTCCGCCGTGGGCACGGGGGGATTTGCGTGCTGATTCAGTCACATACCGCAACGACGCGGCAACGAGTTGCCAAACCTTGCATCCTGACGTCACGGCGCGGTAACGGCGCCGTCCCGCCAGCTGCGGACGCGCGAAAAGGCCGGGGTGCGCGCAGCAGCGGCGCACCCCGGCCTCGCGGCCCGCCCGACGGGTCAGTCGGGACCGGGTCAGCCCTTGGCGGTGCCCACCTGGGCCAGGATCTCCTCCGCCTTCGCGACGACGGCCGCCACGAGGTCCTCGTCCGGCACCATGTCCGAGGCGAGCAGGCCCAGCAGAGCGTTGGTCGCCTCGGCGACCGTGCCCTGGGCGGCGGCGACGACGTCGGACTCGCGGGCGTCCTTCACGGGCGCGCCATGGCCCTGCAGGTGCAGGACCCAGGCGGCCAGGGCGCGAACGGGCCCGTCCGGCAGGCGCCCGGCGGCGCGCTCCAGGCGCAGGGCGGGGAGGATGCGCACCGGGATCTTCTGCGAGCCGTCGGCGGCGATCTGCGCCAGCAGGTGCCGCACCCGGGGGTTGTTGTAGCGGTCGAGAAGGGCCGCTCGGTAGCGCGCCACGTCCTCGGCGTCGACCTGCAGGTGCTTCCCCGCGACGTCCCACCAGTCCTCGACCCAGCCGCGCACCGTGGGGTCGGCGATCGCGTCGGCGACGGTCTCGTGCCCCACGATCGTGGCGGCGTAGGCCATCAGCGAGTGGGAGCCGTTGAGCATCCACAGCTTGCGCTGCTCGAAGGGGTAGACATCGTCGACGATCCCCGCGCCGGCCTTCTCCCACGCCGGCCGGCCGGCGGGGAAGTCGCCGGCGATGACCCACTCGCTGAACGGCTCGGTGGGCACGGGCGAGGCGTCGTCGTAGCCCTGGGACTCGGCGACGGCGGCCCGCTCGCCCTCCGTGGTGGCCGGGGTGATCCGGTCGACCATCGACGTGGCCCAGGAGACGTTCTGCCGCATCCAGTCCAGCAGGGTGGGGTCGACGCGCTCGGCGAGCTCCTCGACGACGGCACGGAAGGTCGGGCCGTTGTCCGGGAGGTTGTCGCACGGCAGGACCGTGATGGCGCCGGCGCCGGCCGCGCGGCGGGCGAGGAACCCCCCGACGAGCTTGCCGGGAGTGGTGCGGGCGGCCGCCTCGGCGTCGGCGCGAAGCGCCTCGATGTCGCCGGCGACCGCGGGGTCCCCGACGGCGAGGTGCCCGTCGGCGCCTCGCATGTAGCCGGCCTCGGTGACGGTGGAGGTGATGATGGCCGTCTGCGGGCTGCGGAGGTAGCCGAGGAACGCCTCGGTGTCCGACGCGGGGTGCACCGCGGAGAGGGAGCTGATGACCTCGAAGGTGTCGCCGTCGGCCTGGCGGGTGATGAGCGTGTACAGCCCGTCCTGCGGCGCGAGCGCCTCGGCCGCGTCGGGCCGGCGGCCGGTGAACGCGGCGATGCCCCACTCCCCCGCGTCGGGGGCGTGCTCGGTGTACCAGGCCTGGTGCGCGCGGGTGAAGTTCCCCAGGCCCAGGTGCACGATGCGGACCGGCGCCACGGGGCGCCCGTGCAGCTCGCGGGAGAGGCGGGGGACGGTCGTGGTGGTCATAGCTTGAAGGCCTTCCGGGGCTGGGTGACGACGAGGTCGTGGGCGGTGTCGAGCGCCTCGTCCATGGTCAGGCGGTGGTCCGCGACGAGCTCGGCGAGGAAGCCCGAGTCGAGCCGCCGGTTCATGTCGTGGCGCGCCGGGATGGACAGGAACGCACGGGTGTCGTCGATGAACCCGGAGGTTCGGGTGAACCCGGCGGAGCCGGTGACGGCGCGGCGGTAGCGCCTGATCGCCTCCGCCTCATCGATGAACCACCACGGGGCGCCGACGTACACCGACGGGTAGAAGCCGGCGAGCGGGGCGACCTCCCGGGAGTAGACGGTCTCGTCGATGGTGAACAGCACGAGCTGGAAGTTCGGGGCCGTCCCGAAGGCCGAGAGCATCGGCTGGAGGGCGCGGGCGAACTCCACGGACATCGGGATGTCGGCGCCGACGTCGGCACCGAACGTCTCCTGCGTCGGGGTGTGGTGGTTGCGCACCACGGCGGGGTGCAGCGTCATCACGAGCCCGTCCTCGGAGGCCATGCGGGCCTGCTGGAAGACGAAGTCGCGGCGCAGCGCGTCGCCCTCCTCCGGCGTGATCTGCCCGACGCGGGCCCTGGCGTACAGGCGCTCCGCCTCGGCGTCGTCGAGCTTCTCGGCGCGGGCGTCCTTGTGCGAGTGGTCCGAGGACACGGCGCCGTTGTCCTTGAAGAAGGCGCGCCGGTTCTCCATGGCCGCGACCCAGCCGGCGTACGTGCCGGTGTCGACGCCGGAGACCTCGCCCAGCGTGTCGATCAGCCCGTTCCAGGCCGGGGTGGCGGGCTCGAGGTACTTGTCCGGGCGGAACGTCGGAGCCACCTTGCCGTCCCAGGTGGGGTCCGCGGCCAGCTTCTGGTGGTGGCGCAGGTCGTCGGCCGGGTCGTCGGTCGTGGCGATGAACTCGATGTTGAACGTCTTGTACAGCGCGCGCGGCCGGAACTCCGGCGTGGCGATGGCCTCGGCGATCCGGTCGTAGATCCGGTCGGCGGTGGCCGCCGACGGCGCCAGCTCGATGCCGAAGACGTCCGCCAGCTCGGACTCGAACCAGAACTTCATCGGGGTGCCGCGGTAGATCTTCCAGTTCTCGCACAGGGTGCGGAAGGCGGCGCGGGACTGCTCGGCCGAGAAGTTCTCCTGCCCCACGCCGAGGTCCGCCAGGGAGACGCCGCTGGCGTGCAGGAGCCGGTTGATGTAGTGGTCCGGCGTGATGAGGAGCGACGTCGGGTCCGCGAAGGGCACGTCGTCGGCCAGCCACTGCGGCGGCACGTGCCCGTGCGGGGAGATGATCGGCAGGTCCTTGACCGCGTCGTAGAGCTCCCGGGCGATCGGGCGCAGGCCCGGGTCCGCGGGAAGGAGACGGTCGGGATGGACGTGGAGGACGTCGTCGTCTGTGGAGGTCATGCCGCCATCGTGCTGGCGCCACGCCACGGGCGGCAACGTGTTGCCGCCAGTTGCCGGACCGGTGCGGTCCGGCAAACCGTCCCGGCCCGTCACGCGCGGGCGTTCGGCCCCGTGCTCTCGCGCTCGACGAGCTTCACGGGGACGACGACGGGCGGTCCCCCGCGGGGGTGCGCTCCCTTGATCTGGGCGACCAGGTTGCGCACCGCGGCCGCGCCCAGCGCCCGGCGCGGCGTCGCCACGGTGGTCAGCGCCGGCGAGACCAGGTCCGCGGCGAAGATGTTGTCATAACCGACCACGGAGACGTCCTCCGGCACCCGCTTGCCCCTGCCCTGGACCGCGCGGATGAAACCGATGGCGACGAGGTCGTTGTAGGCGATCACGCCCGTCGTCGGCGCCTGCAACCAGGCCTTGGCACCGGCGACGCCACCGGCGACCGTCGGGGCCAGCGGGCCGATGCGGCGGACGTGCATCGACAGCTCGAGCGACGCCTCCCGCAGCCCGCGCCACCGCATGCCGTCGGCCCAGGAGGCCTCCGGCCCGGCGAGGTAGGTGACGAGGTCGTGGCCCAGCTCGCCCAGGTGCTCGAGCGCGCGGCGCACGCCGCGGGCGTTGTCCGGCACCACGGAGGGGATCTCGCGCACGGCCCGGTTCAGGGCCACCATCGGCTTCTGCTTGGCGATCATGCGGATGGAGGCGTCGGACATCCGCGAGGTGCCCAGCACGATGCCGTCGACGATCGGCAGGGCCCGCTCGAGCGCCTCGCGCTCGCGCTTGTCCGACTCCCGCGAGTCCACGAGCAGCACCGTGTAGCCCGCCTCGGCGGCCTCGTCCTGCACGCCGTTGATGATCTCGAAGTACACCGGGTTGGTGATGTCCGGGACCACCAGCGCGAGCAGGTTCGTGTGGGTCGTGGCCAGCGCTCGCGCCATGGGGTTGGTGCGGTAGCCGAGCTCGGCGGCCACCTTGCGGATGCGGTCCGCCGTCTCCGCGTTGACCCGGCCCGGGCGCGAGAAGGTCCGCGAGACCGTCAACGGGGCGACGCCGGCCGCCTGCGCCACGTCGTAGATCGTCGGCGAGCTGCGCCGTCGGGAGGCGCCCGGGGCGGGGGCGGGAGAAGCGTCCCCGGCGTCGACGACGGAGGGTCCGTCGCCGGCGTCGCCCGCGTCCGCGGGCACGCCCTGGCCAGCCGTGTCGTTCGAGTCCACCGACGTCCTCCCGGGTCGCAGGGGCCCACCGTACGGAAATGTGGCAACTGGTGGCAAAACGTTGCCCGGCGCGTCACACCGGGATACCTGCGGGCGCGCGACGCGCCCGCTGACATGACGGGGAGGCAGGACGGGCGACGTGGCAACTTTCGGCATCCGCGCTGCAACCAGCGGCAACCACTTTGGCCGACGTCCGGGGTGGTGCGTGAATGAGTCCCGACAAGCCACCTCCCGTGCGCCACCTCCGGCACGTGCGGGAGAGTGACACAACGTGCGTCACGCACCGTCTCTCTCCAGGGAGTCCACATGTCCAGCACGGCGACGGCTCAGCAACAGAGCATCCGCGACGCCGCGGCCCCGCACCTGTCGTTCAGGACGATCGTCGGCTACGGCGCCGGCGACGCGGGCTGCAACATCGCGTTCCAGATGACCGGCCTGTTCCTGCTCATCTTCTACACCGACGTGGTCGGCATCTCGCCGGTGCACGCGGGCAGCATCTTCCTCTTCGTCAAGATCTGGGACGCGTTCGCGGACATCTTCGCCGGCCGCATGGTGGACCGGACGATGACCCGGTGGGGCAAGTTCCGCCCGTTCCTGCTCTGGTACTCCGTGCCGCTGCTCGCCGCGAACCTGCTGTGCTTCTGGATCCCCGTCGACAGCTACAACATGAAGCTCGTCTGGGCGGTCGTCTCCTACGCCCTCATGGGCCTGCTGTACTCCATGGTCAACATCCCGTTCGGCTCCCTGGCCGGCGCCATGAGCCAGAACCCCGTCGACCGCTCCCGCCTGGCCTCCACCCGCATGGTCGGCTCCGGCGCCACCATCCTGCTGCTCTCCCTCGTCCTGGCTCCCCAGATCAAGGCCGCCGAGGACCTCGCCACCACCTTCCTCATCACGGCCATCGCCTTCCTGGTGGTCGGCACGGCCCTGTTCATGACGACCTTCCTGACCTCGAAGGAGACCGTCTACCGCGAGGTCGAGAGGGTCTCGCTGCGCGACACGCTGCGCACCGTCCGGCAGAACAAGCCCCTGCTGCGCCTGTGCGCCTCCTCGTTCTTCTACCTCACCGGGCAGAACGTGGTCTCCGCCATGGGTATCTACATCGCCAACCACGCCCTCGCGCAGTACGCCGGCGCCGGCAACTGGCTGGCGTCCGTCGTCACCATCATCACCACCGGAGCGGTCCTCTACGTCGGCCCGATCGGCCCCGGCGTGACCCGCAAGCTCGGCAAGAAGACCGGCTTCATGGGAGCGTGCGGCATCGCCATCACCGGCGGCGTGATCTTCGGCCTGAGCTCGAACCTGCTGCTGAGCCTCTTCGCGCTGTTCCTCATCGGTTTCGGCATGGCGCTGCTCAACACGATGACCTGGGCGCTCGAGGCGGACACCGTCGAGTACGGCGAGCTGCAGACCGGGATCCGCACCGAGGGCGCGACCTACGCCGCCTTCTCCTTCACCCGCAAGGTCGGCCAGGCGGTCGGCGCGGCCATCGCCTCCTACGCCCTGGCCTTCATCGGCTACGACGGCGCCCTCGACGTCCAGCCGCAGTCCGTCCTCGACGGCATGACCGCCGCGGTCGCGATCCTGCCCGCCACCTTCTTCCTCATCGCCCTGCTGATCATGTCCCGGTACCCCCTCACCGAGGCCCGCTTCGCCGAGATCATGACGCAGATCCAGGCGAGGCGCGCCGAGCGGCACGCCGCGCTCGCCGGGACCGCCGGCACGGCTCCCGCCGCCGGCTGGACCGACGACGACGGGCTGCCGCCCGCCGGCACCCGCTAGTGCCGCCTCGCCCCGCCCGGTCACGCCGGGCGGGGCGTTCGCGCACCCGCCGCACCACCCTTACCACCAGCTCGAGACGACCGACCGCTCCACCGAAAGGACCACCCCATGCTCCGGCCCCAGGACACCGCCACCCGTGACCGTCGCTCGCTCACCGGCCTGTGGCGGTTCCGCGCCGACGCCGAGGGCGTGGGCCGCGAGGAGCGCTGGTTCGCGGCGCCGCTCGCCGGGGCACGGGACATGCCGGTGCCGGCCAGCTACAACGACATCGTCCCCGGCCGGGACCTGCACGACCATGTCGGCGACGTCTGGTACCAGACGGATGTCCGCGTGCCGCGCGGCTGGGCGGACCAGCGGGTCGTCCTGCGCTTCGACGCCGCCACCCACCGCGCCACCGTGTGGGTGGGCGAGACCGAGGTGATGAGCCACGAGGGCGGCTACACCCCGTTCGAGGCGGACGTCACCGCGCACGTCACCCCCGGCGAGACCGTGCGCGTGACCGCCGTCGTCGACAACCGGCTGAGCTGGGAGTCCATCCCGCCCGGGGTCGTCGTCGAGACGGCGCACGGCCCCCGCCAGAAGTACATGCACGACTTCTTCAACTACGCGGGCCTGCACCGGCCGGTGTGGCTCTACTCCACGCCGACCACCTACGTCTCCGACGTCACCGTGGTCCCGGGCATCGAGGGCGAGCCGACGGCGGAGCGGCCGACCGGCACCGTCACCTACGACGTGGTCGTGGAGGGCGAGGGCTCGGTCCGGGTCCGCCTGCTCGACGCCGACGGCGCCGAGGTCACGGCGGCGCAGGGTCCCGCCGGCACGCTGACCGTGCCGGACGCCCACCTGTGGGCACCGGGCGACGGGTACCAGTACGACCTCGTCGTCGACGTCCTGGGCGCTGACGGTGCGCTGCTGGACACCTACACCCAGAAGGTAGGCATCCGCACCGTCGAGGTGCGCGGCACCGACTTCCTGATCAACGGGCGCCCGTTCTACTTCCGCGGCTTCGGCATGCACGAGGACCACAACACCCGCGGCAAGGGCCACGACGACGCCGAGATGGTCCACGACTTCGAGCTGCTGGACTGGATCGGCGCCAACTCCTTCCGCACCTCGCACTACCCGTACGCCGAGGAGGTGCTCGACTACGCCGACGCCCACGGCATCGTCGTCATCGACGAGACCGCCGCCGTCGGGATGAACGCGGCGGTGGGCGCGGTGATCGGCATGACGGTCGACCAGGTCTTCTCCCCCGACACCGTCTCCGAGCGCACTCGCGAGGTGCACGCCCAGGCGATCCGCGAGCTCTTCGCCCGGGACAAGAACCACCCGAGCGTGGTGCTGTGGTCCATCTCCAACGAGCCGGAGTCCCACACGCCGGAGTCGGAGGAGTACTTCCGCCCGCTCTTCGAGCTGGCCCGCGAGCTCGAGCAGCACCGGCCGATCGGGTTCGTCAACGTCATGTACTCCCCCGCCGACGTCGACCGGCTCATGAAGTACTCCGACGTCGTGATGATCAACCGCTACTACGGCTGGTACAGCGACAGCGCCGACCTCGCCGCCGCCGAGGCCAACCTCGAGGCCGAGCTGCGGCAGTGGGAGGAGCACGGCAAGCCGATCATCATGACCGAGTACGGCGCCGACACGGTCGCCGGCCTGCACGACCTCTCCGGGTCCATGTGGTCCGAGGAGTACCAGGAGGAGCTGCTCGACATGTACCACCGGGTCTTCGACCGCGTCGAGGCGATGGCCGGGGAGCACGTGTGGAACTTCGCCGACTTCCAGACTTCGCGCGGCATCGTCCGGGTGGACGGGAACAAGAAGGGCGCGTTCACCCGTGACCGCCGTCCCAAGGCCGCCGCGCACCTGCTCCGCCGGCGGTGGACCGGCCGGTCCTGAGCCGGGTCCGGGCGGCGACGCGCGCCGCCCGGGCCGTGCGTACAGTGACGGGAGCCGAGGAGAAGGAGAACGACGTGGCGGGGATGACGACCGTCCTGGGCGGCGAGCCGCTGGCCCTGGCCGACGCCGTCGGCGAGGAGCTGCGCGGCGCCGCCCCGCTCGGGGTGGCCTACTCCGGCGGGGTGGACTCCGCCCTGCTGCTCGCCCTCGCGGTGCGCACGCTGGGCGCCGGGAACGTCGTCGCCCTCCTCGGCGTCTCGCCGTCGCTGGCGCGCTCGGAGCGGGCGCGGGCCCACGAGACCGCGGCGTTCATCGGCGCCCGCGTGGTCGAGATCGAGACCCACGAGGGCGAGAACCCGGACTACGTCCGCAACGGCGTCGACCGCTGCTTCTTCTGCAAGGACGAGCTCTTCACCCGCATCTCGGACGAGGTGGTCGCCGCCCACGGCCTGGCCGCGGTCGCCTACGGCGAGAACGCCGACGACGCCCGGCGGCCCGACCGCCCCGGGTCCCGGGCGGCGACGAACCACCGCGTGCTGCGGCCGCTGTCCGTGGTGGGGATGACCAAGGCGCAGGTCCGGCTCGTGGCCCGGGCCCTCGGCCTGCCGGTGGCCGACAAGCCCGCCGCGCCCTGCCTCGCCTCGCGCATCCCGCACGGCGAGGAGGTCACGCCCGAGAAGCTGCGCCAGGTCGAGCGGGCCGAGGAGGTGCTCCGCGAGCTGGGCTTCTCCGACGGCCGGGTGCGCCACCACGGCGACATCGCGCGGATCGAGCTGCCGACGGCGGAGATCGCCCGCGCCGGCGAGGAGGAGATCCGCACCGCGCTGGACGCGGGCGTGCGCGCGGCCGGCTTCCGGTACGTCGTCGTGGACCTGCGCGGCATACAGTCGGGCGCGTTCACGCTGCCGCTGCTGGCGGTGGGTCATCGTGGCTGACGCTCCCGGTCCGCTGACCGGCGTGGCCGACGGCGCCGCCGCCGCACGGGACCTCGCCGTCGACGGCGTCGCGGAGCTGGACCACGACCGCGCCCGCCGGCGCGGCTACCCCGAGGCCGTCTTCTGCGAGGGGAAGTCCCCGGCTCACCTGCGCGCGATCGCCACCGCGCTGCTCGAGCGCCACGGCGGCGACCCGGCCCCGGACGTCCCGCGCACGCTGTTCACCCGCGCCGACGCCGAGCGCGCCCAGGCCGTCCTGGACGTCCTGCCGGACGCGCTCCACGAGCCCGAGGCGCGCCTGCTGGCCTGGCCGCCCACCCCGCCCGAGCCGACGGGCGGCCTCGTCGTCGTGGCCTGCGCCGGCACCTCGGACCTGCCCGTCGCCCGGGAGGCCGAGCTCACCGCGCGGTTCCTCGGCCGGCGCACCGAGCTGGTGGTGGACGTCGGGGTCGCCGGCCTGCACCGGATCCTCGCCCGGACCGAGACCCTGCGCGCCGCTGCGGCCGTGATCGTGGTGGCCGGCATGGACGGCGCGCTGCCCGGGGTCGTCGCGGGCCTGGTGAGCGCGCCGGTGGTGGCCGTGCCCACCTCGGTCGGCTACGGCGCCGCGTTCGAGGGGCTCGCCCCGCTGCTGACGATGCTCAACGCGTGCGCGCCCGGCGTCGGCGTGGTGAACATCGACAACGGCTACGGCGGCGGCCACCTGGCCGCGCAGATCGCCGCACCGCGCCGCGACTGATCCACCCCGCCGCGACGGCCGCGCCCGGGCTCGTCGCCCCCGGGCCACGCCCGCCGGTCGGGCCCTCGGTCGCCGTGCCAGGATGAGCCCATGAGCACCGTGTTCACGCAGATCATCGAGGGTCAGATCCCCGGACGCTTCGTGTGGGCGGACGACGTGAGCGTCGTCTTCTCGACGATCGCCCCGATCACCGACGGGCACATGCTCGTGGTCCCGCGCGCGGAGGTCAGCCAGTACACGGACGCCGACGACGCGCTGGTCGCCCACCTCGCCGTGGTCGCCAAGGAGGTCGGGCGGGCGCAGCAGGCGGCGTTCGGCTCGCCGCGGGCCGCCGTGCTCGTCGCGGGTTTCGAGGTGGAGCACCTGCACCTGCACGTGCTGCCCGCCTGGGACGAGCAGTCGCTGCGCTTCGACAACGCCCGCCACGACGTCCCCGCCGAGGAGCTCGACGCCGCCGCCGAGCGGGTGCGCGAAGCCCTCCGTCAGGCCGGGCACGGCGGTCGCGTCCCCGCCCGGCTCGGGTCGGCCGCGCTGGCCTGAGGGCGGGCACCACTACCGGCTCAAGCGAGCACCAGCACCCACTGGTCCCAGAAGATCGCGACGGCCGCGGCCACGACGAGCACGTACCAGACGGCCACGATCACCCAGCGGTCCTGCACGAGGGTGCGGCGCAGGCGGTCGGGCAGCCGGACGTGCCCCGCCTGGGCCGCCCGGGCCAGGACGTTGACGAAGATCGGGATCGTCACCACCCACACCACGAGGCAGTACGGGCACAGCATCCGGATGCTGAAGAAGGCCTGGTACTGGAACCAGAAGACCGCGCCGATCGCACCGGTCGCGCCGGCCACGAGCGCCCCCCAGAACCAGCGGGCCGGCCGCACCCCCGCCAGGAACATCACGCCGACGGTCAGGCAGGCCGCGAACGCCACCGTGCCGACGACGGCGTTGGGGATGCCGAGCGCGTGCGCCTGCCACGTGGTGATGAAGCTGCCGCAGCCGATCAACGGGTTGAAGTCGCAGGCGAGCGCGGCATCGGGGTCCGCCGCCACCTTGAGCTCGGAGAGCACCAGCTCGACGGCGGCCCAGAGCCCGAGCAGCCCACCCACGGTCAGCACCCAGCCGAGCTCGCGCGGCGCCCCGCCGGCGGCCTGGTGCGCGCTGGGCCGTGCCCGGTCGAGGACCGCGAGCTCGGCCTGAAGCTCCTCGTCGCTCAGATCGTCGTAGTCCTCGGGCGACCGTGCGCCCTCCACGTGGGATGACGTGCTCCTGGTGCTCACGCGCCCTCCTTGTTCTCCCCTAGCAGTATGCGGTCCCGGCACGCTGCCAGGGGCCGTCACTCGCCGGGCTCGCCGGTGCCGCCGTCGGACTCGCCGCTGCCGCCGCCGTCCGGTGCTCCACCGTCAGGGACGCGGCCGTCCGGAGCTCTGCCGTCCGGCACGCCGCCGTCGGGGGCACCGCCGTCGGACGCCGGGCGAGGGAACTCGTACCAGGCACCCAGCCGGACGCCCGCGTCGGTGCCGACCTGGATCCGCCGGTAGTCCATCGGCTCGCCGGTGGCCCGGTCGACGCGCAGCACCGTCAGCTCGGCCTCCCCGGTGAGCGGCCCCACCGTCGCGCCGCCGCCCGCTCCCCCGCCGCTCGAGGTGCTGATGTAGCGCGTGCCGGCACCGGCGACCTCCGGCCCCACCGTGCGGTGCCAGTGCCCGGAGAGCTGCAGCGGCGCGCAGCCGGCGTCGAGGGTGGCCGTCCCGGCACGCGGGTTGTGGACGAGCAGGATGTCGACGGGGTCACCGCTCTCGGCGGCGGCGCAGGCCACCTCGGCGAGGCGCTGCTCCATCTCCGGCACGGTCTCGTCGCGTTCCTGCCGCGTGCCCGACCCCACCGCCGTCAGTGTCGGGTCGGTGTCCCCGAGGATGCGCACGCCGGCAACCTCCACCACCTCGCCGCCGAGCACGGTCCAGCCCGCCTGACGCTCCTGCTGCGCCGTGGTGACGGAGTCGTGGTTGCCGGTCGAGACGACCACCGGCACCCCGTCCGGCACGGCGCGGGCGAACGCGTTCACGCAGTAGGACTCGACCGAGGTCCCGCTCATCACCGTGTCGCCGGCGTCGAGGAGCACCTCCGCCCCCGTCTGCTCGATCGCCGTCGCGATCACCGAGGCCATGCCGACGTTGCAGTGCAGGTCCGAGACCATCAGGAACGTGACGGGGTCCGGCTCGGGCTCCTCGGTGGCGGCCGAGGCGGACGGCTCCCCGCCCGACGTCGGGCCGTCCGCCGTCGCGCGGTTCCCCGTCGAGGGGTCCCCCGTCGCGCGGTCCCCCGTCGAGGGGTCCGCCGTCGTGGAGTCCGACGACGGGCCGGCCGCCGTCGTCCCCTCCGACGGCGACGCCCCTGCGGCCGCCTCCGCACCCTCCGGGGACTGGCGGCTCCGGCCGCGGGGAGCCTCGCCCTCGGCCTCGTACGCGGCGACCAGGTTCTCCGACGCGAGGGCGTAGAACGCCTCGTTCTCCTCGAAGGCGGACCGCACCGTCTGGCCGTAGACCGCGACGACGTCGGCCAGACGCCCGGTGATCCGCGCCCCCTCGAGCGGCGTGCCCGCGAGCACGGCGGGGCTGTAGCCGGCGGGGGTCTCCTGGCGCGTCTGCGGGAGGACGACGGCGGTCGCGCCGCCGAGGACGACGGCGCCGCTGAGCACCGCGACCCCAGGGCGGGTCAGGGCGGCCCGGAGCTCGTCGCGCAGCCGCCCGCGGGAGGCGAGCCGGCCGGCGGCGAGCAGCGCGAGCATCAGCGACCACGCGACCGCGGTGCGCCCGAGGGCGTCGGTGACCAGCCCCCGCACGGCGTCGGCGACGGCCGCCTCGGGCTGGCCGAAGAGCTGGCCGTACGCCTCGAGGTCGGCGAGCAGGCCGGGCAGCGGCGAGCCGGAGGTCTGCAGGTCGGTCGGGATCTCCCGGACCACCACCTCCGCGCCGAGCGGCCACGGCAGCGGGGAGTCGATGATGACCGCCCCCAACGGGCCCATCTGGAGGGAGACCTGCCGGTCGAGCGTGACGTGGTAGTCGGCCTCGTGCGGGCCGAGCGAGGAGTGCGTGCTGGCGGTCGTCACCCCCAGGGCCGCGGCGAGCAGACCGGTCACGAGGAACGCGAGCAGGCCGCGGATCGTCTGGCGGGTCGCGGGGGTCTGGCGGTGCCACCACTCCCAGCGACGCCGGGTGCCGCCTGCGGATCTCATCACGGCCATTGTGTCCTCGCCCGCTCTCCCCCGCACAAGTGGACCACCGGCGGGCCCGGAGGTGGCAGCGTTGACCCGGGGTGCGCGGTCTCCACGCCCCCAGCATGCTGGGACCGTGCCCGGCGCGTCCGCGAGACGCCCGGTCGGGCCCGAGACGCCCGGCGTGCCCGGGGAAAGACCAGGGAGCAGGAGGCTCGATGGGCAAGGACGTCAGCGCGAAGGCCTACACCCGCGCCGACCACACCAGGTACCGCCACGCCGTCCAGCGCTGCCTCGACGCGCTCGAGGAGATGCTCGACCGCGGCTCCTTCGCGCAGGACGAGTGGCGCACGGGCCTGGAGATCGAGCTCAACCTGGTCGACGCCGACTTCATGCCGTCCATGAAGAACGCCGAGGTGCTCCAGCACATCGACGACTGGCGCTACCAGACCGAGCTCGGCCGTTTCAACATCGAGCTGAACGTGGAGCCGCGGCGCATCGACGGACAGTCGCTGCTCCAGCTCGAGTCCGCCCTGCGCAAGAACCTCAACCGCGCCCGGGACCGTGCCGGCGACCTCGGCGCGGGCATCGTCATGATCGGGATCCTGCCCACGCTGCCGCCCCCCGAGCCCGGCCACTCGTGGTTCTCCTCCAACGCCCGCTACCAGATGCTCGACGAGGCGGTGCTGACCTCCCGCAGGGAGGATGTGGTCATCGACATCCGCGGGGCCGAGCGCCTCCAGATGACCGCCGACACGATCGCCGTCGAGGCCGCCTGCACGTCCACGCAGTTCCACCTGCAGGTGCGCCCGAACACCTTCGCGCGCTACTGGAACGCCGCCCAGGTGCTGGCGGGCCCGCAGCTCGCGCTCGGGGCCAACTCGCCGTACGTGTTCGGCCACCAGCTCCAGGCCGAGTCGCGCATCGAGCTGTTCCTGCAGGCCACCGACACCCGGCCGCCGGAGCTGCGCAACCAGGGGGTGCGCCCGCTGGTGCCGTTCGGGGACCGGTGGATCAACTCGATCTTCGACCTGTTCGAGGAGAACGTCCGCTACTACCCGGCGCTGATCCCAGAGACGTCGGACGAGGACCCGCTCGAGGTGCTGCGGGCGGGCGGCACGCCCCAGCTCTCGGAGCTGAGGCTGCACAACGGCACGATCTACCGCTGGAACCGGCCGATCTACGACGTCTCCGACGGCCGGCCGCACCTGCGGGTGGAGAACCGGATCCTCCCCTCGGGCCCCACGGTGCTGGACGTCCTGGCCAACGCGGCGTTCTTCTACGGCGCCTCGGTGGACATGGTCCTGGACGAACGCCCGATCTGGTCTCGCATGAGCTTCGAGGCCGCGCGGGAGAACTTCCACACAGCCGCCCGCCACGGGGCCGATTCCCGGCTGTACTGGCCCGGCGTCGGGTCCGTGGACTGGGACGAGCTGGTGCTGCGCGCGCTGCTCCCCGCCGCGCAGCGGGGGCTGGAGCGCCTGGGGGTGGCCACCGAGGCCGTGGACCGCTACCTCGGGGTGATCGAGGGCCGCGCCAAGCTGCGCACCAACGGCGCCTCCTGGCAGGTCGCCGCCACGCAGGCCTTCGAGGCCCGCGGCCTGGACCGCCCCGACGCGCTGAAGGCCATGCTCAAGGAGTACGTCCTGCACATGCACAGCAACGAGCCGGTCCACACCTGGCCGGTCCCCTGACCGGCCGCCCGCCGGCGCCGGACGTCCACCAGTCCTGAGCGGGCGCGCTCAGGCGCCGGTGTTCATGAGTCCGCCGATCCAGGAGAAGGCGGCGACGATGAAGGCGTTCAGGCCCACGGCGAGGCCCGCGAGCGCGGGCCAGCGCGGCCTGCGGCGCTGGGAGATGCCGACCAGGCCCAGCACCGCCGCGGCGAGGCCGAGGATGAGCGTGACGAAGAGCGAGACCGAGGTGTACAGGTCCTGGTCGGTCGCGGAGACCCGGTCGAGGCTCAGCGCGTAAACCGCCTGCCAGACCGTCAGGACGACAGCGACGAGCAGCGAGGTCCACGCCACGGGGTTGCCGCGCCCCGGCTCCCGCCGTCCCTCGCCCGGCAGGTCGGTGTCGCCGGCCCCGGGAGCGAGGTCGGCCTCGTCGCGGCCCCGGCGACGGCGCAGCCCCCGCCCGGGGCGGGTGGCGTCGTCCGCAGGGAGGGCAGGCTCCTCGGGTCGGCGGGAGGGGATCTCCGGGCCGGTGGGCTCAGTCATGGTTCCTCCTCGGTGCGCCGCCACTGACGTGATCAGCCTGCCAGGTTCCTGCGTCCGGCACCCGGCGCCGCGCCTGTCGGCATCCGCCACGTCGCCGCGGGTGCGGGCGTCGGCCAGGATGGGCCCATGACCAGCACCGGCCCTGCCCCCGCCCGCCGCCCTCGCGGAAGCGTCGCCGTCGTCGGCGGGCACGTCGTGCCCGTGGACGGCGAGCCGCTCGAGAGGGGCACCGTGCTCGTGGTCGACGGCGTCATCGCGGCCGTCGGCACGGACGTCGCCGTCCCGGACGGCGTGCCCGTCGTCGACGCCGCGGGGCGCTGGGTGCTGCCCGGCTTCGTCGAGGCGCACGCGCACCTGGGCGTCGCCGAGGAGGGGGTCGGCTGGGCCGGCGACGACACGAACGAGATGACCGGACCGAACATGGCCGCGGTGCGGGCCCTGGACGCGATCGACATCGAGGACGAGGGCTTCCGCGACGCGCTGGTCGGCGGGGTGACCTCCGCCGTCGTCAAGCCGGGATCGGGCAACCCGATCGGCGGGCAGAGCGTGGCCATCAAGACCTGGGGCGGCCGCACGGTCGACGAGCAGATCATCAGGGCCGCGGTCTCGGTGAAGTCCGCGCTCGGGGAGAACCCGAAGCGGGTGTACTCCGAGAAGAAGCAGATGCCCTCCACCCGGCTCGGCGTGGCCAAGGTGATCCGGGAGGCGTTCGTGGCCGCGCAGGACTACGCGGCCGCGCGCGCCCATGCCGTCGCCGAGCGCAAGCCTCATCAGCGGGACCTCGGGATGGAGGCCCTGGTGCGGGTCCTCGACGGCGAGCTCGTCTGGGACCAGCACACCCACCGGCACGACGACATCGCCACCGCCCTGCGCCTGGCCGAGGAGTTCGGGTACCGGCTCGTGATCAACCACGGCACCGAGGGCGCCAAGATCGCCGACGTGCTCGCGGAGAAGGACGTCCCGGTCATCTTCGGGCCGATGCTCACCTCGCGCTCCAAGGTGGAGCTGCGCGAGCGGGCGATCGCCAACCTGGTCCGGCTCGCCGAGGCGGGCGTGCGCGTCGCGATCACCACCGACCATCCCGTGGTGCCCATCCACTACCTGGTCCACCAGGCCTCCCTGGCCGTCAAGGACGGCCTCGACCGCGACGTCGCCATCAGCGCCCTGACCCTCAACCCGGCCGCGATGCTCGGGCTGGACGACCGGGTCGGGGCGCTGCGGGAGGGGCTCGACGGCGACGTCGTCGTCTGGTCCGGCGACCCGCTGGACGTCTACTCCCGGGCCGAACGGGTCTTCATCGAGGGAACCGAGGTGTACTCGTACCAGGACGGCGTGCGGGAGCGCGGCGAGCGCTTCGCCTGAGTCGGTGCCGGGCGGGCCGGCGTCCACCGGTTGCCGCCTGTTGCCGTCGCGGGGGCGTCGCGATTGCCGCGGGGCCCGCTGGTGGAGGAAGGTCTACCCATGACCTCGACGACGGTGGTACCCCAGGAGCTGGTGGAGCAGGCGAGCACGATCGGCGGGTCCGACGTGGTCCTGACGGACGAGCAGGTCCGCGAGCACATCCTGGCCTCGCTCGCGCGGATGGACCTCGACGGGCGCAGCGTCGCGCTGGTCGTCCCCGACGGCACCCGGGCCGTCTCGATGCCGCTGCTGATGCGCTCCGTCCACGAGGCGCTCGCGGGCCGGGCCACGACGGTCACCGTCGTCATCGCCCTCGGCACGCACGCGGCCATGAGCGAGGAGGCGATCGCGGCGCACCTCGGCTTCGAGCCGGGCCGCATCGAGGAGACCTACCCGGGCTGGCGGGCGGTCAACCACGAGTGGTGGAAGCCGGAGACCTTCGCCGACCTCGGCACCATCCCCGCCGAGGAGGTCGCGCGGTACTCCGGCGGCCGGCTGACCGACCGGCCCATGCACGTGGTCGTCAACCGCGCCGTCGTGGAGCACGACGTGGCCCTGGTGGTCGGGCCCGTGCTGCCGCACGAGGTGGTCGGCATGTCCGGCGGCAACAAGTACTTCTTCCCCGGCCTGTCCGGGCACGACGTCATCGACATGTCGCACTGGGTCGGCGCCCTCATCTCCTCCTACGAGATCATCGGCACGCGCGGCATCACGCCCGTCCGTGCCCTGATCAACGCCGCGGCGGACCGGATCCCGTCCGAGAAGCTGTGCGTCGCCGTCGTCACGGAGGCCGGGACGGACCGGCTGCACTCCGTCAGCGTCGGGACCACCGAGTCCGCGTGGGAGGCTGCCGCCGACATCGCGGCGGACAGCCACATCACCTACCTCGAGCAGCCCGTCAAGCGGGTGCTGTCCATCCTGCCGACGATGTACGACGACATCTGGACCGGCGCCAAGGGCATGTACAAGATCGAGCCGATCGTCGCCGACGGCGGCGAGGTGATCATCTACGCCCCCCACATCACGCAGATCTCCGCGATGCACCCGAGCCTGATGAAGATCGGCTACCACAACCGCGACTACTACGTGAAGCAGTGGGACCGGTTCAAGGACCACCCGTGGGGCGACCTCGCCCACTCCACCCACCTGCGCGGGCAGGGCACCTACGACGCCGAGACGGGCGAGGAGCACAACCGCGTCACCGTGACGCTGGCGACCTCCATCCCGCGCGAGGAGGTCGAGGCGGTCAGCCTGCGGTGGATGGACCCGGCCGACGTGGACGTCGACGCCATGGAGGCCGACCCCGAGGTGATGGTCGTGCACAACGCCGGCGAGGTCCTCTTCCGTCTGCGGGACAGGTCCTGAGCGCCGGGCGTCCGGTCTGGCTGGACGTCAGCGCGGGCGTCGCCGGGGACATGCTCCTCGGCGCGCTCGTCGACGCCGGCGCGGACCTGGGGCGGATCCAGGCCGCCGTCGACGCCGTGGTGCCCGGCTCGGTCCGGCTGACCCGGACCGAGGTGGCGCGGGGCGGGCAGCGCGCCACCAAGGTCGACGTCGAGCCGCTCGTCGACGACCCGCCGCACCGCCGGTGGACCACGATCCGCACGATGCTCGAGCAGGCGGCCCTCGACGACGTCACCCGCGAGCGAGCCCTCGCCGCGTTCGCCCGCCTCGCCGAGGCCGAGGGCCACGTGCACGGCACGAGCCCCGAGGACGTGCACTTCCACGAGGTCGGCGCCCTGGACTCCATCGCCGACGTCGTCGGCGTGTGCGAGGGGCTGCGGCTGCTGGACGCCGGCGAGATCACCGCGACGGCGATCGCGCTGGGCGAGGGCCGGATCCGCGCCGCGCACGGTGACATCCCCGTGCCCGTCCCCGCGGTCGCGCAGCTCGCCCTCGGCTGGCCGGTGGTGTCGGGGGCCTCCACGGCAGCCGGCCATGGCCACTCCCACGCGCACGGCCCCGGCCACGCGCACGACCACGACCACGACCACGACCACGACCACGACCACGACCACGACCACGGTGCGCCGACGCATCAGCATGAGCACACCCACGCGCACGAGCACGAGCACGAGGGCACGGCACACTCGCACGAACACCTTGACGCGGCTACCTCCGCGCCGGCGGGCCAGATCGGCGAGCTCGCCACCCCGACCGGCGTCGCGCTCGTCCGGGCTCTCGCGTCAGCGGCCGGGCCGATGCCCGCCATGACGCTGGCGGCCGTCGGCGTCGGTGCGGGCACCAAGGACCTGCCGGGTCGGCCGAACGTGGTGCGCGTGCTGGTCGGCGAGGCGGCGAGCGTCCCTCTCCCGGGCGCGGGCGCTGCGGGCGTTCCCGGCACGCCGGCGGAGGTGGTGCAGCTGGAGGCGAACGTCGACGATCTCGATCCGCGCCTATGGCCAGGCGTGCTCGCGCGGGTGCTGGAGGCGGGGGCTCTGGATGCCTGGCTCTCCCCCATCCTGATGAAGAAGGGCCGCCCCGCCCACACGCTGCACGCGCTCTGCCCGATCGGGGCGGTCACCGACGCCGTCAGCACGGCCATCCTCGCCCACACCACCACGCTGGGGGTGCGTCAGCACGCTCCCCTGCACCGCCGGGTGCTCGAGCGCACCTGGCACGAGGTCGACGTGGACGGTCAGGGTGTGCGCATCAAGATCGCCCACGACGGGACGACCGTCCGCCAGGCCACCCCGGAGTTCGACGACGTCGCCGCCGCGGCAGCGGCCCTCGGCCTCCCCGAGCGGGTCGTGCTGGACCGTGCTCGCCGGGCCGCGCAGGAGTCCGGCCTCGAGCCGGGGGCCCCGGCGCGCTGACCGCAAACAGGAGCACCGCCGTCGCCCCGGCGCGACGGTCACCCGTCTCAGGAAGCGCTTCGGACGGTGTGGCGTAGGTAGATCACACCGTTGCGGAACCGTCGGTGGTCCAGCAGCTCGAGGTCCAGTCGGACGCCCCGGGGCAGCGCCGGCTTGCCGCCGCCCACGACCACGGGGCCAAGGAGCAGCACGCACTCGTCCACAAGCCCGTGGCGGAACGCCTCGGCCGCGATGGCCGCGCCGCCAATGCTCAGGTCGGAGTCGGAGGTTTCCTTGAGCTGGCGTACCGCCTCGGGCTCGAAGTGCCGCTCGATCCTGGTTCGCGCCGTCGACACCTCTTCGAGCGTCGAGGAGTAGACGACTTTGTCGGCGTCGCGCCAGATCCCCGCGTATTCGCGGACGACGGCCGGTTCGGTCGTCAACCAGTCGTCGCTCTCCCAGACGCGCATCGTCTCGTACATGCGGCGGCCGTAGAGCGAGGTGCCGATGTGTCGCTCGTGCTCGTTCCAGAACGCGTGCACCTCCTCGTCAGGCACGGACCAGTCGAAGGAGCCGGTCTCATCCTCGAGGTAACCGTCCAGCGAGGTGTTGGCTGCGTAGATCAACTTGCCCATGGGTGCCTCCGGCCGGACGGGGTCTAAAGGGTGCACTGTCACGGCGATACCGGCAAGAGCTCGACGGAGAGATCATCGAGCTTGCCAGCAGCAGAACAGCTCTGTACCGACACCAATCCTGGCGCGCCCGGCGAGCGGTCCTGCCGCGAAGCAGCCGACGTCCTCCAAGAAGGATCCCTGCGGGAAACGGGCGCGCGCTCCGCGACAGCTCTGGACGCGTGCCAGCGACGGTCGAAATTCGGCAGACCTCGCTGGAGGGAGTCGGGTTCTATTCGCGCCCTCGGTCCTGAACTGACAAAGTGGGAGCGCCAGCGTCGAGGGGTTGAAGGCGGGACTGCTGGCGCCGTGCCCAGATCAGGGCCTCGATGTCGTCTCAGCGATCCTTGCCTCGGCCGCGATTCGTTGCCGTTCGATGGCGCGGTAGACGGTGGAGCGGCCGACGCCGAAGAGTTCAGCGACTTCAAGGGTGCTGTACTCGCCGCTGTGGACCAGCGACACCAGGTGTGCCTCCTGCTTCCTGTTGAGCTTGGGCTGCTTTCCGCGCAGCCGGCCCTTCGCCCTCGCGACCTTCATGCCCTCGCGCGTTCGGAGACGGATCAGGTCGGACTCGAACTCGGCCACCATCGCGAGGACGTTGAACAGCAGTCGACCGACCGCGTCGGTAGGGTCGTAGACCGACCCGCCCAGGCTGAGGCTGACCTGCCGGGCGGTGAGCTCGTCAGCAATTGCTCGCGCATCCGGAAGGGACCGCGCCAGTCGCTCGAGCTTGGTGACTACCAAGGTGTCTCCAGCCCGGCACGCGGCCAGTGCCTCGCGAAGTCCGGGCCGTTCGCGGTCGGTGCCGGTCAGACCATGATCGACGTAGATCCGCTCCGCCTCCACGCCGAGGGCCAGGAGCCCGTCGCGTTGGGCGGTCAGGTCTTGCTGATCGGTGGAGCATCGGGCGTACCCGACAAGCAGGGCGCTCATGGCGCATCTCCTAGGGTGGACCCGGTCGAGCCACACGCTGTGGTCGGCTCGGGCATCGGGCAGCGCCCGACGTCTCAGCAAGCGCCTCCGGTGCTGTGAGCACAAGGCGCCGACGAACCCGGTGCCGAGCCGCATGCGGCGTTGCTATCTGCAGACTCATAGGGACGTCACCCCCCGATGTCCTGATGTGGTGGTACGAATAGTCGCGGCGCGACACCAACCGCTTCTGAGGGATGCTGATGTCCGACACCACCTGCCACATGTCGATCTCGCTCGACGGCTTCGTCGCCGGACCCGAGCAGAGCCGGCAAAATCCGCTGGGCAAGCGCGGCGGCGAGTTGCACGGCTGGCACATGGGCAACCCACGTGCAACCGAGGCCGACAAAAAGGCCAACGGATGGCTCATGCGCCCTCGTGGCGCCTACGTCATGGGCCGAAACATGTTCGGGCCAATCCGCGGCGGGTGGCACGAGGCGTGGGAGGGATGGTGGGGATCCGAGCCGCCCTACCACGCACCGGTCTTCGTGCTCACTCATCACGCCCGCGAACCGATCGAGATGGAAGGCGGGACCACCTTCCACTTCGTCACCGAGGGCTTTGACGCCGCCTACGCTCAGGCGCTGGAAACGGCCGACGGCAACGGCGTGGATATCGCTGGCGGTGCTTCGACAGTTCGACAAGCGCTCAACGCCGGGATGATCGACGAACTCACCCTCGACATCGCACCCGTCCTACTCGGCAGCGGCGAAGGCATCTTCGACGGCGTCGAGACCTTCGGGTTCGAGCCCGTCGAGGTGCTCCACTCACCGCTAGCTACCCATATCCGTTACCGCAGGCGTAGCGCTGAGCTGTAATTGCCCTTCGGGCGTCTCAATGGAGGATCCGCATGCGGTGGCCACGAGGCGCGACCCGCGATGATGTGGGTCGCGCCTCGTGAACTACGCGGTCGTTCAGTTGATCACTGCTTGGCGAGGATGTCGTCGACCGCGGCGTGGCCCAGTGTCATCCCCTGGCCGATCGTGGCGCCCGGTCCCGGGTAGACGCCGCCGAAGACGTTGCCTGCGGCATTGCCGATCGCGTAGAGGTTCGCCATCTTCCCGCCGTCGGTCTTGTAGACCCGGGCCTTCTCGTCCGCGCGCAGCCCGCCGCACGTGCCCAGGTCGCCGGGGACGACCTTCATCGCGTAGTACGGGCCCTTCTTCGCCAGTGGGCGCAGGTTCGGGTTGGGCGTGTTGGTCGGGTCGCCGTAGTAGCGGTCGTATGCAGTCTTGCCGCGATCGAAGTCGTCGTCCTGGCCCTGGGCGGCGAGCACGTTGAACCTCGCCACGCCGCCGGGGAGATCGCCGACGCCGATCGTCCTGCCGAGCTCCTCGATGGTGTCGGCCTTGAACGCGATCCCAGTGTCGAACCACGCCTTCGGAATCCCCATCATCGGCATCTTGACCCCGCCCATGACGTACGACTTGACGAACTTGTCGTCGAAGATGAGCCATGCCGGTAGGTGGGGAGCTTCGCCGTCGTCCAGACCGAGGATCGCCTCGCCGGCCCGCATGTAGTCCGTCGACTCGTTGAAGAACCGGTGGCCGGATCCGTCGACGATGAGGGTGCCGGGGAGGGAGCGCTCGGCGAGCGCCATCATCGGGGGGCCCTCGGGGTCGGGGCTCTGCAGTCCCGGGAACCACCAGGTCTTGTCGAGCAGGGTGAGATCGAGTCCGTGCTTCTTGGCCAGGTCGATCGTGTCTCCGACGTTGCCCTTGACGCCGAACTGCCAGCCTGCCTCGATGGCCGGGGACTGGTACTCGTGGCGCTTGTCGATATCGCGGTCGAAGCCGCCGGCGGCGAGGATGACGGCGCGGTTCGCCCTGATCCTCTCCTGCTTGCCGTTGCGCTCGACGACGACGCCGATGACCTTGTCGCCGTCGAGGATGAGGTCGATCAGAGGGGTGGAGTTCCAGAGGTGGACTCCGGCCTTGCGGGCGCCGGCGAGGAGCGCGGCGGCGAGGGCCTGGCCGCCGGCTGCGTAGTCCTTGCGGAGGGCCAGGCCGCCGATGCCCTGGATGACGCGGCGGGCGATGCGCCAGCTCGCCTTGTCCGGCCGCTTCATCATGAGGTTCATCCACTTGAAGTCGGCGCCGGTGATGGGCATGGGGATGGGGGCGGCGATACCGCTGGCCTGGAGCAGCTTCCGGTCGTCCCCGAGCTTGTTGAGGTTGAAGGGTGCCGGTTCGACGGAGCGGCCGGTGGACGAGCCTCCTGGCTCGTCGGAGAAGTAGTCGGCGTACTCCTTCATGTGGATGAGGTTGAGGTCGGTGTTGGCGAGGAGTGCGTCGACGGTCTTCGCCGCGTAGTCCAGGTGGGTCTGCCAGCGCGCCTCGGGGGCCTCATCGCCGACCACGGTGCGCAGGTAGGTCTCCGCCCGGCCGCGGGTGTCCTTAGCACCGGACTTGGCGACGATGCGGTTGCCCGGCATCCACATTCCGCCGCCGGAGAGGGCCGTCGATCCGCCGTAGAGCTTGTCCTTTTCGACGACGACCGTGGACAGTCCCTGCTTAGCGGATAGAAGCGACGAAAAGAGACCCGTTCCGCTCCCTACGACGACGACGTCGTAGGTGTGGTCCCAAGAATTGTCCGCCATTGCGTATCTCTCACTCCTTTGAAGAATGCGTGACATGTCATGCCACGCGTTGATATTGCTTGACGGCGGGAAGAGCAGGGGCCGAGCCGTGGTGGTTGCCGAGTGCGCTCCTCCCCGGAGGTGCTCTGATGGCGTTCCGCGGGGCTCGCGAGCGTGGCGGTGTGGTCCCTGGCCTGGCCCTGCCTTCAGGGTGGCGATGTTGCGCGCTCGCTAGATGCCCGCACCGGCTCCCGTGGCGAAGTCAACTCGACCATTCATCAGTGCCATCTGTGTGCCTCTCTTGTGTCGTTCGGTTGGTACAGACTGGACCGAGCACGACCAACACGGCGGGACTACGGTGTCGCACCGACACTATCAGCGGAGGGGTGCGCTCGATAAACTGGGCCGATGGGGAGAGCGCGAACGACCTCGAAGCCGGCGCCACAGGGGCTGCCAACATCTCTTCCGTACCGGGTGGAGGCGTTGGCCGCGACCAGCGCGTTGATGTACATCTGGTCGCTTCCACAGTTCCAGCGCGCACTCGCGGCCCACGTCGCTCCCGACGTGGACCTGGGGGTGCAGACACTCGTTCGTCATCTGGGGATGTTCGGAGCACAGCTCCCCAGTCACTTGGGCGTCGCTCTCGGCATGACGCGATCGAACGTGAGCAAGATCGTGCGCCGGGCCGAGGCGCACGGGCTGGTGACCCGTGAACCCGTCGACCGTGACGGTCGTTCGATCCTCGTCGACCTCAGCCCGGCCGGCGACGTCCTGGCCGCGCAGATCCTGCACTCGGGAGACGAGATGATGAGAGAAATGACCAGGGGGTGGAGCCGCGAGGAGCTGCGCGACTGGACACGACTCTCCCATCGCCTGGCCAACGCTGCCGCTGAGTATGCGCAGAAGATCATTAACGCCCACTGAGACGGGCGCGGAGACGCTCGCCAGGACCACGCGCCCGGGGTAGTTCGTTCCGTAGTTCGGTGCGTCATGCGCTCGCTCATTGTACTGACCGGGGAGTTTGGTTGAGCGGCGCGATTCGCTGGTCCGGTTCGGTGACGCGAGTGCCCCGCCTTGAATTTTCGTGCCGCTTGCGGGCGGCCGAACTCGTGGTTTACCGCGGCGTGCCGGTTGCCGAGGGCGCGGCCTGTCCCCGTCGCCCACTAATTCATAGCGGCTCCACGAAACCAGAACCAGCGAGGTCAGTTCCTCGCTACGTCCAAGTGGCTTCGGTCCGCCGGCTGCTCAACATCCGAAACCCGCCGGTGCGGCGGCCGGCGACCTCGACGACACCCGGGCGGTGACGCCACCGCAGCGCGACGATCTGCCGCACCATCGCCGGTGAGGGCCCTGGTCGGGCTGCGTCACGGCCGGCGGGCCGGAGGACTGCCCGTTGCCCAACTGACCGCTGTCCCGCAAGGGGATCGGTTATCGGGACAGCCGGGAGAATGAATAGCCCCGGGCTGAACGCGGCCTTTGACCTACGCGGCAAGGGTGCGCCGTGGGCCTTGGATGACCAGCTAGAACTGGGCCACCCATACGCAACGCACGACCGTCCGATCGGAGTCTTGTTGATACACACTGTCTACTCCGGGGTGGATGCGTGCACTACTCAGAGGGGTGCGCCGGCCAGTTAGACGTGTCAGGTCCGAAGACGGAAGCCGCCGATCGAGATTTCGAGCGTCACCTTCACCGGAGCCTCCGCATCCACCAGGACGCAGCCAGCGGTTGTCACGACGCCCTGGTACTCGTCGCCGAGGCAGAGGTAGCGGTCTGGCTCCGGCCAAGGGACCCGGAAGCGGCCTTCGTTGACCTCGGCGAGTCTGCCGGCCGGGAGGTCATCAACGTTCAGTTCTATGCCCACTCTTGGGATGTCGTGATCGTCCGGTGCGTCGCGCCCTGGCCAGGTGGCCTCGAACGCCGCTAGGAGTTCGTCGCGGGTGAGGACGATGACGCGCGACCACGAGTCGACGGTGCCGCCGTCGAACGGCATGGGATGGTCACTGCGCGAGACGACCACGGCGCTGAGCTCACCGGCCTCTGGCTCATCGGGCGAGGGACTGCAGGCGAGCAACACCAGGGTCGCCGCGGCTACCAGGAGGGCTTTGCGAGCGACGCGCGGACTCCTGCCCCGCGCACGTGCAGGAGTGCCCGGAATTTTCGTCTGCATCACGCCTCCCTCTACTGCGGTTCGTGCTGATGGACCCGATGGTCCGGTTCGCCGGTCAGCGCGTCGACCGGACCATCGGGTCCGTCCCTGCTACCTGAACGCCACCGTGGTGGTGAACACCTGCCCGTCGGTCAGTCTCACCTCGAAGGTGCCCGTGGACCCGGCCCATGCCTTCGGCGTGGCCACGTTGATGTGGTAGCTGCCGATGCCGTCCTTCACCGCGTCGCGGGTGATGGCGTACGTTGCCCCATCCCGGACGAACGACGCCGACACGACAGAGTTTTCTGACGGCACCTCACCGGTTACCTCGAACTTCACCGGGATGGTACGACCCGCCTGCACTGCGCCATCGGTAGGAAGCGGGCTGGTGAAGCCGCCCAGCCGTACTTCTCCACCGGCGGCGGATCGACTCCCGGGACGCGCGCGATGAAGATCCGAACTGTCGCGGTTGCCTCTGCTCCTCCGCTGTCGGTCACGCGAGCTGTCACGGTGTGCCAGCCTTCCGCAAGTTGGTCGGCGCGAGCGGCGACCTCGTCACCGGTGCCCAGGTTCCCGTGCCGATCGCTGGCCCAAAGCACCCGTGAGCCGTCGAGGTTGCCGTCCTCCAGATCGTTGGCCACAGCCTTGAATGTGATCCGCTGCGCTGCGGAGAACCGCTGCTCGTTCCCGGGTGCGGTGATCGCAACGTGGGGCGTTGCGTTCGGGGTGCGAGTGGTGGTTTCGGCCACCGCGAATCGCATCCCGTCGGAGGACACCACGCGGATAACCAGGTCACCGCCTGGCAGTGCACCGGCATGCAGTACCGTGTCGGGGGTCTTGATCCCGATCGCGGCAGGGATAAAGTGCGCTCCACCATCGGTGGAGACGAACACCGTGTGCCGCAGATTCGTGCCGGCGTCGGCGTCGGTTGCGGCCCAGGAGACCTTGACTGACCCGTCCGGGTTCACCGTGGCGCGCGGCTGCGCGACGACCGGGGTGTTCGCCGAGGCGCTCCACGCGTCCACCTCGCTTCCGCGGACGACTAGGCCGAGCTTCGCGACCTGGGTCGGGTCGACAGCCAGCGTGGCAGCGAACTTGATGCCGGACTGGACGTCAGCGCCTTCCCCGTGCGCGGATGCGCCACTGTCCGGACGCAGCGCCCACGCGGTTCCGAGAACGGACCCGTCGGCGGCGTACGCCTTCACCTGGATACCGGAGTCCGGCTCACCCGGCTGGGTCTGGTTCGTCGGGAGAACCTGGGTTAGGACGCTGCGGTCGCTGGCCGGGTCCCACCCTCCGGCGACGTAGATTCCGTCGGTTTCAAAGACGGTGCCGCCCGGGGCACCCCCACCGGTGGCCGGGTCGAGTCGCCCCTCGCGTAGCCGGTCGACGTCCCACTTGGTGATCCATGTGCCCTGCAGCGAGTCGTCCCTGTTGTCGCAGTACCCCATCAGCGCGTACACGTCGTGCGGTGCCGAGACTGCGAGGTCCTCGTCGAGGTCGAAGGTGTTCTCATCCACACCCCACACCTCCCTGTCCGGGATGCCGAGGGTCTGCTGCACGGATAGGTGACATCTGATCTGTGGTGCCGCAGGGTGCCACTGGAAGGATGTGCACCGTGCCTAAGCCATACCCCAAGGAGTTCCGCGACGACGTCGTGCGGGTCGCGCGGAATC